>NZ_SZWX01000025.1:0-443126 GCF_005280975.1 Citrobacter sp. wls716
CAACGTGAGAAGTGTTGATGGTGATACCACGAGCTTTTTCTTCCGGCGCGTTATCGATCTGGTCGAATGCACGAGCAGCACCGCCGTAGGTTTTAGCCAGTACGGTAGTGATTGCAGCGGTCAGGGTAGTTTTACCGTGGTCAACGTGGCCGATGGTGCCGACGTTAACGTGCGGTTTTGTACGTTCAAATTTTTCTTTAGACACGGCTATATTCCTTACTATAGTGCTCTCCCCTATGGAGAGAGCACGGGACTTAGGTTTTAATCCTGTGGATTATTTACCACGGGCTTCAATAACGGCCTGAGCAACGTTGTTCGGCGCATCGTCGTACTTCAGGAACTCCATGGAGTAAGAAGCACGGCCTTTGGTCAGAGAACGCAGCTGGGTTGCATATCCGAACATTTCAGACAGCGGAACTTCAGCATGGATAACAACGCCAGTGACGTTGGATTCCTGACCACGAAGCATACCACGACGGCGGCTCAAGTCACCGATTACGTCACCGGTGTTCTCTTCCGGAGTCTCTACTTCAACCTTCATGATAGGCTCAAGCAGAACTGGTTTCGCTTTCTTAAAGCCATCTTTGAAGGCGATAGAAGCGGCCAGTTTAAACGCCAGCTCAGAGGAGTCAACGTCATGGTAAGAACCGAAGTGCAGACGCACGCCCAGATCAACAACCGGGTAACCAGCCAGCGGGCCAGATTTCAGCTGTTCCTGGATGCCTTTATCAACGGCCGGGATGTATTCGCCAGGAATTACACCACCTTTGATGTCGTTGATGAACTCGTAGCCTTTCGGGTTTGAACCCGGCTCCAGCGGGTACATGTCGATAACAACATGACCGTACTGACCGCGACCACCAGACTGCTTAGCGTGTTTACCTTCGATATCGGTAACTTTCGCGCGAATCGCTTCACGGTAAGCAACCTGAGGTTTACCGACGTTCGCTTCAACGTTGAATTCACGCTTCATACGGTCAACGATGATGTCGAGGTGCAGCTCACCCATACCAGCGATAATGGTCTGGTTAGATTCTTCGTCAGTCCATACGCGGAATGACGGGTCTTCTTTAGCCAGACGGCCCAGAGCCAGACCCATTTTTTCCTGGTCAGCTTTGGTTTTCGGTTCTACCGCGATGGAAATTACCGGCTCAGGGAATTCCATACGTTCCAGAATGATCGGGTGATCCGGGTCACACAGAGTGTCACCAGTGGTCACGTCTTTCAGACCGATAGCAGCAGCGATATCGCCCGCGCGAACTTCTTTGATCTCTTCACGTTTGTTAGCGTGCATCTGTACGATACGGCCGAAACGTTCACGTGCAGTTTTCACGGAGTTCAGGATGGTGTCACCGGAGTTAACCACACCAGAGTACACGCGGAAGAAGGTCAGGTTACCCACGAACGGGTCGGTAGCGATTTTGAATGCCAGAGCAGCAAACGGCTCGTCATCGCTAGCATGACGCTCAGCAGGAGTATCTTTACCGTCGTCCAGAATACCGTTGATCGCAGGTACGTCGACTGGGGATGGCAGGTAATCAATTACCGCATCCAGCATCGCCTGAACACCTTTGTTCTTGAACGCAGAACCACAGGTTACCAGGATGATTTCGTTGTTCAGAACACGCTGACGCAGAGCTTTTTTGATCTCTTCTTCAGTCAGTTCTTCACCACCCAGGTATTTCTCCATCAGCTCTTCTGAAGCTTCCGCAGCGGACTCGATCAGGTTCTGGTGCCATTCTTCAGCCAGTTCCTGCATGTCAGCCGGGATATCTTCATAAGTGAAGGTTACGCCTGCATCTTCTTCGTTCCAGTTGATGGCTTTCATTTTCACCAGGTCAACAACACCGGTGAACGCTTCTTCAGCGCCAATTGCCAGCTGCAGCGGAACAGGGTTCGCGCCCAGACGGGTTTTGATCTGACCAACAACTTTCAGGAAGTTCGCACCCATACGGTCCATTTTGTTAACGAACGCAATGCGCGGAACTTTATATTTGTTTGCCTGACGCCATACGGTTTCAGACTGAGGCTGAACACCACCAACTGCGCAGTAAACCATTACTGCACCATCAAGCACACGCATGGAACGTTCTACTTCGATTGTGAAGTCAACGTGCCCCGGGGTGTCGATGATGTTTACGCGATGCGGTTCGTACTGCTTAGCCATACCAGACCAGAATGCAGTAGTCGCTGCGGAGGTGATAGTAATACCACGCTCCTGCTCCTGCTCCATCCAGTCCATGGTGGCTGCGCCGTCATGAACTTCACCGATTTTATGGTTTACACCGGTGTAGAACAGAATACGTTCGGTAGTAGTGGTTTTACCGGCGTCGATGTGCGCACTGATACCGATGTTACGGTAGCGCGCGATGGGTGTTGTACGAGCCATTTGATTCCTCGTTTATCTTTTAGGCGTTCAATTTAAGTAGCCCAAAGCGGGCTGCTTACTAGAAGCGCCCGCCTGGTGACTAAAACTCCGAAGGGATTACCAACGGTAGTGTGCGAACGCCTTGTTGGCTTCTGCCATACGGTGAACGTCTTCACGTTTCTTAACTGCAGTACCTTTGTTTTCTGCAGCATCAGAAAGTTCGTTCGCCAGGCGCAGAGCCATGGATTTATCACCGCGTTTACGAGCAGCTTCAACGATCCAACGCATTGCCAGAGCATTACGACGGACCGGACGGACTTCAACTGGTACCTGATAAGTAGAACCACCAACGCGGCGAGACTTAACTTCGACAGTCGGGCGCACGTTTTCGAGAGCTACTTCGAAAGCTTCCAGTTCGTTTTTACCAGAACGCTGAGCCAGGGTCTCCAGCGCGCTGTATACGATAGTTTCGGCAGTAGATTTTTTACCATCTACCATCAGGATATTTACAAATTTAGCCAGCAGTTCTGATCCGAACTTCGGATCCGGCAGAATTTTACGCTGACCAATGACGCGACGACGTGGCATGGAAATACTCCGTTGTTAATTCAGGATTGTCCAAAACTCTAAGAGTTTAGTTTGACATTAATATAAAACGTTTGGCCTTACTTAACGGAGAACCATTAAGCCTTAGGACGTTTCACGCCATACTTGGAGCGTGATTGCTTACGGTCTTTAACGCCGGAGCAGTCAAGCGCACCACGAACGGTGTGGTAACGAACACCCGGGAGGTCTTTTACACGACCGCCACGGATCAGGATCACGGAGTGCTCCTGCAGGTTGTGACCTTCACCACCGATGTAGGAAGTCACTTCAAAACCGTTAGTCAGACGAACACGGCAAACTTTACGCAGTGCGGAGTTCGGTTTTTTAGGAGTGGTAGTATATACACGAGTACATACGCCACGTTTCTGCGGGCATGCTTCCAGCGCAGGCACGTTGCTTTTTGCAACTTTGCGTGCACGTGGTTTGCGTACCAGCTGGTTAACTGTTGCCATTAAATAGCTCCTGGTTTTAGCTTTTGCTTCGTAAACACGTAATAAAACGACCTCATACAATATGAGGACGCAGAATTTTAGGTCGGTGTCGAAAAGGTGTCAAGAAATATACAACGATCCCACAATTACCAGGACATCTGGCTGGGATGCTTCACCGTAAGTCTGACGAAGTCAGTATAGCTAACCCTGACGACACTGTCTGAAATTTGACCACTCAACCCGCGAGCCTTAATGTCTTCTTCCAGTACATAGACCTTAATGGAGGCATTTTGCAGACTTTCAAGGAAACGGCTTCCTTCGATTGCTGCCGTCACGCCATCCTGGAGCAATAAAAGCTCATCGTCTTTATCAATCAGACGAAGAAGAGAGGAGAAATCGGTAAGCCACGCGGAGCGATGTAGTGTGTGCAGCATGAGAGTTTCAAAACCTTAAAATGACGTCAAAGTTGCCTAACTCACGGCGTAAATCTTCCGGTTCAAGCGCCGTCGCATCAACCACAAAATTCGCTCCCTCTGCCAGGCCTCGCTCACGCAATGAGGCCGCACAAAGCCAGCATTGTTCTATATCGTACAATCCTAACAGTTTGAAAGTAGCAATATAGTCTCTCGCCAGAACGACATCCGGTTGTTGCCCCTGGAGGATCTGGAAGACACCATCACCGATAAAGAACACACCGAGATCTTCCGTTAATGCAGATGTCGCCAGTAAAGCATCCAGTCCTTCGCGGCCGGATGCGCTGCCGTGCGGCACAGTAGAAAAAACAAAGGCAACACGTTTCATTAAAACTGCACCACGCGATCGCACGTCAGGGATGCTTCAGCCAGCGATCCAAGACCGCTGAGAGTAAATCCTGATTGTAAATTAGCACCAGACAACCCTAGGCGTGTTGCTTCAGTCTCATCAACAACACCACGCCGCAAGGCTGCCGCAACACAGATATTCAGCGCCACACCATGCTGTTGGTGAAGCTTTTGCCAGGCTCGAACTAAATCAAATTCATCACTGGCGGGCGATGTCAGAACGTTCGCGTTATACACGCCCTCACGATAAAAGAAAACGCTACACAACTCGTGTCCTTCTTCGAGTAGCGCATGCGCAAATTGCAATGCGCTACTCGCTTGCTGTGTGCCGTAGGCGGGCCCGGTTACCATGATGGCAAAACGCATTACTTATCTTGCCCCTGGAAATCACCGCTTTTGAACTGGCGAATATAGAGGTAGACCGTGTGCTTAGAGATGTTCAGACGATCGGCGACCTGATTGATCGCATCTTTAATATCGAAGATCCCTTTCTCATACAGGTTCAGGACAATCTGACGATTCTTGGCATTGTTGGAGACATTACGATCGGCGTTCACTTCTTCAATGGTGAACTCCAGCGTCTGCGTCACCAGATCTTCGACTGAGGACGCGAAGTTCACGGCTGATCCCACTTCCGGGGTCTCCGGCGGGATAAAGGTATTCATTATCTGCGAGAAAGGAACATCAAGGTTCATGTTGATGCACAGCAGACCAATCACGCG
This sequence comes from Citrobacter sp. wls716, assembly GCF_005280975.1. Lineage (NCBI taxonomy): Bacteria > Pseudomonadati > Pseudomonadota > Gammaproteobacteria > Enterobacterales > Enterobacteriaceae > Citrobacter > Citrobacter sp. wls716. The sequence goes on from NZ_SZWX01000025.1 coordinate 4,949, forward strand.
ATGCTCACGGTTGCGAATGGCAATCGTCACCGACTTCATCAAGACACCGCTTTTCGCGCGTGTGAAATAACACTTCGACACGCTGCTATCCGCACCCGTCATATCATGCAGCATACGCAACGCAAGGTCGGTAATCGGCGAGCCAATTTTACGGCCCGTGTGTTCACCGTTAGCGATGCGAATGGCCGAGCATTTCAAATCCTGCAAAGAGTGCAATACGATTTCACAATGGGAACCAATGAGCATCGCCAACCCGTCCACTACCGCTTCGTAGGATTTGAGGATATCGAAGTCGGTTTGATCGAAAGGACGTTGATCCAGCAAATCTAGCTCACTGGTTTCGTTGGTTAAAAGCGACCTGGACATGAAAAAAAGCACTCCTTTTCAGGAGCCTGTCGTTATGTTGTCAGGGCAGGCTCATCACTATTATAGGGGCATCTAAAGTAATACAGCGCACAAGGCGCTTTCCAGTATTAATTATATCCTGTCGATAATAAAAAACCTGTCTGCAGCTTTATCAGCCGGTGCAGCTTCTGGCTGCGCATCGGCTTTTGGTGCCGGTTTGATATCTAACAGCTCAACATCAAAGACCAGCGTGGAGTTTGCCGGGATGCCCGGAACGCCAGTTTTACCGTATGCCAGATCCGGTGGGATAACCAACTGGATTTTGCCGCCTTTCTTGATGTTTTTCAGGCCTTCAGTCCAGCCTGGAATAACACCGTCAAGACGGAAAGAGAGCGGCTCACCACGGGTGTAAGAGTTATCAAACTCTTTACCATCGATCAGCGTACCTTTGTAGTTTACGACTACAGTATCGCTGTCTTTCGGAGCGGCACCGGTACCTTCTTTCTCTACTTTGTAGACCAGGCCAGTGGCAGAGGTTTTAACGCCTTTCTCTTTAGCAAATTTCTCGCGGTATACTTTACCTTTGGCTTCGTTGTCAGCCGCGTCTTTTTCCATTTTTGCCTGAGCGGAGCTCTTCACGCGCGCTTCAAATGCCTGCAGAGTTTGTTCGATTTCCTGGTCAGACAGTTTGCTCTTGTCTGCAAACGCATCCTGAACACCCGCGATCAACTGATCTTTATCCAGTTTGATGCCCAGTTTTTCCTGTTCTTTCAGGGAGTTTTCCATATAACGACCCAGGGACGCGCCCAGCGCGTAAGCGGCTTTTTGGTCGTCATTTTTGAATGCTGCTTTGCTGTCAGCAGTAGCGGCTGGTTTCGCGGCATCAGCAGCGAAGGTGATCGGGGCATGCAGTGCAACGGCCATTGTGGTCGCCAGCAGCGTTACTTTAAACAGTGATTTCATCCATCTCTCCAGGGCCGGGGCATCTCACCCCAGGGTTAACTAACATAAAAATGTACTATAAAGCGTTGCAGAACAAATCAACATACAGGCACGCCCTATTATCACCACTTTTCAGACTCTTTTTGTTTAAATTAGTTTCGTGACCGAAGATTGTGTGCTGTGCAAACAGGCAAAGTTAAGTAGAATTCGCCGCAGTCCGCGATCTGCCGGAGAAAAACAGAAGAGGTGAATCATGCAGGATACAACGATGGAAACTCGCCTGGCTGAGCTGGAGAGTCGCCTGGCGTTTCAGGAGATAACCATTGAAGAGCTGAACGTAACCGTGACCGCACATGAACTGGAAATGGCCAAACTGCGCGACCATCTGCGTCTGCTGACAGAAAAGCTCAAAGCCACTCAGCCGTCTCATATCGCGTCACAGTCTGAAGAGACCCCTCCGCCACATTATTGAGACGTAAAAAAAGCGGGATATTCCCGCTTTTTTTGTGTCCGAAAGCGCTAACACTTATCGGATCTACTCACATATACCCAAAGGATTTCAAATCACAGCAAGGCGGCAAGCTTGAGGAAGTCCTGGGAGCATAGATAACTATGTGACCAGGATTCGAAAGCGCAGCCAACACCGCTGTGGGTTGAAAGACGAAGGGTATTAGTGGCAACCGCAGCCGTTACCTTTACCACCACCGCCGCAGCAGCCTTCGCCGCCGTGCTCGTGACCATGGTCGTGGCCGTGACCACCGCAGCAACCGTCATGACCGTGGTCATGATCGTGGTCGTGGCCGTGCGCGCCGTGAACGTGGCCATGAGCCAGTTCTTCTTCGGTCGCTTCGCGGATCGCGACAACTTCGACGTTGAATTTCAGATTCTGGCCAGCCAGCATGTGGTTACCGTCAACCACAACGTGGTCGTCTTCCACTTCGGTAATTTCTACCGGTACCGGCCCCTGGTCAGTTTCAGCCAGGAAACGCATGCCAACCTGCAGTTCGTCAACGCCCATGAAGACGTCTTTAGGAACACGCTGCACCAGGTTTTCGTCGTACTGACCGTATGCGTCGTTTGCGCCAACAGCAACATCGAATTTGTCGCCAACTTCATGACCGTCCAGCGCTGTTTCCAGGCCAGAAATCAGGGAACCGTGACCATGCAGGTAGTCCAGCGGTGCACTCACCGGAGACTCATCAACCAACACACCGTCTTCTGTACGTACCTGATAGGCCAGGCTGACCACCAGGTCCTTTGCTACTTTCATGATATCTCCTGAGCATGGAAAGAATAGTGGCGCAGATTGTAGCGGAATTCTGCACCCGTGTACCCTCTAGCTTAAAAAAAGCTGCGGCATATCGCTAGTCCGGATGAAAAATCCCGATCACTTGCTCTTCTTTGCGAACGTGCTCGCGGGCCTGTTTATCGGCCTCGCGCATCTGATGACCGCACTTAACACACTCAACAATATCGATATTATTTTCACGCCACATCGCCAGCGAATCCTGCGCCTGGCAGGACGGACATTTTGCGCCTGCAATAAAACGTTTACGAATTGCCATGGTTATCCTCTACTCAAATTCATCCCAGCCATCCAGCTGGCGCCGTTCTTTCTGCATCTCCCGCTGGAAAATCTCCTCCAGCTCGCGTCGGGCCTCTCTGGCACGAGAGATTTGCACCGTATCGGTGTGCATTGGGATCAATTCCCGTAGCATGTGCATATCGAGTCGACGAAAATGCAACTGGGCACGCTGCGCCTGATGCGGATGCATCCCCAACGACACCAGCGCTTTGCGCCCCAGTTCCAGTGCGCTCGAGAAAGTTTCACGGGAAAACTGCGTGACACCTGCCTGTAATAACTCATGCGCCTCTACACGTCCGCGCGCTCGCGCAAGAATATGCAAATGCGGAAAATGTTGTTGGCACAATTCCACCAGCTTCATCGTGTCTTCAGGTTCATTGCAGGTGATCACAATAGACTGCGCCGCCTCTGCGCCAGCGGAACGTAAAAGCTCCACCTGTGTGGCATCGCCGTAATAGACTTTATAGCCATATTTACGCATCAGATTCACCGCACTAATATCCCGTTCCAGAACGGTAATACGCATCTTATTGGCCATTAACAGGCGACCGATGACCTGACCAAAGCGCCCAAACCCCACCACAATCACCTGCGGCTTATCGTCTTCCACCCAGGGTTTTTCATCTTCTTCATCCGGGCCGTTAAACTGGCGGGAGAGCCATTTATCAATCAGCTTCATCAGCAGTGGCGTGGTCATCATCGACAGCGTGACGGTTACCAGCAAAAGTGCCATTTGATCGCCCTGAAACAGCCGCTGGGAAGATGCTGTTGAAAAAAGCACGAAGGCAAATTCTCCGCCCTGGCTTAGCACCCCCGCAAATTGCATCCGCTCCGAGCTTCTCATGCCGTTCAGCCGCGCCAACACATAGAGCACCAGCGTCTTCACGATGACCAGTACTATCACGCTCGCCACTACCCACAAAATATGGGTATAAAGCACGCCAAGGTTAAGTGACATCCCCACAGAGATGAAAAATAACCCGAGCAAAAGCCCTTTAAAGGGATCAATCGCCGTTTCCAGTTCATGTCGGTATTCGCTTTCCGCCAGCAGCACGCCAGCGATAAACGTTCCCAGCGCCATCGACAGCCCCAGCGCATCCATAAATAAAGCAGAACCCAGCACCAACAGCAGCGTCGCAGCGGTGAACACTTCCCGCACGCCGGACCCCGCAATAAAGCGAAATACAGGACGCAGCAGATAGCGTCCGCCAATCAACATGCCAGCAAAAGCCAACACTTTCATGCCCACTTTGATCCAGTCAAAATGTTCATCGGCTGATCCTGCTAACAGCGGAACCAGCGCCAACGCCGGGATCACCGCCAGATCCTGGAACAACAGCACCGAAAAGCCCAGTTGTCCGGATTCGCTGCGGTTCATCCCTTTTTCCCGCATCAGCTGTAACGCCATTGCGGTCGATGACATCGCCAGACCAATGCCGCCAACCACTGCCGCCTGCCAGGAAAAGTCAGTGAGCATCAATAACCCTGCCAGGACAAGCGCGCTAAGTAACACCTGCGCGGCACCGACACCAAAAATTGAACGCCGCAATTGCCATAGTTTGGCCGGGTTAAGTTCCAGCCCGATGATGAACATCAGGAAGACCACGCCCAGCTCGGAGAAGTGCAGAATTTCATCCACATCGCTGATGAATCCAAGTCCCCATGGGCCAATAGCGATCCCCGCCAGCAAATACCCCAACACCGGTCCAATACCCAGCCGCGATGCCAACGGCACCGCAGCCACCGCCGCGAAAAGGAACAGCACTCCTGCAGTCAATAAATCAGAACCTTCCATCAGCGGCCTCCCACAGGGATCGGATTCGCCAGCCAGTCACCATACGCTTTCGCATGGCTGTCCAGCTCCTGCTTCGTTTGCCGTCTGGCCCAGTAAACGATGATGGGGCTCATCCAGTGCATCCGGCACATTCCTGCCGTTAGCTCGAAAGGGCGCAGCACATCACTCATCGGATAGCGGTTTAGCGCGTCATAGCGGTAGGCGCTTTCCGGTTCGCCGGTAGTGATCACACTCCGCCAGTACTTTCCCGCCAGTTGATTCCCTCCGGGGCCACTGGCAAACCCGCGGCTCAGTACGCGGTCAAGCCACTCCTTTAGCAGGGCCGGGCAGCTATAGGTATAGAGCGGATGTTGAAAAACAATCACATCATGCTCACGCAGCAGTTCCTGCTCGTGAGAAATATCGATAAAAAAATCGGGATAGTGCGCGTATAGGTCGTGCACGGTAACATTACTGAGCTGTATGGCCGGTTTAAGCAGAACCCGGTTCGCGACCGAGTCCTGAGATTCCGGATGGGCATACAGCAGCAACACTTTCGCTGGCTGGGACATCATCCCCCTCCCGGTTTTGTCTTTTGTCTATTTTCGGCGTTTTGGGCTACCATTGCGCCTCGGTGCGGCAAACGGCCCACACATTACATTATCATAATGATAAATTAACATAGTCTGAACATACGGCGCCTTATGATTGTTTTCTCATCGTTACAAATTCGTCGCGGCGTGCGCGTCTTGCTGGACAATGCCACGGCCACCATTAATCCCGGGCAGAAGGTTGGCCTGGTGGGTAAAAATGGCTGCGGTAAATCTACCCTGCTGGCATTGCTGAAAAATGAAATCAGCGCTGACGCCGGCGGATTTACGTTCCCGGGAAACTGGCAGCTCGCATGGGTGAATCAGGAAACGCCTGCGTTACCACAGCCTGCGCTGGAATACGTGATTGATGGCGACCGCGAATATCGCCAACTGGAAGCCCAGTTAAACGATGCCAATGAACGTAACGATGGACACGCCATTGCCACCGTCCATGGAAAACTGGATGCCATTGACGCCTGGACCGTACGTTCACGCGCCGCCAGCCTGCTGCACGGCCTCGGTTTCTCTAACGAGCAGCTCGAGCGTCCGGTCAGCGACTTCTCAGGTGGCTGGCGTATGCGTCTCAACCTGGCACAGGCGCTGATTTGCCGTTCAGACCTGCTGCTGCTCGATGAACCGACCAACCACCTCGATCTCGACGCGGTGATCTGGCTGGAAAGATGGCTGAAAAGCTATCAGGGCACGCTGATTTTGATCTCCCACGACCGCGACTTCCTCGATCCGGTGGTGGATAAAATTATCCATATCGAACAACAAACCATGTTCGAGTACACCGGCAACTACAGCGCGTTTGAAATCCAGCGTGCGACCCGCCTCGCGCAGCAACAGGCCATGTACGAAAGCCAGCAGGAGCGTGTGGCGCATCTGCAAAGCTATATCGATCGTTTCCGTGCTAAAGCCACCAAAGCAAAGCAGGCGCAGAGCCGTATCAAAATGCTGGAGCGTATGGAGCTTATCGCTCCAGCCCATGTCGATAACCCGTTCCATTTCAGCTTCCGTGAACCTGAAAGCCTGCCTAATCCGCTGCTGAAAATGGAAAAAGTGAGTGCTGGCTACGGCGATCGCACAATCCTCGACTCCATCAAACTGAATCTGGTGCCGGGTTCTCGCATCGGCCTGTTAGGCCGCAACGGTGCGGGTAAATCAACGCTGATTAAGCTGCTGGCCGGCGAACTGGCCCCCATCAGCGGCGAGATTGGCCTGGCGAAAGGCATCAAGCTGGGCTACTTCGCTCAGCACCAGCTGGAGTTTTTACGCGCCGATGAATCGCCTATCCAGCACCTGGCGCGCATGGCGCCGCAGGAGCTTGAGCAGAAACTGCGAGACTACCTCGGCGGATTCGGCTTCCAGGGCGATAAAGTCAGCGAAGAAACCCGTCGCTTCTCCGGTGGCGAAAAAGCGCGTCTGGTGCTGGCGTTGATCGTCTGGCAGCGCCCGAACCTACTGCTGCTCGATGAACCGACCAACCACCTGGATTTAGATATGCGTCAGGCGCTGACCGAAGCGCTGATCGATTTCGAAGGCGCGCTGGTCGTGGTTTCGCACGACCGTCACCTGATTCGCTCCACCACCGACGACCTCTATCTGGTACACGACAAGAAAGTCGAGCCGTTTGACGGCGATCTGGAGGATTATCAGCAGTGGCTGAGCGATGTGCAAAAACAGGAAAGCCAGGGCGACGAACCGGCGAAAGAGAGCGTTAACAGCGCCCAGGCGCGTAAAGACCAGAAGCGTCGCGAAGCGGAGCTGCGCACCCTGACGCAACCGCTGCGTAAAGAGATTACTCGTCTGGAAAAAGAGATGGAGAAACTGCACGCACAGCTGGCACAGGCGGAAGAGAAACTCGGCGACAGCGAACTGTACGACCAAAGCCGCAAGGCTGAACTCACGGCATGCTTGCAGCAACAAGCCAGCGCGAAATCCGGGCTGGAAGAGTGTGAAATGGCCTGGCTGGACGCGCAGGAGCAGCTTGAGCAGATGCTGGCCGAGTAAGCACAAAATCACATATTGGCTAACCCGCACGCGCTGCGCACGGTATAGTTATTCTTTCCGATTATTAATTGCTCTGGTGTTATGGTTGAAATCACGTCCACAGAAATGACCCCACCTACCGACGATTCGCGAGAATTCCGCCCGATGCGCGGTATCAGTAACCGTCATTTACAGACGATGCTGCCGCGTTTAATTCGCCGCAAGGTGAAGTTCGATGCCCACTGGCAGCGTCTGGAATTGCCTGACGGTGACTTTGTCGATCTGGCATGGAGCGAAGATCCGCAACAGGCGAAACACAAGCCGCGCCTGGTGGTTTTTCACGGTCTGGAAGGCAGCCTGAACAGCCCCTACGCCCACGGCCTGATTGAAGCAGCACAAAAGCGCGGCTGGCTGGGCGTGGTGATGCATTTTCGCGGCTGCAGCGGTGAACCCAATCGTCTGAACCGAATTTATCACTCCGGTGAAACAGAAGACGGCACCTGGTTTTTACACTGGCTGGAGCGTGAGTTCGGTCGTGTACCCACCGCTGCGGTTGGCTATTCGCTCGGTGGAAACATGCTGGCCTGCCTGCTGGCAAAAGAAGGGAACACGATCCCCATTGATGCCGCGGTTATCGTCTCCGCGCCTTTCGTGCTGGAAGCCTGTAGTTACCATATGGACAAAGGATTCTCCAAGGTCTATCAGCGCTACCTGCTTAACCTGTTGAAAGCCAATGCCTCGCGTAAGCTTGAGGCTTATCCTGGCTCGCTGCCGGTGAGTCTGGCCCAGTTGAAATCTCTGCGTCGCATTCGCGATTTTGACGATCTGATCACCGCCAAAATTCACGGTTTCGCCGATGCGATAGACTATTACCGTCAGTGTAGCGCCATGCCGCTGCTTAATCAGATAGCCAAACCCACGCTGATTATTCATGCCAAGGACGATCCGTTTATGGATAGTCATGTGATCCCTGAACCGGAAAATCTGCCCTCACAGGTGGAATATCAACTCACCGAACACGGCGGCCATGTCGGATTCATTGGCGGTACGATACGCCATCCGGAGATGTGGCTGGAATCCAGAATCCCGGACTGGCTGACAACGTATCTGGAGGCGTCATCATGATCATCCCCTGGCAAGACATCTCCCCGGACGCGCTGGACAATCTGATTGAAAGCTTTGTCTTGCGCGAAGGCACCGATTATGGTGAACATGAACGCTCGCTCGAACAAAAAGTCGCCGACGTCAAACGCCAACTACAATCAGGTGAGGCCGTGCTGGTGTGGTCCGAACTGCATGAAACGGTCAACATTATGCCGAGGAAGCAGATTCACGAGTAACCCGTAGCCGCCGGCCGACTTTACTATAATTACAACCATTTCATGGAGTTGTTATGTCTGCCAAACATCCGGTGATTGCGGTAACAGGATCCAGCGGCGCGGGGACCACCACCACCAGCCTTGCGTTTCGTAAAATTTTCGCGCAGTTAAATCTGCGCGCCGCCGAGGTGGAAGGTGACAGTTTTCATCGCTATACCCGTCCGGAAATGGACATGGCGATTCGCAAAGCACGCGATGCCGGGCGGCATATCAGCTATTTCGGCCCCGAAGCTAACGACTTCGGTCTGCTGGAGCAAACCTTCATTGAATACGGCCAGACGGGCAAAGGTCAGTCGCGTAAATATCTGCACACCTACGATGAGGCCGTACCGTGGAATCAGGTTCCGGGGACATTTACGCCCTGGCAGCCGCTGCCTGAACCGACGGATGTCCTGTTCTATGAGGGACTTCACGGTGGCGTTGTCACCCCACAGCAAAACGTGGCCCGGCATGTCGATCTGCTGGTTGGCGTGGTGCCGATCGTAAACCTGGAGTGGATCCAGAAGCTGACCCGCGATACCAGCGAACGCGGGCATTCACGTGAAGCGGTGATGGACTCGGTGGTGCGCTCAATGGACGATTACATCAATTACATCACACCACAGTTTTCCCGCACGCATATTAACTTCCAACGCGTACCGACCGTCGATACCTCTAATCCCTTTGCCGCCAGGAGCATTCCGTCACTGGATGAAAGCTTTGTCGTGATTCATTTTCGTAATCTGGAAGGCATCGATTATCCCTGGCTACTGGCGATGCTGCAGGGCTCATTCATTTCGCATATCAATACGTTGGTCGTGCCGGGCGGCAAGATGGGTCTGGCGATGGAATTGATTATGCTACCGCTGGTCCAGCGACTGATGGAAGGTAAAAAGATAGAGTGAGATGTGGAAAGCGCCGGATGGCGCTTCGCTTATCCGGCCTACGACTCAACATCATCCTGTAGGCCGGATAAGGCAACGCCGCCATCCGGCATCAGCAATTACGCGGCAACGACTTCATAAGAATGGGTAATGTTCACCGCCTTTTCCAGCATCAGCGCTACGGAACAATACTTCTCCGCCGAGAGGTCAACTGCGCGAGACACAGACGCATCTTTCAGGTCGTTACCCGTTACAATGAAATGCAGGTTGATATGGGTGAACAGGCGCGGCGCTTCATCACGACGCTCGGAGGTCAGCTTCACTTCGCAGTTGGTCACATCCTGACGCCCCTTTTGCAGGATCGACACCACATCAATTGCGCTGCAACCGCCCGCAGCCATTAAGACCATTTCCATCGGGCTCGGCGCTTTATCACCAGAGTTACCGTCCATCAAAATTTGGTGGCCTGAGGCGGACTCACCGAGGAAGGTTAACCCCTCAACCCACTTTACACGCGCTTGCATATTTCGTAACTCCAATGTTTCAATTTTCCTGACAGATTACGCGTACATAACAATTCTCGCAATGGAAGGCGACCTGCGTCATGCTGAAGCGAGACACCAGGAGACACACGGCGAAAGCTATGCTAAAACAGTCAGGATGCTACAGTAATACATTGACGTACTGCATGTATGCAGAGGACATCACATTACAGGCCGTCGCACGTATTGACAGCCCCCTTCCCAGGTAGCGGGAAGCACATTTTTGCAAACCCAGAGACAGGTTGTTTTTTGGCTCTGGAGACAGCTTATAACAGAGGATAACCGCGCATGGTGCTTGGCAAACCGCAAACAGACCCGACTCTCGAATGGTTCTTGTCTCATTGCCATATTCATAAGTACCCATCGAAGAGCACGCTGATTCACCAGGGTGAAAAAGCGGAAACGTTGTATTACATCGTTAAAGGCTCAGTGGCAGTGCTGATCAAAGATGAAGAAGGGAAAGAAATGATCCTCTCTTATCTGAATCAGGGCGATTTTATTGGTGAATTAGGCCTCTTCGAAGAAGGCCAGGAACGTAGCGCCTGGGTACGTGCCAAAACCGCATGTGAAGTCGCTGAAATTTCCTACAAAAAATTTCGCCAATTAATCCAGGTCAACCCAGATATTCTGATGCGTCTGTCTTCTCAGATGGCTCGTCGTCTGCAGGTAACGTCTGAAAAAGTAGGCAACCTTGCCTTCCTCGACGTAACTGGTCGTATCGCCCAGACTCTGCTGAATCTGGCGAAACAGCCTGACGCAATGACTCACCCGGACGGCATGCAGATTAAAATTACCCGCCAGGAAATTGGCCAGATCGTTGGCTGTTCCCGTGAAACCGTTGGTCGTATCCTGAAAATGCTGGAAGATCAGAATCTGATCTCCGCGCATGGTAAGACCATCGTCGTCTACGGCACGCGTTAATCCCATCGACATGGCGTGTTACGTAGTAATGCGCCATTTTTGTTTGCTCCGATGTGGCGAAGACTGATTTATCACCCCGAGATCAACTACGCACTACGACAGACGCTGGTGCTATGTTTACCTGTGGCTGTCGGCCTTATCATTGGTCAGCTTCATCTGGGGCTCTTATTCTCCCTCGTCCCTGCCTGCTGCAATATTGCCGGTCTTGATACCCCGCATAAGCGCTTTTTCAAACGCTTAGTGATTGGCGCGTCTTTGTTTGCCGGATGCAGTCTGATCATGCAGTTACTGCTGGCAAAAGATATACCGCTGCCGCTGATCCTCACCGGCCTGACGCTGATTCTTGGTGTAACCGCAGAATTAGGCCCTCTGCATGCGCGACTACTACCTGCCTCGCTTATCGCGGCAATTTTCACACTCAGTCTGGCAGGTAACATGCCCGTCTGGGAGCCGCTGCTAATCTACGCGCTGGGCACATTGTGGTACGGCCTGTTCAACTGGTTCTGGTTCTGGATGTGGCGCGAGCAGCCGCTGCGTGAATCGCTCAGTTTGTTGTACCGCGAATTAGCCGATTACTGTGAAGCCAAGTACAGCATGCTGACCCAGCATGCCGATCCCGAAAAAGCGCTTCCTCCCCTGCTGGTGCGCCAGCAAAAAGCGGTGGATTTAATTACCCAGTGCTATCAGCAAATGCATATGCTGTCGGCGCATCGCAACAACGATTATAAACGCCTGCTACGTGCATTTCAGGAGGCGCTCGATTTACAGGAACATATTTCCGTTAGCCTCCACCAGCCGGAAGAGGTGCAAAAGCTGGTCGAACGCAGCCACGCCGAACAGGTGATTCGCTGGAATGCGCGCACCGTCGCCGAACGCCTTCGCGTTCTGGCCGATGACATTTTGTATCACCGTTTGCCGACGCGTTTTTCAATGGATAAACAAATTGGCACGCTGGAAAAAATCGCCAACCAGCATCCGGACAATCCGGTGGGTCAATTTTGCTACTGGCACTTCAGCCGTATTGCCCGTGTGCTACGCACCCAGCGACCACTGTATGCCCGGGATTTAATGGCTGACAAGCAGCGTCGACTGCCGCTGATCCCTGCCCTGAAAAGCTATCTGTCGTTGAAATCCCCGGCGCTGCGTAATGCCGGACGCATCAGCGTCATGTTGAGCATTGCCAGCCTGATGGGCAGCGCCTTACACCTGCCAAAACCCTACTGGATTTTGATGACAATCCTGTTCGTCACGCAAAATGGCTATGGGGCGACCCGGGTACGTATTTTACACCGTTCAGTAGGGACGCTCGTCGGCCTGGTGATCGCCGGCGTCACACTGCACTTTCATATTCAGGAAGGTTACACGCTGGCAGGCATGCTGCTGATAACCCTGGTGAGTTATCTGACCATCCGCAAAAACTACGGCTGGGCTACCGTCGGCTTTACGGTCACCGCGGTATATACCCTGCAACTGCTGACGCTGAACGGGGAACAGTTTATCGTGCCGCGGTTTATCGATACGGTCACTGGCTGCCTGATCGCCTTTGGCGGAATGCTCTGGCTGTGGCCGCAGTGGCAGAGCGGTTTGCTGCGTAAAAACGCCCACGATGCGTTAGAAGCCGATCAGGAGGCTATTCGCCTGATCCTGAGCAACGATCCCCAGGCCACACCGCTGGCGTATCAACGCATGCGGGTCAACCAGGCGCATAACACGCTGTTCAACTCACTTAACCAGGCGATGCAGGAGCCTGGGTTCAACTCGCACTATCTGGCGGACATGAAACTGTGGGTTACGCATAGCCAGTTCATCGTCGAACACATCAACGCAATGACTACGCTGGCAAGGGAACATACGATGCTGACGCCGGATTTGGCGCAGCGGTATCTGGAATCCTGCGAAATTGCGATCCAACGCTGCCAGCAGCGGCTGGAATATGACGGCCCCGGAAGCTCCGGCGATGTGAATATTCTCGAGGCGCCAGAGATGCTGTCCCATGGGCCTTTAAGCACCCTTGAGCAGCACCTACAGCGGATATTGGGGCATCTGAATACCATGCACACCATTTCGTCGGTAGCATGGCGTCAGCGACCGCACCATGGGATCTGGCTGAGCCGCCGACTGCGGGATATGAAGGGTTAAGAGAGTTGCCGGATAAGCGTAGCGCCATCCGGCAATCCATCAACCCACCACTTTCGCCACGGCCTGCGCGAAGCGCTGCATCCCTTCATCAATATCAGCCTGCTCCACCACCAGCGACGGTGCAAAACGCATCACGTCCGGCCCGGCATTCAGTACCATCACGCCTTCATTCGCCGCGGCGTACAAGAAATCACGCGCCCGGCCTTTAAACTGCGGCTTCAGTTCGGCGCCGATCAGCAGTCCCATACCGCGAATGTCGCTGAAAATGTCAAACTGCTGGTCAATTTTCTGCAAATGCTGAACAAACGCCTGGCGTTTGGCCTGAATACCTTCCAGCACTTCCGGCGTGTTGATGATATCAAACGCAGCTCCCGCAACCGCGCAGGCCAGCGGGTTACCGCCGTATGTGGAGCCGTGTGAACCCACGTGGAACGCCGAGGCAATCTCCTGGGTGGTTAGTACCGCGCTCACCGGGAAGCCGCCGCCGAGCGCCTTGGCGCTGGTCAGGATATCCGGCGTCACGCCGTAGTGCATATAGGCAAACAGTGAGCCGGTACGCCCCATTCCGCTCTGAACTTCATCAAATACCAACAGTGCCTGGTGCTGATCACAAAGTTCACGCAAGCCTTGCAGGAATGCCGGCGTTGCCGCAGTAACGCCACCCTCGCCCTGAATAGGTTCGATCACCACCGCACAGGTGTGATCGTCCATTACCGCTTTGACTGCATGGAGATCGTTAAACGGTACATGGATGATATCCGCCGGTTTGGGTCCAAAGCCGTCGGAGTATTTCGGCTGCCCGCCGACGGATACGGTAAACAGCGAACGACCGTGAAACGCGTTATGGAAGGCAATAATCTTGGTTTTGAACGGGCTATGGCGCACGCAGGCATAGTGGCGCGCCAGCTTAAAGGCGGTTTCGTTAGCTTCGGTACCGGAGTTCATGAACAGTACGCGTTCGGCGAAGGTTGCATCAATGATTTTACGGCCTAAGCGCAACGCAGGTTCGTTGGTAAAAACATTGCTGGTATGCCACAGGGTTTCGCCCTGAGCTTTTAACGCCTCAACCAGCGCCGGATGGCAATGCCCTAACGCGGTAACTGCAATACCACCCGCGAAATCAACGTACTCTTTACCCTGTTGATCCCATACTCGACTCCCTTTCCCTTTTACAGGGATAAACTCAGCCGGTGCATAAATCGGCAGAATCACTTCATCGAATGTCGCGCGTGTAATTGCAGTTTGTTCAGTTGCCATGTCATTACCACCCTGTTAAGCAGAAATGCTAGTGAAATTATAATCACAAAATATGAATAAAAAATCACTGAATAGCAACCACAAATCATCGGTTGAGGAAATTAGCCAGCAGCTGATGCCCCTGTTCGCTGAGAATACTCTCCGGGTGAAACTGCACCCCTTCCATATCCCACTCCCGGTGGCGAATACCCATGATCTCCTGCGTTTCACTCCAGGCGGTCACCTCAAAGCACTCAGGCAACGTCTCAGGTGCGACCACCAGAGAATGGTAGCGCGTTACCGTTAATGGATTGGCGAGCCCCTGAAAAACGCCCTGCCCGTTATGCGTAATCGGCGACGTTTTACCATGCATCACTTTCGCCGCCCGCACCACGGTCGCGCCAAAGGCCTGCGCCATCGCCTGATGGCCCAGACAAACACCCAGCAGAGGGATCTTCCCTGCGAAATAGCGAATAACCTCCAGCGAAATACCGGCGTCATCCGGCGTACAGGGTCCCGGGGAAATGACGATTTTTTGCGGGCTCAGCGCATCAATTTGCGCCAGCGTCAGCGCGTCGTTGCGCCTGACAAGGACATCAGCCCCCAGTTCGCAGAAGTATTGGTACAGGTTCCAGGTGAAAGAATCATAGTTATCGATAAGCAGGATCATGGCGGCTCCGGTACAGAAGAACCGCGCTATTCTACTCAGTTTCCAGGGCTTCGCTTACCACTTTACGAAATATCGCCTGCAGTGCGGACAGGTCCCCCATGGCACCGCTTTGATTTGCCTGGTTCCACTCCTCAACCTGGATGCCCTCCCAGTTGAGTATATACCCGGCATGAATCGCCAACTGTTCGAAGAAAATACGCTGCGCCAGACCACTGCCGATGCGAAACGGGTGCAGCACATTAATTTCACAGTAGTAGTGTGCGAGGCGGTCGACAAACTTTTCTTGCGACAACCCCACCAGCCAGGACTCGTCTTCCAGGTCCTGCATCAGCGCATTGCCCTCTTTCTCGATATAAGCGAAATGGCAAAAGCGGGTATCGCCCTGGTAGATATCGACTTCTCGCAGATGTCCCGCCCAGTCAAAAATATCCTGATAGAGTTGGCGATGAATAGCACACAGATGCGGCAAACCCCGTTTAAGCGGGCCCAATTCGATAGTTGCCGCGCGCAGCGCCGTCAGTTCATAAGCCGCCTGCGCCAAACGCTGCGCCTGATGAATCCCCAGACGGTTACGCATGACATTCAGGCCCGGATATAAATACGGGTCGCGACCATCACCGAATTTATCGCTCATAGTGCCTCCGCAATTCTTCAAGACGCGCCAGAGCGTCTTCAGCACTCAGAGTAACCCGTAGAATATCTACGCCTTCCAGTCGCCGGCTTGCCTGGAAATTGGCATTTCGCCGTTGTTCCCAGATCCTGGACTTTTGTTTATCGGTGAGTTTTTTCACGTGACCTCCCTGAATGAGCCGACACTTGCCACAAGTATAAGCAGCAATTTCGGGTTACGCAGAGAAGGGAGAGAACGCGGGCAAGCGCTGCCCGCGCAAAATACGATTACGGCAGGACTTTGGCTGAAAGGATAACAATCGGTTTTGACGGAACATTCTGGTAAGGACCGACATCGTGGGTCTGAACCTGAGAGATCTTATCCGCGACATCCATACCTTTCACAACTTTACCAAAGACAGCGTAGCCAAAATCACGCTGGCCGTGATCGAGGAATGCATTGTCCGCAATGTTGATAAAGAACTGGCTGGTCGCGCTGTCTTTATCCGCAGTGCGCGCCATAGCAATCGTGCCACGGGTGTTACGCAGTCCGTTATCGGCTTCATTCTTGATTGGCGGGTTAGGTTTCTTCTGCTGCATCTGCTCGGTAAAACCACCACCCTGCACCATAAATCCTGGGATCACACGATGAAACGTGGTGTTGTTATAGAAACCGCTGTTGACATAATCGACAAAGTTTTGCACTGAAACTGGGGCTTTCTGACTGTTCAGCTCCAGCTCAATGTTACCGGCAGAAGTTGTCAGCAGGACATGCGGATCCCCTTTCGCTGCCAGCGCTGCGGGAGAGAGAGCAGAAAGAGCGAGAACAGCTGCAACAGCCGCCAGAGTCGATTTGAGCATGAGAATTCCTTAACAAGAGCAGAAATGAAGCAAGTGGATTGATTCTAAAGAGCCTTCATGAACAAGGCCATCCCTTTACCTAATTTTACGTACTTGAAACAAATGTAACCTCATAGCCGTAAATGTCTATGTGATCACGATCACATACAAAAATGTAACAGGCTCAGTAATTACCAAAAAACATTTAAATACATCACTAAAACGCCTAAAATCTGCCCGCTCACGGCGCCGTTAATGCGCCTTACACTTCTATACAGGCCAGTCATGACTAACAGCAATCGCATTAAGCTCACATGGATTAGCTTTCTCTCCTACGCCCTGACAGGTGCGTTGGTCATTGTCACCGGGATGGTGATGGGAAACATCGCAGACTATTTCCATTTGCCCGTTTCCAGTATGAGTAACACTTTCACCTTCCTGAATGCAGGTATCCTGATCTCTATTTTTCTGAATGCCTGGCTGATGGAAATCGTGCCGCTGAAAACGCAATTGCGTTTTGGCTTCATCCTGATGGTCCTGGCGGTCGCCGGACTGATGCTCAGCCACAGCCTGGCCTTGTTCTCTGCGGCCATGTTTGTGCTGGGTGTGGTGAGTGGTATCACCATGTCGATTGGTACATTCCTGGTGACCCAGATGTACGAAGGTCGACAGCGCGGTTCCCGCCTGCTGTTTACTGACTCCTTCTTCAGCATGGCGGGGATGATTTTCCCGATGGTGGCAGCGTATCTGTTAGCGCGCAGCATCGAATGGTATTGGGTCTATGCCTGCATCGGCCTGGTCTACGTCGCCATTTTCCTGCTGACCTTTGGCTGCGAATTCCCGGCGCTGGGTAAACACGCGCAGCAACCGGACGCCCCGGTAGTGAAAGAAAAATGGGGTATTGGCGTGCTGTTCCTGGCGATCGCCGCGCTGTGCTACATCCTCGGTCAGTTGGGCTTTATCTCCTGGGTACCGGAATACGCCAAAAGCCTGGGCATGAGCCTGAACGATGCAGGTAAACTGGTCAGCGACTTCTGGATGTCTTATATGGTTGGCATGTGGGCGTTTAGCTTTATCCTGCGATTCTTCGATCTGCAGCGCATCCTGACCGTACTGGCAGGTCTGGCCACCGTTCTGATGTATCTGTTCATCACCGGCACGCCGGAACATATGCCGTGGTTCATTCTGACGCTGGGCTTCTTCTCCAGCGCGATTTATACCACCATTATTACCCTCGGCTCACAGCAGACGAAGGTCGCCTCACCAAAACTGGTTAACTTCGTTCTGACCTGCGGCACCATCGGTACTATGCTCACCTTCGTGGTCACCGGTCCTATTGTGGCGCACAGCGGCCCGCTGGCGGCATTGCAGACGGCGAACGGTTTGTATGCCGTCGTATTCGTGATGTGCTTTATTCTTGGGTTCGTCACGCGTCATCGCCAGCATAACGCGCCAGCCACGCATTAATCTCACTGCCGGATGGTATCTGTGCTATCCGGCACACTCTCGCGCCCTCTTCCTTTCACTGGTCATGTAGGCCAATTCTTACAAAAACCCCTTAAATTGTGCGCTTTTTATACAAACACGAAAAGCCAGTTAATTCCGTAACTTATAAAAATGCAGTTAAATCAGTCATATACCCCTTAAGGAGTATATAAGGCCGAATTTGATTTGTATCAATAAGTGCGGTTGCTGAATCGTTAAGGTAGGCAGTAATAGAAAAGAAATCGAGGCAAAAATGAGCAAAGTCAGACTCGCTATTATCGGTAATGGTATGGTCGGCCATCGCTTTATTGAGGATCTTCTTGATAAATCCGACGCTGCCAATTTTGATATTACCGTCTTCTGTGAAGAACCCCGCAAAGCGTACGACCGTGTACACCTGTCTTCCTACTTCTCCCACCACACCGCCGAAGAGCTTTCTCTGGTGCGTGAAGGATTCTATGAGAAGCACGGCGTTAAGGTGTTAGTGGGCGAACGCGCAATTACCATCAACCGCCAGGAGAAGGTAATCCACTCCAGCGCAGGTCGTACGGTCTATTACGATAAGCTGATCATGGCGACGGGCTCTTACCCGTGGATCCCACCGATTAAAGGTTCGGAAACCCAGGACTGCTTCGTTTACCGTACCATTGAAGACCTCAACGCCATTGAATCTTGCGCGCGCCGTAGCAAACGCGGCGCCGTTGTCGGTGGCGGCCTGCTGGGTCTGGAAGCCGCTGGTGCCCTGAAAAACCTCGGCGTTGAAACTCACGTCATTGAATTCGCCCCGATGCTGATGGCTGAACAGCTGGATCATATGGGTGGCGAGCAGTTACGTCGCAAAATTGAAAGCATGGGCGTGCGTGTGCACACCAGCAAAAACACCAAAGAGATCGTCCAGGAAGGCACCGAAGCGCGCAAAACCATGCGTTTTGCCGACGGTAGCGAACTGGAAGTTGATTTCATCGTCTTCTCTACCGGTATTCGTCCACGCGACAAACTGGCAACTCAGTGCGGCCTGGACGTCGCGCCGCGCGGCGGGATCGTGATCAACGATTCTTGCCAGACCTCTGACCCGGATATCTATGCGATTGGCGAATGCGCCAGTTGGAACAACCGCGTGTATGGTCTGGTGGCCCCGGGCTACAAAATGGCACAGGTTGCCGTTGACCATATTATCGAAACCGAAAACGCTTTTGAAGGCGCGGACCTGAGCGCCAAGCTGAAGCTGCTCGGCGTGGATGTCGGCGGGATTGGCGATGCGCACGGTCGTACACCGGGAGCGCGTAGCTATGTTTACCTCGACGAAAGCAAAGAAGTCTACAAACGCCTCATCGTTAGTGAAGATAACAAAACCCTGCTGGGTGCGGTTCTGGTCGGTGATACCAGCGATTACGGCAACCTGCTACAGCTGGTGCTGAACGCCATCGAACTGCCAGAAAACCCGGACTCACTGATTCTGCCAGCACACGCGGGCAGCGGTAAGCCGTCTATCGGCGTGGATAAACTGCCGGACAGCGCGCAGATTTGTTCCTGTTTTGACGTCACCAAAGGCATGCTGATTGCCGCTATCAACAAAGGTTGTCACACCGTTGCGGCGCTGAAAGCCGAAACCAAAGCCGGTACCGGCTGCGGCGGTTGTATCCCGCTGGTAACGCAGGTCCTGAACGCCGAACTGGCGAAACAGGGTATCGAAGTGAATAACAACCTGTGTGAACACTTCCCGTATTCACGTCAGGAACTGTTCCACCTGATCCGCGTAGAAGCCATTAAAACTTTCGAAGAGTTGCTGGCTAAACACGGTAAAGGTTACGGCTGTGAAGTGTGCAAACCTACCGTCGGTTCCCTGCTGGCGTCCTGCTGGAATGAGTACATCCTCAAACCACAGCACACGCCGCTGCAGGACACCAACGACAACTTCCTGGCCAATATCCAAAAAGACGGTACCTACTCCGTGATCCCGCGCTCTGCGGGAGGTGAAATTACCCCGGAAGGCCTGGTGGCTGTCGGTCGTATCGCGCGCGAATTTAACCTGTACACCAAAATTACCGGTTCTCAGCGTATCGGCCTGTTCGGCGCGCAGAAAGATGACCTGCCGGAAATCTGGCGTCAGCTGATTGAAGCCGGTTTTGAAACCGGTCACGCGTATGCCAAAGCGCTGCGTATGGCGAAAACCTGCGTAGGTAGCACCTGGTGCCGTTACGGCGTCGGCGATAGCGTCGGCTTCGGCGTGGAGCTGGAAAATCGCTACAAAGGCATTCGTACCCCGCACAAAATGAAATTCGGCGTCTCCGGTTGTACCCGCGAATGTGCGGAAGCTCAGGGCAAAGACGTGGGTATCATCGCCACTGAGAAAGGCTGGAACCTGTACGTTTGTGGTAACGGCGGGATGAAACCGCGTCATGCAGACCTGCTGGCGGCCGATGTCGATCGTGAAACGCTGCTCAAGTACCTTGACCGCTTTATGATGTTCTACATCCGTACTGCGGACAAACTGACCCGTACTGCACCGTGGTTAGATAACCTGGAAGGCGGCATCGAGTATCTGAAATCAGTCATCATCGACGACAAACTGGGGTTGAACCAGCACCTGGAAGAAGAGATGGCTCGTCTGCGTGAAGCGGTAGTGTGTGAGTGGACAGAAACGGTTAACACCCCATCCGCACAGGTTCGCTTTAAACACTTTATCAACAGCGATCAACGCGATCCGAATGTTCAGGTTGTACCTGAGCGCGAACAACATCGTCCGGCTACGCCTTATGAGCGTATTCCGGTGACTCTGGTGGAGGAAAACGCATGAGCCAGTGGAAAAACATCTGCAAAATCGATGACATTCTGCCTGCGACAGGCGTCTGCGCCCTGTTAGGTACTGAGCAGGTTGCTATTTTCCGCCCGTATCACAGCGATCAGGTGTTTGCGATCAGCAATATCGACCCATTCTTTGAGTCCAGCGTACTGTCGCGTGGGTTGATTGCTGAACATCAGGGCGAATTGTGGGTCGCTAGTCCGCTGAAGAAACAACGCTTTCGTTTAAGCGATGGGCTGTGCATGGAAGACGAACAATTCTCCGTGAAACATTACGAAGCGCGAGTGAAAGACGGCACGGTACAACTGCGCGGTTAATTAATTTTTGGGAGGCGCAACGCCTCCCCTTTTTTGTATTTTTTTCATTGTAATTGTTATCACAAAATCATTTGTGCTGCATCGCGGCGGCAACTGAGCAAACCCCCAGGAGCATAGTTCACTATGTGACTGGGGTGAGCGACAAATCTGTCAGGAACAGATTTGAACGTCGCACAGCGACGGCCCGTAAGGGCGAGTCTCAGGACGAGACGAGTAACTCAGTAGCCAACAAAGACGCAGTGCAAAGGATGAAGTGAGAAAAGGATAATCAACACATGTTCACAGACACTATCAATAAGTGTGCGGCTAACGCTGCGCGCATCGCACGCCTGTCGGCAAATAACCCACTCGGGTTCTGGGTCAGTTCGGCAATGGCGGGGGCCTACGTTGGTCTCGGCATCATTCTTATTTTCACTCTCGGTAATTTGCTTGACCCGTCCGTACGTCCGCTGGTGATGGGTGCAACCTTTGGTATTGCCTTAACGCTGGTTATTATTGCCGGTTCCGAACTATTCACAGGCCATACGATGTTTCTGACGCTCGGCGTGAAAGCGGGCACCATCAGCCACGGTCAAATGTGGGCGATTCTGCCGCAAACCTGGCTGGGTAACCTGGTCGGCTCCGTGTTTGTCGCCCTGCTTTACAGCTGGGGTGGCGGCAGCCTGTTGCCGGTTGATACCAGCATAGTGCATACGGTCGCGCTGGCGAAAACTACCGCACCTGCAACAGTGCTGTTCTTTAAAGGCGCGCTATGTAACTGGTTGGTTTGTCTGGCAATATGGATGGCAATCCGCACCGAAGGCGCGGCAAAATTCCTCGCTATCTGGTGGTGTCTGCTGGCGTTTATCGCTTCAGGCTACGAGCACTCGGTGGCCAACATGACGCTGTTTGCCCTTTCCTGGTTCGGTCATCACAGCGAAGCTTATACCCTGTCCGGAATTGGTCATAACCTTCTGTGGGTGACACTCGGTAATACTTTGTCCGGTGTCGTATTCATGGGATTGGGTTATTGGTATGCTACGCCAAAATCGGAGCGTCCGGCTCCGGCAAAAATCAACCAGCCAGAGGCTGCTGCCAATAATTAATTAAGGGGTAATGTCGTGGACCATTTGCCTATATTTTGTCAACTACGTGACCGCGACTGCTTGATCGTCGGCGGTGGTGATGTCGCAGAACGCAAAGCGCGGTTACTGCTGGAAGCGGGCGCCCGTTTAACGGTTAATGCGCTGGCGTTTATTCCGCAGTTCACCGTATGGGCAAATGAAGGCATGCTGACGCTGGTTGAGGGGCCATTCGATGAAGCCCTGCTCGACTCTTGCTGGCTGGCTATCGCCGCTACTGACGACGATGCCGTTAATCTTAGCGTCAGCAATGCCGCAGAGACACGCCGTATTTTCTGTAACGTGGTCGATGCGCCAAAAGCGGCCAGTTTTATCATGCCCTCCATTATCGACCGCTCTCCGCTGATGGTGGCGATCTCCTCAGGCGGTACATCCCCTGTTCTTGCCCGCCTGCTGCGTGAAAGACTCGAATCCGTGTTGCCGCAGCATCTGGGCCAGGTCGCACAATATGCCGGACAACTGCGCTCCCGCGTGAAAAAACAGTTTGCCAGCATGGGTGAACGTCGCCGCTTCTGGGAAAAATTGTTTGTTAATGACCGCCTGGCGCAGTCACTGGCGAACAACGACCAGCAAGCCGTAGAAGAAACCACCGAGCAGTTGCTCAGCGAACCGCTGGATCACCGGGGTGAAGTGGTATTGGTAGGTGCCGGTCCTGGTGATGCCGGGCTGCTGACGCTGAAAGGGCTACAGCAGATCCAGCAAGCTGATGTTGTGGTATATGACCGTCTGGTTTCTGACGACATCATGAACCTCGTACGCCGCGATGCAGATCGTGTGTTCGTAGGCAAACGTGCGGGTTATCACTGCGTTCCGCAGGAAGAGATCAACCAGATCCTGCTGCGTGAAGCGCAACAAGGTAAACGCGTAGTGCGACTGAAAGGCGGTGACCCGTTCATCTTTGGCCGCGGTGGCGAAGAGCTGGAAACCCTGTGTCATGCCGGTATTCCATTCTCTGTCGTGCCAGGCATTACAGCGGCTTCTGGCTGTTCTGCTTATTCCGGTATCCCACTGACTCATCGCGATTATGCGCAGAGCGTACGCCTGGTCACCGGGCACCTGAAAACAGGCGGTGAGCTGGACTGGGAGAACCTGGCAGCAGAGAAACAAACGTTGGTGTTCTATATGGGACTGAATCAGGCGGCAACGATTCAGGAAAAACTCATCGAGTTTGGTATGCAAGCCGATATGCCGGTTGCCCTGGTCGAGAATGGTACTGCCGTAACACAGCGCGTCGTCAGAGGTGTGCTGACACAGCTCGGTGAACTGGCAAAACAGGTTGAAAGCCCGGCGCTGATTATCGTGGGTCGTGTAGTGGGATTACGCGATAAGCTGAACTGGTTCTCGAACCATTGATTCACATCAGCGAAATAACCAACGGTATACCGTTCTGAAATCGTTCCGCTAATTAACACAAACGGCAGTCCTGGAATCTCTTTCCTGACTGCCGTTTTTATTTCTAACCTGTTTTTCAAAGCATATTTCCTTGTCTTTGAGTAGTCCTTATCTGGACTACCTCCCTGTTCCATTACTTGATATTTTCACCGGCGGAAAATGGATTTTTTCCATTTTTTTCATATATATAAATAGTTATATCTACAAGGATTTCGTTATGCTTAAGATTGCAAAAATTGCCCTTGTGGCAGGGATTCTGACGACGTTGACCGCTTGTACGGGTCATATTGAAAACCGTAATAAAACCTGCTCGTATGATTACCTGCTGCACCCGGCAATTTCAATTTCTAAAATGATTGGCGGTTGCGGCGCAGCGGCTGAATAATCAATAAATCTCTTTGCGCAGATACAAAAAAACCGGGAAATTCCCGGTTTTTTCAGCAATGCAAAAAGTATTACGGCTTGGCAACAAAGCCAATAGCCTCATACACGGCTTTCAGCGTAACAGAGGCACGCGCGCTGGCTTTTTCCGCGCCCTCCTTCATCACTTTCTGCAGGAAGGCTTCATCGTTACGGAAACGGTGATAGCGCTCCTGAAGCTCGGTCAGCATACCGGAAACGGCCTCTGCGACTTCACCTTTCAGATGACCATACATTTTGCCTTCAAAGTGCTGTTCCAGCTCAGGAATGCTCTGGCCAGTAACGGCAGAGAGGATATCCAGCAGGTTGGAAACACCCGCTTTATTCTGCACGTCGTAGCGCACAACCGGCGGCTCTTCCGAGTCGGTCATCGCGCGTTTGATTTTCTTAACCACTGATTTCGGATCTTCCAGCAAGCCGATCACGTTATTGCGGTTGTCATCCGACTTGGACATTTTCTTCGTCGGTTCCAGCAGCGACATGACGCGCGCACCGGATTTCGGAATAAACGGCTCAGGCACTTTAAAGATATCGCCGTACAGGGCGTTAAAACGTTGAGCGATATCACGGCTCAGTTCCAGATGCTGTTTCTGATCTTCACCAACCGGTACCTGGTTGGTCTGATACAACAGAATATCCGCCGCCATCAGCACCGGGTAATCAAACAGCCCGGCGTTGATGTTCTCCGCATAGCGTGCGGATTTATCTTTGAACTGGGTCATACGGCTCAGCTCGCCGAAATAGGTGTAGCAGTTCAGCGCCCAACCTAACTGTGCGTGTTCCGGCACATGAGACTGGACGAAAATGGTGCTTTTTTCAGGATCGATACCGCATGCCAGGTACAGCGCCAGCGTATCCAGCGTTGCTTTACGCAACTGCTGAGCGTCCTGACGAACGGTGATAGCATGTTGGTCAACGATGCAGTAGATGCAATGGTAGTCATCCTGCATGCTCACCCACTGACGCAGCGCACCCATATAGTTGCCAATGGTCAATTCACCTGAGGGCTGTGCGCCACTAAAAACGATGGGCTTAGTCATTTTTTGATTCCTGATTTTCGCTATGCGGAAGCCCGAGAGCGGGCAGTAGTTCATTAATACGGTCGTAAATAACGTCGGGCTGGCTCAGCGCGATCGACTCACCGTAGTTGTAGCCATAGGTCAGGCCAACGGACGGACAGCCAGCAGCTTTTGCCGCCTGAATATCATTGCGTGAATCCCCTACGAAGAGCATTTGCTCAGGCTTGATGCCAAGCTTGCTTGCCACCAGCAGCAGCGGATCCGGATGCGGTTTTTTGTTCTGTACGTCATCACCACCGATGACCACGCTAAAATATTTGGCAATATCCAGCGCATCAAGCAATGGCGCGACAAACGGCGTCGGTTTGTTGGTTACCAGACCCAGCGGTAATCCTTTCGCATGCAGCGCGCCCAGCGTGTCGGCAACATCAGGGAACAGGAATGTCCCCTCTTCTGCGACATCGCCGTAGTATCTGTCGAACAGCTTGCGCAAAATACGCACCTGTTCCTCGGCGGGAATATCATCATCAACGGGCGGTTTACCCATCGTTTTGCGTAAGGTCGCGCGCTCCTGACGAGACCACGCCAGCGCGCGCTCCATCAGTACGTCTGCGCCATTGCCAATCCAGGTGATAACGCGTTCTTCACCGGCTACCGGCAGTTCCAGCGCATACAGCGCCATATCCACCGCTGCGGCTAATCCCGGCGCACTGTCAACCAGCGTACCGTCGAGGTCAAATGCTACGCCCCGAATGTCCTGAAATTTATCCATGACTTACCTTCGCCAGTTCATTGCGCATTTCATCAATGACTTTTTTGTAGTCTGGTTGGTCGAAAATAGCAGAGCCTGCGACAAACATATCCGCACCGGCAGCCGCGATTTCGCCAATGTTGTTCACCTTAACGCCGCCGTCCACTTCCAGACGGATGTCATAGCCAGATTCATCAATGCGACGGCGCACTTCGCGCAGCTTATCCAGCGTTTGCGGGATAAAGGACTGTCCACCAAAGCCTGGGTTAACGGACATCAGCAGGATCACGTCGAGCTTATCCATGACGTAGTCCAGATAACTCAGCGGTGTTGCCGGGTTGAACACCAGCCCCGCTTTACAGCCATGCTCTTTGATCAGCTGTAAAGTGCGATCGACGTGTTCGGAGGCTTCCGGGTGAAACGTAATAATGCTGGCGCCAGCGGCGGCGAAGTCCGGGACAATACGATCAACGGGCTTCACCATCAGATGAACATCAATCGGAGCGGTGATGCCATATTTACGCAGCGATTTCAGTACCATCGGGCCGATGGTCAGGTTCGGCACGTAGTGGTTGTCCATGACGTCGAAGTGAACGACATCAGCACCCGCGGTCAGTGCTTTCGCGGTGTCCTCACCCAGGCGGGCAAAATCAGCCGACAGAATTGAGGGGGCAATCAAATACTGTTTCATCCGCTTCTCCTTGAGAATTATTTTTTCGCAGGCGTTGCGACTCCTGGTTTGTATAGTGCCAGCAGTTCGTTCACCTTTTTACGTGTGCCGCCGTTGCTGC
The DNA here is from genome assembly GCF_005280975.1 of Citrobacter sp. wls716. Taxonomy (NCBI): domain Bacteria; kingdom Pseudomonadati; phylum Pseudomonadota; class Gammaproteobacteria; order Enterobacterales; family Enterobacteriaceae; genus Citrobacter; species Citrobacter sp. wls716. The sequence continues at coordinate 31,478 of NZ_SZWX01000025.1, forward strand.
TTATACTGCGCCGCACTTTGACCTGAAAATGTTTCGCCGCTCGATACCATTCGCGGGTATCCGGCGTGTCATGATTCGAAATTAACACCGGGATCTGCTTACTGACCAGCTTTTCTGCCATCTCGGCCAGATGCGCCTGCTCTTTCGGGCTAAAGCTGTTGGTATGATACGCGGTGAAATTTGCCGTCGCCGAGAGCGGTGCATATGGCGGGTCACAGTAGACCACAGAGTTGCTATCCGCGCGATCCATGCACTCTTCATAGGAGAGGCAATGGAACTCTGCATTTTGCGCTTTTTCAGCAAAATGGTACAACTCGGCTTCCGGGAAGTAAGGTTTTTTATAACGACCAAAGGGGACGTTAAACTCACCACGCAGGTTATAACGGCATAACCCGTTATAGCCAAAACGGTTGAGATATAAGAACAGCACTGCACGTCGGAACGGGTCCTGGCAGGCATTAAATTCTTCCCGGAACTGGTAGTACACCTCAGCCTGATTCGTTTCAGGCATAAACAGCTCACGTGAAGCCTGCACATACTCATCGGTACGCGTCTTCACGATGTTATAGAGACTGATAAGGTCGCTGTTGATATCGGCAAGAATATAACGAGAAAAGTCGGTGTTGAGAAACACCGACCCGGCACCCACGAAGGGTTCAATCAGGCATTCACCCTGAGGTAAATGCCGTTTGATGTCATCAAGCAGGGGATATTTCCCCCCTGCCCATTTCAAAAAAGCGCGATTTTTTTTCATGCTGACTAACTAATTACACCTTCTCCGGCTGTGGAGAAAGCTCCGACAGCATCCTGCGCTTTAGTCTTTGTCCCGCAATTGGGCGAAACAGCAAACCATTGCAGAACATATCCTATCTTACTTCAAATCGGCCTGAACCTGGTGCAGCGGTTTTGCCCACGGGTTTTTCGCCTGAATGTCGGCGGGTAACGTAGACACTGCACGTTTTGCATCTTCTTTAGACGCATACACGCCCGTCACCAGAACATACCACGGTTGACCGTTACGCGTCGTCTGGTACACCACGTAGTTCTTCAGGTTCTCTTTCTTCGCCCAACCATTCAGGTTGTCGTAGTTAGAGGAACTGCTGAGCTGCAGCGTGTAGTGACTGGATGGCGCTGATTTTAACGCGCCAACGTTCCCTGCACTTTTCGCACCACCCGCAACCGGTGTTGCTGTCGTTGGTGCAGGTGTTGCAGTCTGGGCTGGCGTCGTCGCGGTTGCTTTCGGCTCAACAGTCGCTTTCGGCGTAGCGGTTACCACAGGCGCTTTGGTTGTGGTAGTCGGCGCAGTTGCGGTTGGTTTCGCCTGGGCAACAGGTTTCGGCTCTGTCGGCGTCGCTTTTACCGTGGTCTGCGGCTTGCTCTTCGGCTCAATAACAGCCTGTTTGCGTTCCTGATGTGCAACTGCAGTACGTTCTGCTGGCTCAGTCTTCGCAGTCTGACGCCCTGCATTGCCATTGCGAACTGGTGCTACGGTAGCAGGTTCAGTTGGCAGCGTAGAGTTGACTACGACGTTGTTAACCTGTGCCTGACCTTGCGGCTGCGTCAGTGCATTGTTCAAATCGCCCTGAACTTCGACGCGCTGCTGACCTTCCGCTGTGGCAGGTGCCTGGCCTTGAGTCGGGGTAGAGGAAATCGGCGGCAGAGAAACATCCTGCTGCGTATTGCCAGCGGTCTGCTCAGCACCCGTCGCAGGCATTGTGGTGTTCGCCTGATCCGTCGCATTGCTGCCAGAAAGATCGATGCTCTTCTCACCAGACGCAGCCTGCTCGCTGGAAGAGGAAGATGAGGGGGCCTTCAGCGCAGAACCGATACCGACAATTAGCAGCAGCAGTACCAGAACACCCACACCCATCATAATGTACTGACGGGAGGCTGGTTTACTGACCGCTTTTTTACGCTTGCGTGGGCGACGTTCTACACGTTCTTCATCCACAACATCGTCATCAGATTCATAGTCTTCTTCAATGTCCTGCTCTTCATCACGCTCTTTACGTGCCCGCGCAGGACGGCGATCGTCGGCATCCAGATCAACATCATCAAAATTGATTTGCGGCTCATTATCGCGTTCAGACGATTGACGAGAACGACCAGTACGACGATCGCTGGGATCGGGTTTCAGCTCGTCTTCTGGTTTGAATTCATCCATTTAACACCCCACTCAAAGGTTAATGCTTACGACTTTGCACATAACCTGAAGCTAAAAGACTTACGCTTTACAACGCAAGCCTGACCTTTCTTGTTGTTACGCCTGCTGGCAATCAGCAATCGCGTTAAGAACCACCTCGTGCGACACTCCGCCGCGCACTTCACTCTTCCCTATCGCCTGCGGAAGCACTAAACGAATCTCTCCCGCCAACACTTTTTTATCTCGCAGCATGTGCGGCAAATAAGCCTGTGTAGACATTTCACGCGGCCCATTCACCGGTAAACCTGCGCGCTGCAACAGCGTAATAATGCGCTGCGTTTCAGCGGAGGTAAACTGGCCCAAACGTTCTGACGTGCGGGCAGCCATTACCATACCTGCTGCGACGGCTTCACCATGTAACCAATTGCCATAACCCATTTCAGCTTCGATAGCATGGCCAAACGTGTGTCCCAGATTCAGTAAAGCACGTAAGCCCATTTCGCGCTCGTCCGCTGCGACAACTTCTGCTTTCAGCTCACAACAACGGCGAATACAGTACGCCATTGCCGGACCATCCAGACGCAACAACGCATCCAGATTGTCTTCCAGCCAGCTAAAAAATTCACCGTCAAGGATGATGCCGTATTTGATCACTTCCGCCAGGCCCGATGCCAATTCACGCGCAGGAAGCGTTTTCAGACAGTCGAGATCCACCACCACGGAAGCAGGTTGGTAAAACGCGCCAATCATGTTTTTACCGAGGGGATGGTTTACGGCGGTTTTACCGCCTACGGAGGAGTCAACCTGCGACAACAGCGTTGTCGGGACTTGAATAAAACGAACACCACGCTGATAGCTGGCTGCTGCAAAACCGGTAAGATCGCCAATCACGCCGCCGCCAAGTGCGACCAGCGTGGTATCGCGACCATGCGGTTTTTGCAGTAACGCAGTGAAGACCGTATCCAGCACCGCCAGGCTTTTATACTGCTCGCCATCGGGAAGGATAACGCTATCAACGTTAACACCCGCCTGTTCAAGTACGCCGCGAACCTTATCGAGATAAAGGGGAGCCAGGGTTTCGTTGGTCACCAACATAACCTGATCGCCCGATTTCAGCGGCAAGAATGAAGCTGGCTCATCAAACAAACCAGCCGCGATGGTGATAGGGTAACTACGTTCCCCGAGAGTGACTGTAATCCTCTCCATTACGCGACATCCACCTTAGTTACTTGTACCCGCAGACGAGTGTGTATTCAGCCAGAATTAGTTGCTTTCCAGCATATGAATAATCTGGTTTGCTACGACTTTCGCGCTCTGATCGTCGGTGCGAATGGTCACGTCGGCAATCTCTTCATACAGAGGGTTGCGTTCGTCGGCCAATGCTTCCAGAACTTCACGCGGCGGCGATTCTACCTGCAGCAGCGGGCGTTTCTTGTCACGTTGAGTACGTGCAAGTTGTTTTTCAATTGTCGTTTCAAGATAGACCACGACGCCACGCGCGGAAAGACGGTTACGTGTTTCACGTGATTTTACAGAGCCACCGCCAGTTGCCAGCACAATACCCTGTTTTTCCGTCAACTCGTTGATGACTTTTTCTTCGCGATCACGGAAGCCGTCTTCACCTTCTACATCGAAGACCCAGCCCACATCAGCTCCGGTTCGTTTCTCAATCTCTTGATCAGAATCGTAAAATTCCATATTGAGTTGTTGAGCTAACTGGCGCCCAATAGTGCTTTTTCCGGCACCCATAGGCCCAACCAGAAAGATATTGCGTTTCTCTGCCATTTTTTCGGTACTACTAAGACTATTCGTTAATGGTAAACCCGCTTCGCAGACACCCAGCGCAGCAGGACATGAACTGAAACCTCATAAGATATTGCGAGAGTCAGACTGAAAATTATCTCAATACTCAAGCGGGTTTGGCAACTGAATAAATCACCAAACCTTACGCATTTCTGGTCGTGGCAGGCATGCTACCCTGCAAACATCTGACCTGATGACGTATCGTGTAGCCAAATGACGCCAAATAAGCCTATGACACACCACCGGAAAGGCGAAGCGTATTCACTGCTGCATAAGTACAGAAAAGTCCCGACACTCAAATCGGTACTCCTTGTATGCTAAATACACCCGCACGTCAAATCCCTGAAACGTGTTCAGCGCGAAAACAACGGGTTTTCATGCATAAGTTATTCTGTTGGGACCAGTCTGGGCGTGATAAAAACCACTAACTCACGCCGCTCATCTTCTTTACCATCATGACGAAAAAGAGAGCCAAGCCAGGGAATGTCGCCTAATAGCGGCACGCTGTCGGCTGCGGATTTATTCTTATGTGAAAAAATCCCGCCAAGCGCAATCGTCTCGCCGCTTCTTACCTCGACCTGCGTTTCAATCTCTTGCTTGTCGATAGCCAACACTTCGCCATCTGCCTGCTGTAGAACCTGTCCCGGAACATTCTGGCTGATATGCAGTTTCAGTCTGATCCGCCCTTTCTGCAGCACGGTCGGCGTTACCTCCATCCCCAGCACCGCTTCCTTAAATTCGACGGAAGTCGCGCCGCTTTCACCGCTGGAGACCTGATACGGGATTTCACTGCCCTGCTTAATACTGGCAGGTTGCAGATGAGAAGCCAGTAATCGAGGACTGGCAATGATGTCGAGCTGCTGTTTTTGCTCCAATGCGGACAACTCAAGCTCCAGCAAACGACCATTAATGCGGCCAATATTAAATCCCACCCGCGATGTTGCAGTAGACACAGAAAGGTCGCTGGCAAGCGTGGTGACATTCCCCACCGCCCCTGGCAATTGTGCATCTGCCAGCGACCACTTAACCCCCAGCTCACGCAAACTTTTTTCATTAATCGTGACGATATGCGCCGCCAGCTCGACCTGTTCAACGGGCAAGTCCATTTGCGCCACCCACTGTTCCAGTGTGTTTAGCGCAACAGAATTGTCTCGCAGCAGTAAGCGGTTGGTACGTTTATCGACCGTTATACTTCCTTTAGTACTCAGCAGTTTTTCACCGGCTTTGGCCAACTCGGATGCATCGGCATAGTGCAAAATGATGCGGCGATGTTCCAGCGGCAAGCTGGCCTGAATCCGTGCCTGCTCGTTTTCCTGGCGGGCCGCATTTTCACTCTGCCATTGAACAGAATGCACATGCAGAATATTACCCTCCTGGCGTAATACCAGCCCGGCGCTTTTCACAACTGTCTGCAATGCCTGTTTCCAGGGCACATTCGTCAGATGCAATGACAGCACACCGCTAACATCCGGTGACACCACCAGATTTCTCTTCTCCTGCACCGCCAGCGCCTGCAGCACCTGTACAACGGGCACATCATCGACCACCAGCGTCACGTTTTGTGCTTTCCCAGCCAGCACGCTGGGTATTACGGTCATCAGCACGATGACTATCCACCGCTTCATTCGCCTCTCCTTGTCGTTGCCACTGCCACCGTGATGGCTCACAATCATTCCCTGTGTCGATAGTTACGCTTTGGGCTGTCACCTGAGATACCCTCCAGATGCCATTCAGAACATCTCGCTGCTCGACCCTCCGCCATTTGTGTTGACCATCCTGCATAAAACCAATTGAGCGCCCTCCCTGGATCACCGCCCCCTGATAACGCCATGCCGACAACTCAGCCATCCGGCAGAGATCCTCTGGCGGCTGAAAGGGATTGCGCATGCCGGTCAACAACAGCACGCTAAAACACGCGAACAGCCAGCGCTTAGTCATCATTCAGACGCTCCAGGTGTATCGTCAACAACACATCAGCATCTTCTGCTCTAAGAGAAAACTGACTCGTACTCATTCCCTGTTCCGCCAGTAGGGCAAACACGTGTGGGACTGCATCCCACGCAGTTTTCAGCGCCAGTTCGCCTCCCCGTACGGAGGGCTGCCAGTGGATCAGACGTGTAAGAGAGCTTTGATATACCAATGGGGAAAAAGGAACCGGCCTCGCTTCAGAGGGAGAAAAGGGTTGTTCAACCGATGACGCCAGCAGATACAGATTGCGCCATTGATCTTGAATCGCCACGCGTTGACGGACTAATGCTGCCTGCTGCACTTTCCGTTGTTGCTCTACAGGATAAAGGCACAACAGCGCAGCCGCGATCAGAACCAACATCCAGCCGCCCCAGCACAAAAGTCGAAACCGCGGCGTCTGCGCTAACCAGCCATCACAAAGCGCCTGCATGCATAACGCTCCGTATCAGACGATAGTGAAACTGCCAGTGTCCCTGCGCATCTTGTCGCGTTTCCCCTGAGCTTCCCAACTGAAACCCAGGGTGTTTACGTAATTGCGTCTCCAGTCTATGAAGCGCAGCAACGTTCAGCGTCAGCCCTGTCAGCTCCAGCGTATCCTGCTGCCAGGTCATTCCTGTTAACCACGCCTGTTCTGGCAGCAACTCGGCCACCCCTTGTAAAACAGACTGCCAGCTTCGCATCTGTTCACGCCGTTTTTCTCTTTGTTGCGCCTGCTGCCATTGTTGTTGACGCTGTTGCAGGCGCGGCTTGAGCGCTATCAGGGTTTCAGCCCGCATTTTTTCGGCATCAGCCAGCAGTAAATCGACCCGATTATCTACGCGAGAAAGCGCGTAATAACCCAACGCGATACCCACAATAACCAGTAAAGATCCACTCAATAATGCTCCCCACCATTGCAGACGGGCATACCGCCGCGACTGACGCCAGGGCAAAAGATTGATGTTCGCCGTCATCAGTACACACCTCCCATCGCCAGCCCAAGCGCAACAGCAAAGTTGTGGCTTTCCGTTGGAATCGGTGGCTGGCGGACGGACACCGCATTAAAGGGATCAAAGCCACCAGCGTCACATAGCGCAATATCCACAGGGCAAAGAGATAATGCCGCGGCAAGCGCGTCAATATCGTCAATTTCCCCCGTCGATTTACGTCCCCATGCCGTGCGGCTCGCCCAGAGCCATTGGGTATCGTCACGCCATGCCAGACACGATTGATGCACGGGTAAATAAGGAATTAATCGCTGCAAGGCGCTGGCATCCGGCGTAATGGCCGTAACCTGTACTTTCAGGGGATGCATCAGTGTCAGGAGTGCCGATATTTCTTTGCTTTGTGCCGCCGTCACGTTGAACGCCGGGCTTAGCGTGTCTTCGCTATAATCAAACTGCAGCGCATCCGGCTCCATATCCAGTTCGCGAGCCATTGCCCCAGACAACCATGCCGTTTGCTCTGGTTCGCGTAGGGTCATTGCTGGACGGGGTAACTTTTTTTGTAACGTCCTGTTGGCAGGAAAAGAAAGGTGAATATGGTGCCTGTGCGGTAGTTCACGGCTCCACGGCAGGAGCACCGCAGTAAGCTGTTCCGGCTCACGAATGTGCCCATCGACGACAACCTGATGTGCCAGCGGCATACGCCACCAGCGTTGTAGGACCCAACCGGATGCGTCACGAACGATAGCGACAGCCAGCGCATCATGTTGCTGAATATGCAGACCAATTTTCCATATACGAAAAGCCATTGCTGATGATCTCCTTATCACCCGTTCCTTCAACGGGTATATCAATGCGTCTGGCTTGCCTTTATACTACCGCGCGTTTGTTTATAAACTGCCCAAATGCCACTAAATGGGAAATCTCCAGTGAAGTTCGTAAAGTATTTATTAATCCTTGCAGTATGTTGCATCCTGCTGGGAGCAGGCTCGATCTATGGCCTTTATCGCTATATCGAGCCACAATTACCTGACGTCGCGACGCTAAAAGATGTGCGTCTGCAGATCCCAATGCAGGTTTACAGTGCTGACGGCGAACTCATCGCGCAATATGGCGAGAAACGTCGAATTCCGGTTACGCTGGATCAAATGCCGCCGGTAATGGTTAAAGCCTTTATCGCCACAGAAGACAGCCGCTTCTATGAGCACCACGGGGTGGACCCGGTGGGGATCTTCCGTGCGGCCAGCGTCGCGTTGTTCTCCGGCCACGCCTCACAAGGGGCCAGTACCATTACCCAACAGTTGGCGAGAAACTTCTTCCTGAGTCCGGAACGTACGCTGATGCGTAAGATCAAAGAAGTGTTCCTGGCTATCCGTATTGAGCAATTGCTGAGTAAAGACGAGATCCTCGAGCTTTATCTGAACAAGATCTATCTGGGGTATCGCGCCTATGGCGTGGGTGCTGCCGCGCAGGTCTATTTCGGCAAGACAGTTGATCAACTCAGCTTAAGTGAAATCGCGGTGATCGCCGGTCTGCCAAAAGCGCCGTCAACATTCAACCCGCTCTATTCGATGGACCGGGCAACTGCGCGCCGTAACGTTGTACTGTCGCGTATGTTGAGCGAAAACTACATCACCCAGGCCCAATACGATCAGGCACGTAGTGAAGCGATCGATGCCAACTATCACGCGCCGGAAATCGCTTTCTCAGCCCCTTATCTGTCTGAGATGGTGCGCCAGGAGATGTATAACCGTTATGGCGAGAAAGCCTATGAAGACGGGTATCGCATCACCACCACCATTACGCGCAAAGTACAGCAGGCGGCTCAGCAGGCAGTACGTAACAACGTGATGGATTACGACATGCGCCACGGCTACCGCGGCCCGTCGAACGTGCTGTGGAAAGTGGGCGAAAGCAGTTGGGACAGCAAAAAAATCACCGATACGCTAAAAGCGCTACCGACCTACGGCCCGCTGCTGCCCGCGGTTGTCACCAGCGCCAACCCACAGGAAGCGACCGCTGCGTTGGCGGATGGAACATCGGTGTCATTACGTATGGAAGGTATGCGCTGGGCGCGTCCTTATCGTTCGGATACTCAACAAGGCCCAACACCGCGTAAAGTGACCGACGTAGTACAGACTGGCCAGCAAATCTGGGTACGCCAGGTGGGAGATGCCTGGTGGCTGGCGCAAGTGCCGGACGTTAACTCCGCACTGGTTTCGATTAACCCGCAAAACGGCGCAGTGCTGGCACTGGTGGGGGGTTTTGATTTCAACCAGAGCAAGTTTAACCGTGCCACCCAGGCGTTACGCCAGGTGGGTTCTAACATCAAACCTTTCCTGTATACCGCCGCGATGGATAAAGGCCTGACGCTGGCAAGTATGCTGAATGACGTACCGATTTCCCGTTGGGATGCCGGTGCAGGTTCTGACTGGCAGCCAAAAAACTCACCGCCGCAATATGCTGGCCCTATCCGCTTACGTCAGGGGCTCGGCCAGTCGAAAAACGTGGTGATGGTTCGTGCCATGCGCGCAATGGGTGTGGATTACGCGGCAGAGTATCTGCAGCGTTTCGGCTTTCCGGCACAGAATATTGTGCATACTGAATCACTGGCGCTGGGCTCAGCCTCGTTCACTCCGCTGCAGGTTGCTCGCGGTTACGCGGTAATGGCAAACGGCGGGTTCCTGGTCGACCCGTATTTCATCAGTAAGATTGAAAGCGATATGGGTGGCGTTATCTTTGAGGCGAAGCCAAAAATTGCCTGCCCGGAATGTGATATCCCGGTAATTTACGGCGATACGCAGAAGTCTAACGTGCTGGAAAACAGTAACGTTGAAGATGTTGCGGTATCTCAGGAACAACAAAACGCCGCCGTGCCAATGCCACAGCTTGAGCAAGCTAACCAGGCGCTGGTCGCACAAAGCGGCACGCAAGAATACGCACCGCACGTCATCAACACGCCGCTGGCCTTCCTGATCAAGAGCGCGTTGAACACCAATATCTTTGGTGAACCAGGCTGGATGGGAACCGGCTGGCGTGCAGGACGCGATTTACAGCGCCATGACATCGGCGGGAAAACCGGGACAACCAACAGCTCGAAAGATGCATGGTTCTCCGGCTACGGCCCAGGGGTGGTGACCTCGGTATGGATCGGCTTTGATGATCATCGCCGCGATCTCGGACATACGACGGCATCCGGCGCGATCAAAGACCAAATCTCCGGCTACGAAGGCGGTGCCAAGAGTGCGCAGCCTGCATGGGATGCCTACATGAAGAGTGTATTAGAAGGTGTCCCTGAGCAGCCGCTGACACCACCACCGGGTATCGTTACCGTCAATATCGATCGTAGCACCGGCCAACTGGCAAACGGCGGTAACAGCCGTGCAGAGTATTTCATTGAAGGTACTCAGCCAACGCAACAGGCGGTACATGAGGTGGGGACAACCATTATTGATAATGGTGAGACGCACGAGTTGTTCTAATCTTTTGCCGGATGACGCTTCGCTTATCCGGCCTACATTTTCGGCACAATTGTTTGATATTGCTGGATTTTGTAGGCCGGATAAGGCGACATCCACCATCCGGCAATGTCGATTAAAACCGCCCCTGCCCTTTCAGCCATTCGCGTACCAGGAACAGCGCACTGACATTACGCGCTTCGTGGAAGTCAGGGTCTTCTAACAGATCCATCAAATGCGCCAGCGGCCAGCGCACCTGTGGCAATGGCTCGGGCTCATCACCTTCCAGCGACTCAGGATAAAGATCCTCAGCGACCACAATATTCATCTTGCTGGAGAAATAGGAAGGCGCCATGCTGAGTTTTTTCAAAAACGTCAGGTCCTTCGCACCGTATCCCACTTCTTCTTTCAGTTCCCGGTTAGCCGCTTCAAACACGCTTTCACCCGGATCGATTAACCCTTTGGAAAAACCAAGCTCGTAAGATTCGGTTCCGACCGCATATTCGCGAATGAGGATCAGGTGGTCATCCACAATCGGCACAATCATTACCGCTTCGCGCGTGGATGGGCGCATACGCTCATAAACACGACGTACGCCGTTGCTGAACTCAAGGTCCACGCTTTCGACTTTAAATAGCCGGGATTGTGCGACGGTTTCCACTTTCAAAATCGTGGGCTTTTGTAATGATTTGCTCATCATGAGGATCTTTGCTGTGAAATCTGGGGTTATTGTGCGATATACAGCACGGTTTCGGCAATGTGAATTGCCGTTTATTTACATTTATGTAACGTACTAAAAGTTAATCCCTATTTCAAATTAAAAGTCAATAGGTTGAAATAACTCCAGGAATTTGCTGATATTCCGTTTTTGGTGATTTTGCTATTATTCGCATTTATTGGGCTGTACTTAAAGATGCTCAAGTTCAACTCCACACTTGCCGATAGCCAACCACAGAATCACGAATATTGAACAGGGTGCGACTGACCACGCCTGACAGACTAAGTAAGATGGGGAAAGCATGAGCACCATTCTGATTTTTTTAGCTGCTTTGCTGGCCTGCTCATTGCTTGCAGGGTGGCGATTCAGATCAAAATTCAGACAACAAAAATTACCGTTGAGCAACGTCTTCTCTGACGCCTCTAAGCGTAAACTAACACCCGAAGAACGTGGCGCGGTCGAAAACTATCTCGAAAACCTCAGTCAAATTCAGCAGGTACCTGGCCCAACAGGTGCCAGTTCGGCACCGGTATCGTTAACCCTGAATGCCCAAAGTAATAGCGTCATCGTACTGACGCATTCAATTACGCGCTATGGCATCACCACCGACGATCCGAATAAATGGCGCTATTATCTCGACTCCGTCGAAGTGCATTTGCCTCCCTTCTGGGAACAATACATCAATGACGAAAACAGCGTTGAGCTGATCCACACCAATACGCTGCCGCTGGTTATCTCGTTGAACGGTCATACGTTGAAAGAGTATATGCAGGAAGCGCGCGGCTACGCCCTACAGCACACCGCGTCTACTCAGGCATCTATTCGTGGTGAAGAAAGCGAGCAGATTGAACTGCTGAATATTCGTCAGGAAACGCATGAAGAATATGCTCTCAGCCGCCCGTCGGGATTGCGCGAAGCGTTACTGATTGCTGCCTCATTCCTGCTGTTCTTTTTCTGTTTAATCATGCCAGACACGTTCGTACCGTGGACCGCCGGTGGCGCGGTGTTGCTGCTGGCTGCGGGTCTGTGGGGCCTGTTTGCACCACCGTCTAAAACGGCTCTACGAGAAATCCACTGTCTGCGTGGCACTCCACGTCGCTGGGGGCTGTTTGGTGAAAACGATCAGGAGCAAATTAATAATATCTCCCTGGGTATTATTGACCTGATTTATCCACCACACTGGCAACCTTACATTGCACAGGACCTTGGCCAGCAAACGGATATTGATATCTATCTGGATCGCCATGTTGTCCGCCAGGGGCGTTTTTTATCTTTGCATGACGAGGTGAAAAACTTCCCGTTGCAACACTGGCTACGCAGCGCCGTCATTGCCGGCGGTTCGTTGCTGGTATTGCTAATGCTGCTGTTTTGGGTCCCGTTGGATATGCCAATTAAACTTACGCTTTCCTGGATGAAAGGGGCGCAAACTGTTGAGGCCACCAGCGTTAAGCAACTGGAAAAGGCAGGCGTTCGCGTGGGCGACACGCTGCATCTGAGTGGCACGGGGATGTGTAACATCCACACTCAGGGGAGCTGGAACGCACAACCCGCGACACCTTTTATGCCATTTGATTGTTCGCAGATTATCTGGAATGACGCGCGCGCCCTGCCGCTGCCTGAGTCCGACCTGGTCAATAAGGCTACCGCACTGACCCAAAGCGTTAGCCGCCAACTGCATCCCAAACCCGACGATGACTCTCGCGTCAGCTCATCATTACGCTCAGCCATTCAGAAGTCCGGCATGGTATTGCTGGATGATTTTGGCGATATTGTCCTGAAAACCGCCGATTTGTGTGCCGCCGAAGATGAATGCGTACGCCTGAAAAATGCCCTGGTTAACCTGGGTAACAGTAAGGACTGGAACGCTCTGGTTAAGCGAGCAAACGCCGGGAAACTGGATGGTGTGAATGTGCTGTTGCGCCCGGTAAGCGCCGAATCACTGGATAACCTGGTGAATACTTCTACGGCACCGTTCATTTCACGCGAGACCGCCCGGGCGGCTCAGGCACTGAATAGCCCTGCCCCCGGTGGTTTCCTGATTATCAGTGACGAAGGCAGCGACCTGGTTGATCAGCCCTGGCCGGCGACCTCGTTGTACGACTATCCGCCACAAGAGCAATGGAACGCTTTCCAGCGCCTTGCCCAGATGCTGATGCAAACGCCATTTCGCGCTGAAGGGATTGTCACCAACATCTCGACCGACGCCAACGGTACCCAGCACATTGGCCTGCACCGGATCCCGGATCGTTCAGGTTTATGGCGTTACCTTGGCACCACGCTGCTGATGATCTCCATGCTGGGATGCGCTATCTACAACAGCGTTCAGGCATTCAGACGCTACCAGCGTCACCGTTCGCGCATCGCGGAAATTCAGGAATATTACGAGAGTTGCCTGAATCCAACGCTGCTTGAAGACCCAGAAAGCCTGATTCGATAACACGCCCGCGCGACGGAATATGCTACCCTGTCGCGCATCTTATTTTCCTCTGGGGAGTTTCCATGCACATAGATATTGCCTGGCAGGACGTCGACACCGTTCTGCTGGATATGGACGGTACGCTGCTCGATCTGGCATTCGATAACTATTTCTGGCAAAAACTGGTGCCGGAAACCTACGGCGCGCAGCAGGGTATCTCTCCCCAGGAAGCCCAGGAATTTATTCGTCAGCAGTATCATGCCGTACAGCATACGCTAAACTGGTACTGCCTGGATTACTGGAGCGAACGTCTGGGTCTGGATATATGCGCCATGACAACCGCACAGGGACCACGCGCCGTACTGCGTGAAGATACGGTACCGTTCCTTGATGCCCTAAAAGCGAGCGGCAAACGTCGTATTTTGCTTACCAATGCGCATCCGCATAACCTGGCGGTGAAGCTTCAGCATACCGGTCTGGCCTCACACCTTGATTTATTACTTTCCACCCACACATTTGGTTATCCCAAAGAGGATCAGCGGTTATGGCACGCTGTCGCTGAAGAAACGGGAATGAGTGCAGAGAAGACGTTGTTTATTGACGACAGCGAACCAATTCTCGACGCCGCTGCTCAATTCGGCATTCGTTACTGCCTCGGCGTAACCAATCCCGACTCAGGTACAGCGGAAAAACAGTACGCACGCCATCCGTCACTGAATGACTACCGCCGACTGATCCCCTCACTGATGTGAAGGAGACGCCATGAAAGAGAAGCCCCCTGTCGAAGTCAGGCTGGATAAATGGCTGTGGGCAGCACGCTTTTATAAAACGCGCGCAGTCGCCCGCGAAATGGTTGAAGGCGGTAAGGTGCATTACAACGGGCAGCGCAGCAAGCCGAGTAAGATTGTCGAGCTAAATGCCACCCTCACCCTGCGCCAGGGGAATGACGAACGAACGGTCATTATTAAAGCCATTAGCGAGCAGCGCCGCCCGGCAACTGAAGCCGTTATGCTGTATGAAGAAACCGCAGAAAGCGTGGAAAAACGCGAAAAAATGGCGCTGGCGCGTAAACTTAACGCGTTAACCATGCCGCACCCGGACAGGCGACCGGACAAAAAAGAGCGCCGCGACCTGTTACGATTTAAACATGGCGACAGCGAGTGACTGTCACCTGCAAGAGAGATGATTATGCCGCAACATGACCAATTACATCGTTATCTGTTTGAAAACTTTGCCGTGCGCGGCGAACTGGTAACCGTTTCGCAAACCCTGCAACAGATCCTCGAAAATCATACTTACCCACAGCCGGTCAAAACCGTGCTGGCGGAGCTGCTGGTTGCCACCAGCCTGCTGACCGCGACGCTGAAGTTTGACGGTGATATCACCGTACAGCTGCAGGGCGACGGTCCGTTGAGCCTGGCGGTCATTAACGGCAACAACAACCAGCAGATGCGCGGCGTGGCTCGTATACAAGGCGATATCCCTGAAGATGCCGATCTGAAAACACTGGTTGGCAACGGCTATCTGGTGATCACTATTACACCGGAAGAAGGCGAACGCTATCAGGGCGTGGTCGGTCTGGAAGGTGACACGCTGGCGGCCTGCCTGGAAGATTACTTCATGCGTTCGGAACAGCTGCCGACGCGTCTGTTTATCCGCACTGGCGACGTCGACGGTAAACCTGCTGCTGGCGGTATGCTGTTGCAGGTCATGCCAGCGCAAAACGCACAGGCAGATGATTTCGATCACCTTGCCGCACTGACAGAAACCATCAAAGCCGAAGAGTTGCTGACGCTGCCAGCCAACGAAGTTCTGTGGCGTTTGTACCACGAAGAAGAAGTCACCCTCTACGATCCTCAGGATGTTGAGTTCAAATGCACCTGTTCACGCGAACGCTGCGCGGGCGCTCTGAAAACGCTGCCGGATGAAGAAGTTGACAGCATTCTGGCAGAAGAAGGTGAAATCGATATGCACTGCGATTATTGCGGTAGCCACTATCTGTTTAACGCCATGGATATTGCAGAGATCCGCAGCAACGCCTCCCCTGCCGATCCACAGGTGCATTAATCCCCGTTTTGCCCGGTGGCGCAACGCTTATCGGGCCTACGGTAAAACTTTTGTCGGCCGGATGAGGCGCTCGCGCCGCCATCCGGCAACAGATTCACTCATTGTAATAAGTCATCGGCAGTCGTTTGCCATTAATGGTGATATCCCGCCAGACTCTTGAAGCCGAATCCAGTTGATGATTCGCCAGCGCCTGCAGCAGTTGATCCTTATTGAATCCCTCCGGTAGCCGGGCTGTCGCGATCAACACCCATTTGTTTTCCTTAACGCCAAAGACCAGGCTCTCCCCATCGCCAAAAGCATACAATACTTGCTCGGGCTGCCCATCCGCGTTGAGATCCTGATCCACCAACACACACGCATCCTGCTCAATACAGGAGGCGATCCGGTAGCGCTGCCCCTTTAAAAACGTCCAAAACGCGTCATCGGGCTTCTTGCTTCCCGGTGCAATCATCACCTTCGGCGCTAACTGCGTTGCTGTCAGCTCATTTACCGGATCGCGATGCCCCCGCAGGATGGCATTTAAATCACGCCTGCGCTTGCTGTCTTTGTTGAATGCATCGTCTTTTTGCAATGCTTCCAGTGCGGCGCGACCGGGTTTTCCGCTGTGATCCAGCATATACAGACTGACCTGGTCAGCCGTAATTTTCCCGCTGTAGTAGCGCCCCATATGGCTGTTGACGCTAATACGCCAAACATCAATGACCGGCGACGTCAGCAGAATCAACAGGCCCAATGTCAGGAGCGAAACGCCAAGAATGACCTTTCCCTGAATATCGAGCGGGTTGCCTCCAGCGCGCAAAATACTGACCAGATAGCCGAGGGACCACACCAGTAATACAAAGACCACCAATGCGCCATACAAACGCTCAGGCGTCCAGCCATACTGATGAATTCTCAGCCACATTGCCCAACCGGCAATCAGCATATAGAGAGGAGCAACAACCAGTGAAGCGTTAATCAAGTAACGTAATGCGCCAGGATAAGGTAACGCCTCTTTGTGCGGCTCGCGCACAATGGCCATCAGCAACAGGAAGATCAGCGTCAACGTGGACATCAGGCCAGCCGCTGACACGCGCTGTGAGATAGCGTCCAGTCCGCTAAAAGGCAGGGTCAGCATAAACATCAGCGCTAACAGTGCAACCAGCGGGAGTAAACCTGTGGCAAGGAACGTCAGCAACTTTTGCACCGCAGCAACCAGACGCGACTGCGTACGTGCCAGCACTACTGCCAGTGCGGTGATCAGACCTAAAGCCAAATAAACAAACCAGTCAGTCTCAAAGAAAAGCATGTTGAAGAAGGTGATTCCGACCAGTTGAAACATTTCACTCCACAGCAGGAGCACCAGCCAGAACAGGCCGTTGGCCACAAAAGCGATCAGCAGCGTCAGCGAGTTAAGCCACAGGTAGGTATAAAACTGCGGATAGCGAGCCTGTTCACGACGGGCATGAAGTTGATATTGAATCCACGACAAAGCCAGCATCGCCATCAACAGTAAGCGCCAGCCGTAGACAAAAAAAATGTCATCCTGCCGCCATCTGTCACTGTCTGCCACACTCCATTTCAGCCACACACTCATCGCCAGCACAACCACACAGATCAACGCCATCCAGCACCATAGAGCACGTTGCTTAAATGAGACGACAGTCAGCAAAAGCGCAGAGGAGAGCGCAATCGTTACGGGCATCCCGTAGAACAGCCAGTCACTGTTCTGCGGCGCAAGATACGCCATCAGCAGGTAGCACACACACCCTTGTAGCAGTCCGATAAAGATCATGCCCCAGCGGGTCGTTGGTGAAAGCTCAACACTGTCCATGTCGTTTTCCAGAAAGAAGAGAAAATCTAATTATCGCATCAACTTCACAAATATGAGTATTTGTCGGTCCATTTCGGAACCCAACTGCGCGAGGTGAATCGATATTGTTTATGTTTGAGTTACGTTTTTTTCTTACATGAATGCGATTACACTCACAAGATTCCCGCCAAAAACACTCTCTATTAACGTTTTAAGAACATTTTCCACAACAAAAAAGGGTTTCCTGCCATAATATCCGCCTCTTTGTGACAGGAGTCGCAGCGTATTCGGTTATTCGTGGAATCACCGGATGCGTAAATCTATGAGCCTTGTCGCGGTTAGCAATCCCTAAAAAACCTTACTATTCCAGGTAATACATATTGGCTAAGGAGCAGTGAAATGCGTGTGAACAACAGTTTAACCCCGCAAGATCTCAAGGCTTATGGTATCAATGACGTTCAGGATATCGTTTACAATCCAGACTACGACACGCTTTATCAGGAAGAACTTGATCCAAACCTGGAAGGTTATGAGCGTGGCGTGTTAACGAATCTGGGCGCCGTTGCAGTTGATACCGGTATCTTTACCGGACGTTCGCCAAAGGATAAGTACATTGTCCGTGACGACACCACACGAGATACACTCTGGTGGTCCGACAAAGGTAAAGGTAAGAACGACAACAAACCGCTTTCCCAGGAAACCTGGCAGCATTTGAAAGGGTTAGTCACCCATCAACTCTCCGGCAAACGTCTGTTTATCATTGATGCTTTCTGCGGTGCTAATGCGGATACCCGTCTTTCCGTGCGCTTCATTACCGAAGTCGCCTGGCAGGCACATTTTGTCAAAAATATGTTCATCCGCCCGAGCGACGAAGAACTGGTTGATTTCAAACCTGATTTCATCGTGATGAACGGTGCAAAATGCACTAACCCACAGTGGAAAGAACAAGGTCTGAACTCCGAAAACTTCGTGGCGTTTAACCTGACTGAACGCATTCAGTTAATTGGCGGCACCTGGTACGGCGGCGAGATGAAGAAAGGTATGTTCTCCGTCATGAACTACCTGCTGCCGCTGAAAGGCATTGCATCCATGCACTGCTCGGCAAACGTCGGTGAAAAAGGGGATGTGGCGGTCTTCTTTGGCCTGTCCGGTACCGGTAAAACCACGCTGTCCACCGACCCGAAACGCCGCCTGATTGGCGATGACGAACACGGCTGGGATGACGACGGCGTATTTAACTTCGAAGGCGGTTGCTACGCGAAGACCATCAAACTGTCTAAAGATGCTGAGCCGGAAATCTACAACGCAATCCGCCGTGATGCCCTGCTGGAAAACGTCACCGTGCGCGAAGATGGTTCTATCGACTTCGATGATGGTTCCAAAACCGAGAACACCCGCGTGTCCTACCCGATTTATCACATCGACAATATCGTTAAGCCGGTGTCAAAAGCGGGTCATGCAACCAAAGTCATCTTCCTGACCGCCGACGCATTTGGCGTACTGCCACCGGTTTCTCGCCTGACGGCGGACCAAACCCAGTACCACTTCCTGTCTGGCTTTACCGCCAAACTGGCTGGCACCGAGCGTGGCGTCACTGAGCCTACGCCAACCTTCTCTGCCTGTTTCGGCGCGGCATTCCTGTCGCTGCACCCAACGCAGTACGCAGAAGTACTGGTGAAACGCATGCAGGCGGCTGGTGCACAGGCTTATCTGGTGAATACCGGCTGGAACGGCACCGGCAAGCGTATCTCAATCAAAGATACCCGTGCGATTATCGACGCCATCCTGAACGGATCTCTGGATAACGCGGAAACGTTCCGTCTGCCGATGTTTGACCTGGCAATCCCAACCGAGCTGCCGGGTGTGGATACGCGTATTCTCGATCCGCGTAATACCTACGCATCCCCGGAGCAGTGGCAAGAAAAAGCCAACGCACTGGCGAAACTGTTTATCGAGAACTTCGAGAAGTACACCGACACCCCTGCGGGCGAAGCGCTGGTTAGCGCCGGACCGAAGCTGTAACGAAAAGTGCCGGATGGCGGCTTTGCCTTATCCGGCCTACTGCAACTGATAAGCGCAGCGACATCAGTCGGTTAGCGAAATAAAAAGGGAGGCATTTAGCCTCCCTTTTTTCTACGCGTCTTTCGTTGTCCCCTGCGTGCGCGTGAATGGAACCGGAAGCCAGGCGCGTATCGACAGCCCGCCTCGCTCACTGGTCCCAATTTCCAGCATACCGTTATGGTTATCGATAATACGCTGTACAATCGCCAGACCCAGGCCCGTGCCGCTGGTGCTACGCGCGCTGTCACCGCGCACAAACGGCTGGAACAGGTGTTGACGCTGTTCCGGTTTGATACCCGGCCCGTCATCTTCGACCTGGAACCAGGCGCGATGCGCTTCCATACCGCTACTGACCTTAATCCAGCCATTACCGTAGCGAGCGGCGTTAACCACCATATTAGCAACCGCGCGCTTGATAGACAGTGGGTGCATCTTCACCTGAATGACGCCTGGGCGTAATGCAGTATCAATTTCACGCTCGTAACCACTTTCTGCCGCGATCACTTCACCTAATACCGAGTTCAGATCGGCCATCTCCATCGGCATCTCCTGACCCGTCCGCAGATAATCGATGAACTGTTCGATAATGGCATTACACTCTTCAATGTCCTTATTGATGGACTCCGCGAGGTATCCGTCTTCTTCGCCCATCATTTCCGTCGCCAGACGGATACGCGTAAGCGGGGTGCGTAAATCATGGCTCACGCCCGCCATTAACAGCGTACGGTCATCGGCCAGCTGTTTTACGCCGGCGGCCATATGGTTGAAGGCTCGGGTAACAGAGCGTACCTCAGAGGCACCATACTCGCGCAGCGGCGGCGGAATAATGCCTTTCCCCACCTGTAACGCCGCATGTTCAAGATCCACCAACGGTCGGTTCTGAATACGGATAAACAGCCACGCGCCACCGATAGCCAGCAGCATAATCGCCAGCGTATAGCGGAACAGCGGTGAGAAATCACCCTGATGGATTTCCGTAAGCGGCACGCGTACCCATATGTTGGGGGACAGCCAGGTTTTCAGCCACACGACCGGCGAGCTCTTGTTCACCTCAACGCGGACTTCCGTCGGGCCGCCCAGTTGCTGCGCCATCTGGTGGCTTAAGAATTCATAGTGTTGCGCCCAACGCAGACCGGCTTCTTCAGCGGCCTCGTTGGAATAGAGGGAAATACCGAGCTCACGGTAAATTTCCCGACGAAATGCAGGTGGCACTACCAGTTGCGTACCGTCCTCCAGTTGCAGTTTATCAGTCATCAGCATACGGACTTCGTAGGCCAGGACCTTATTAAACTGCTGGAGGCTCGGCAGAATCGCGAAGTTCAGCACCACAAGGTAGGTCGTCACCAGGCTTGCAAACAGCAAGGTGACGATAAGCAATAACGTGCGAGCAAACGAACTTCGTGGCGAGAAGCGCATTCGCCTCATGCTTTAGAACCGTCCGGAACAAAGACGTAGCCCAGACCCCATACGGTCTGAATATAACGAGGGTGCGCCGGGTCTTCTTCCACCATACGACGCAGACGAGAAATCTGCACGTCGATGGACCGCTCCATCGCCGAATATTCACGACCACGGGCCAGGTTCATCAACTTGTCGCGGGACAGCGGTTCACGTGGGTGGCTTACCAACGCTTTCAGCACCGCAAATTCACCGCTGGTGAGCGGCATAGGCTCATCTTCGCGGAACATTTCACGCGTACCGAGGTTCAGTTTGAACTTACCAAACGCAATGACCGCTTCTTCCTGGGAAGGCGCGCCCGGCAGTTCGTTCGCCTGGCGACGCAGTACAGCGCGGATACGCGCCAGCAGTTCACGCGGGTTAAACGGTTTCGGAATGTAATCGTCAGCGCCGATTTCCAGTCCAACGATACGGTCCACTTCTTCGCCCTTCGCCGTGACCATAATGATCGGCATCGGGTTGCTTTGGCTGCGCAGGCGACGGCAAATAGACAGGCCATCTTCTCCCGGCAGCATTAAATCGAGCACCATCAGGTGGAAAGACTCACGGGTCAGCAGACGATCCATCTGCTCAGCGTTTGCGACGCTTCGAACCTGGAAGCCCTGCTCGGTCAAATAACGTTCCAGAAGCGCACGCAAGCGCATGTCGTCATCGACCACCAGAATCTTATAGTTCTCTTGCATTGTTATTACTCCCAAAGGTTCGCAACAATTAAGTGTATATTCTTAAGAAAGCTAGCGTGAGTCACCAGCGAATTCTGGTATGAATTCCAGGCTAAATTGTTACAAAGCATATTAAACAGCAGCTTAAGTATACAATGTTTCTCGCAATACATTATTTATTCTGTTGATATGCTCGCGTAATACTAATTGTGCGCATCATCACAGAGTCGAAGGTAAAACAATAAGATGAAAACGCCCCTGATAACCCGTGAAGGGTATGAAAAACTCAAACAAGAGCTGAATTATCTCTGGCGTGAAGAGCGCCCGGAAGTCACCAAAAAAGTTACCTGGGCCGCAAGTCTGGGTGACCGCAGCGAAAATGCCGACTACCAGTATAATAAAAAGCGCCTGCGTGAGATCGACCGCCGCGTCCGATATTTGACCAAGTGCATGGAGAATCTGAAAATCGTCGATTACTCCCCGCAGCAGGAAGGCAAAGTCTTCTTTGGCGCATGGGTTGAGATTGAAAATGACGATGGAGACATCCGCAAATTCCGTATTGTTGGCTACGATGAGATCTTCGGCCGTAAAGATTACATCTCTATCGATTCGCCGATGGCGCGGGCGCTGCTGAAAAAAGAGGTCGGCGATCTCGCGGTGGTGAACACCCCTGGCGGGGAAGCCAGCTGGTACGTGAATGAGATTGAATACGTTAAGTGAGACCGGAACAATCCGAAGCCCCCGTAGATGACTGGCATTTTTGCCAGTCAATCCGTATAACTATCCCCTGATTTTTTATCCTATAGACGAAGCTATCCATGATGAATGATTCTTTCTGCCGCATTATCGCAGGTGAAATTCAGGCTCGTGCTGAACAGGTAGAAGCTGCCGTTCGCTTGCTTGACGAAGGGAACACCGTGCCGTTTATCGCACGTTATCGTAAGGAAATCACCGGCGGTCTGGATGATACGCAACTGCGTAATCTGGAAACCCGTCTGGGATATCTGCGTGAACTGGAAGACCGCCGTCAGGCAATCCTGAAATCTATCGGCGAGCAAGGCAAACTGACCGACGATCTGGCGAAAGCGATCAACGGCACGTTAAGTAAGACCGAACTCGAAGATCTCTATCTGCCGTACAAACCTAAACGCCGTACCCGTGGGCAAATCGCCATTGAGGCCGGACTGGAGCCGCTGGCAGACCTGTTGTGGAACGAACCGTCTCACGACCCGGAAACGGAAGCCGCTAAATACCTCAACGCCGACAACGGCGTGACGGATACCAAAGCCGCACTCGACGGCGCACGCTACATTCTGATGGAGCGCTTCGCAGAAGACGCCGCCCTGCTGGCGAAAGTGCGTGATTACCTGTGGAAAAACGCCCACCTGGTCTCCACCGTGGTAAGCGGTAAAGAAGAGGAAGGCGCGAAGTTCCGCGACTACTTCGATCACCACGAACCGATCTCTACCGTGCCGTCTCACCGTGCGCTGGCCATGTTCCGTGGCCGTAACGAAGGCGTGCTTCAGCTTTCGCTGAATGCCGATCCGCAATTCGATGAGCCGCCAAAAGAGAGCCACGGCGAACAGATTATCCAGAACCACCTGGGACTGCGCCTGAACAACGCCCCTGCCGACAGTTGGCGTAAAGGCGTGGTCAGTTGGACATGGCGAATTAAGGTGCTGATGCACCTCGAAACCGAGCTGATGGGCACCGTGCGTGAACGTGCCGAAGATGAAGCGATTAACGTCTTCGCCCGTAACCTGCACGATCTGCTGATGGCCGCGCCTGCGGGTCTGCGTGCCACCATGGGCCTCGATCCCGGTCTGCGTACCGGCGTGAAGGTGGCGGTTGTTGACGGCACCGGCAAGCTGGTCGCGACCGACACCATTTATCCACACACCGGTCAGGCCGCCAAAGCCGCCGTTGCTGTAGCGGCGCTGTGTGAAAAATACAACGTTGAACTGGTGGCGATTGGTAATGGTACGGCGTCGCGTGAAACCGAACGTTTCTTCCTCGACGTGCAGAAACAGTTCCCGAAAGTCACCGCACAGAAAGTGATCGTCAGCGAAGCCGGGGCATCAGTTTACTCTGCTTCCGAGCTGGCGGCGCAGGAATTCCCGGATCTCGACGTTTCATTGCGTGGCGCGGTGTCTATCGCCCGTCGTCTGCAGGACCCGCTGGCTGAGCTGGTGAAAATCGATCCGAAATCGATCGGCGTGGGCCAGTATCAGCACGACGTTAGCCAGACGCAGCTGGCGCGTAAGCTGGATGCGGTGGTGGAAGACTGCGTAAACGCCGTCGGCGTCGATCTCAATACCGCCTCCGTTCCGCTGTTGACCCGCGTGGCCGGCCTGACGCGCATGATGGCGCAAAACATCGTCGCCTGGCGCGATGAGAACGGTCAGTTCCAGAACCGTCAGCAACTGCTGAAAGTCAGCCGTCTGGGGCCAAAAGCCTTTGAACAGTGCGCGGGCTTCCTGCGCATCAACCATGGCGATAACCCACTGGATGCCTCCACCGTTCACCCGGAAGCCTACCCGATCGTGGAACGCATTCTGGCCGCCACCGAGCAATCGCTGCGTGACCTGATGGGCAACAGCGACGAACTGCGCAATCTGAAAGCTGCCGATTTCACCGATGAACGTTTCGGGGTGCCGACCGTCACCGACATCATCAAAGAGCTGGAAAAACCGGGCCGCGACCCGCGTCCTGAATTTAAAACCGCACAGTTTGCCGATGGTGTAGAAACCATGAACGATCTGCTGCCGGGGATGATCCTGGAAGGGGCGGTCACCAACGTCACCAACTTCGGCGCGTTTGTGGATATCGGCGTTCATCAGGATGGACTGGTGCATATCTCTTCATTGTCGAATAAGTTCGTCGACGATCCACACACCGTGGTGAAAGCGGGCGACATCGTGAAGGTGAAAGTGCTGGAAGTTGACCTGCAACGCAAGCGTATCGCGCTGACCATGCGCCTGGACGAGCAGCCGGGTGAAACCAATGCGCGTCGCGGCGGCGGGAACAACGATCGCGCTCAGGGCAATCGCCCGGCCCCTAAAGCCGCGAAACCTCGCGGTCGTGACACTCAGCATGCGGGCAACAGCGCCATGATGGATGCGCTGGCGGCGGCAATGGGTAAAAAACGCTAAGTTTGGATCATGTGCCGGATGGCGGTGTAAACACCCTGTCCGGCATATTTAATATATTATCTTCTCTCCGCCCCTTATATTTATCACCTCATTAACAAATAAAACCTTAATTAAACATTAAGAAAGTCAATAATGACACTGCAGAAACATTCATTCCAAAGCGGAATAAATGTTGAGAAATATCAAAATTGGCTCAAATTATTGTTCAATTCTACATTCCGTCACATTTATTCTATTGATGATAGAAACCATTCTCATTATCATTGTTTTGTTGATTATTTACTCTTTCCTTACGTTGGCTAATCATCTGGTCTCATGCCGCCCTGTCGCCCCATGAGGTAATCATCCAGTTAGCGAGATATAAGTAGGTCCCTATGCAATTCACTCCTGACAGTGCGTGGAAAATTACCGGCTTTGCCCGTGAAATCAGCCCAGCTTATCGTCAGAAACTGTTGTCACTTGGCATGCTGCCCGGCTCCTCCTTCAACGTGGTACGCGTCGCCCCGCTCGGCGATCCTATCCATATCGAAACGCGTCGCGTAAGCCTGGTATTGCGTAAGAAAGATCTGGCGTTATTAGAAGTGGAAGCGGTTTCCTGTTAATACAGTGAGTCTATAAAAATGAAAAAACTAACCATTGGTTTAATTGGTAATCCTAATTCCGGCAAGACAACCTTATTCAACCAGCTCACCGGCGCGCGCCAGCGTGTAGGTAACTGGGCTGGCGTTACCGTTGAGCGTAAAGAAGGTCATTTCGCCACAACGGACCATCAGGTCACGCTGGTAGATTTACCCGGCACCTATTCTCTGACGACAATCTCATCCCAGACCTCTCTCGATGAGCAAATTGCCTGTCACTATATTTTGAGCGGCGACGCAGATCTGTTGATCAACGTGGTCGATGCTTCAAACCTTGAACGCAACCTCTACCTGACGTTGCAACTGCTTGAGTTGGGCATCCCCTGCATCGTCGCGTTGAATATGCTGGATATCGCAGAAAAGCAGCAAATCCGTATCGATATCGACGCCCTCTCAGCACGTCTTGGCTGCCCGGTGGTTCCGCTGGTTTCCACCCGCGCCCGCGGCATTGAAGCGCTGAAACTGGCGATCGACCGCTACAAAGAAAACGACACCGTCGAGCTGGTCCATTATGCCCAGCCGCTGTTGCAGGAAGCGGATTCCCTCGCCGACGCGATGGCCAAAGACATGCCACTGAAACAGCGCCGCTGGCTGGGTCTGCAGATGCTGGAAGGCGATATCTACAGCCGCGCCTATGCGGGTGATGCCGCGCAAAATCTCGATGCTTCCATCGCACGCCTGAGCGAGACTATGGACGATCCGGCGCTGCACATCGCCGATGCGCGCTATCAGTGCATTGCCGCTATCTGCGATACCGTCAGCAATACTCTGACGGCAGAACCGAGCCGTTTCACCACCGCGGTAGATAAAATCGTCCTTAACCGCTTCCTCGGACTGCCGATTTTCCTGTTCGTGATGTACCTGATGTTCCTGCTCGCCATTAACATCGGCGGCGCGCTGCAACCGTTGTTTGACGTCGGCTCCGTAGCACTCTTTATCCATGGTATTCAGTGGATTGGCTACACGCTGCACTTCCCGGACTGGCTAACCATCTTCCTGGCCCAGGGCCTTGGCGGCGGGATTAACACCGTGCTACCGCTGGTACCGCAAATCGGCATGATGTACCTGTTCCTCTCCTTCCTTGAAGACTCCGGCTACATGGCGCGCGCCGCATTTGTGATGGACCGTCTGATGCAGGCGCTGGGACTGCCGGGCAAATCGTTTGTCCCGCTGATCGTCGGCTTTGGCTGTAACGTACCGTCCGTGATGGGCGCACGTACGCTGGACGCCCCGCGTGAGCGTCTGATGACCATCATGATGGCGCCGTTTATGTCCTGCGGCGCACGTCTGGCGATTTTCGCCGTCTTTGCCGCGGCGTTCTTTGGTCAGAACGGTGCACTGGCGGTCTTCTCGCTGTACGTACTGGGTATCGTGATGGCGGTGTTGACCGGCCTGATGCTCAAACACACCATCATGCGTGGTGAAGCAACGCCGTTCGTGATGGAGCTGCCGGTATACCACGTGCCGCACATCAAGAGTCTGATTATTCAGACCTGGCAACGCCTGAAAGGCTTTGTTCTGCGTGCGGGTAAAGTCATCATCATCGTCAGCATTTTCCTCAGCGCGTTTAACAGCTTCTCGCTGAGCGGGAAAATCGTCGATAACATCAACGACTCTGCGCTGGCCTCCGTTAGCCGTGTTATTACTCCAGTGTTTAAACCGATTGGCGTTCACGAAGATAACTGGCAGGCAACCGTAGGTTTGTTCACCGGCGCGATGGCGAAAGAAGTGGTAGTTGGTACACTGAACACGCTCTATACCGCAGAAAACATTCAGGAAGAAGAGTTCAATCCGGCAGATTTCCACCTTGGCGACGAGCTGCTCGGTGCGGTGGATGAAACCTGGCAAAGCCTGAAAGACACCTTCAGCCTGAGCGTACTGGCCAACCCTATCGAAGCCAGCAAGGGCGACGGAGAAATGGCGACGGGCGCAATGGGCGTGATGGGTGAGAAATTTGGCAGCGCCGCCGCCGCGTACAGCTACCTGATCTTTGTTCTGCTATATGTACCGTGCATTTCAGTGATGGGCGCTATCGCACGTGAATCCAGCCGTGGCTGGATGGGCTTCTCGGTTTTGTGGGGGCTGAATATCGCTTATTCAATGTCAACGCTGTTTTATCAGACGGTCAGCTACAAAGAGCACCCGACCTACAGCCTGGTGTGCATTTTAGCGGTCATCCTGTTTAACATCGTGTTACTGGGCCTGCTGCGTCGAGCACGTAGCCGCGTGGACCTCGCACTGCTGGCGACCAACAGAACAGCAAGTTCCTGCTGCTCCAGCACCACTGGCGATTGCCACTAAGGTTATCGACAATGGCATCGCTTATTCAGGTTCGTGATTTATTGGCTTTGCGGGGGCGCATGGAGGCAACACAAATTAGCCACACGCTGCACACCCCGCAGCCGATGATTGACGCCATGCTGAATCAGTTAGAAAAGATGGGCAAAGTGGTGCGGATTCAGGAAGATGCCGACGGGTGTCTTTCCGGAAGCTGCAAAAGTTGCCCGGAAGGTAAAGCCTGCCTGCGCGAATGGTGGGCTTTACGCTAGTGTGCCGCTCCTGCCGGATTCAGCGTTTATGCTGATATTCGGCTTTTTGCGTAACGGCTCCCACAACGATTTCACTGTTTCAGCAAAACAGATCTATCCCTCAGCCTTCCGCGCAGAACTATCAACTCGTGGATGATTACTGTCGATCGAGCAAGTAGAGTCTCGTCATCTTATTTCCCAGGTGACGGATCGCCATGAATACTGACACGACAGCTACGCCGCATGACGCGATTTTCAAAACGTTTTTGAACCACCCAGCGACCGCCCGCGATTTTCTGCAACTTCATCTACCCGACTCTTTGCGTGCACTTTGCGATCTGAACACACTACAACTGGAATCGGGCAGCTTTATTGAAGATGATTTGCGCGCGTACTATTCAGACGTGTTGTGGTCGCTGAAAACTCGTGAAGGTGATGGCTACATTTACACCATCATTGAACATCAGAGTACCGCGGATGCTCATATGGCATTTCGCCTCATGCGCTATGCCATTGCCGTAATGCAGAGGCATCTGGACGCGGGCCATAAGCAACTACCGTTGGTGATCCCCCTACTTTTTTATCATGGTACCGTCAGCCCATATCCCTATTCACTTTGTTGGCTGGACGAGTTTGATGACCCGGAGTCCGCCAGACAACTTTATAGCACCGCGTTTCCACTGATCGATATCACCGTTGTACCCGATGACGAGATTATGCAGCACCGCCGGATGGCGCTGCTGGAGCTCATCCAAAAACATATACGTAAACGCGATTTGATGGGGTTAGTAGAAAAACTCGCCATCCTGCTTGTTAAAGGACACGCTAATGACAACCAGTTGAAAGCCCTGTTTAATTACCTGATGCAGGCCGGGGACACCG
Organism: Citrobacter sp. wls716; assembly: GCF_005280975.1. Classification (NCBI taxonomy): domain Bacteria; kingdom Pseudomonadati; phylum Pseudomonadota; class Gammaproteobacteria; order Enterobacterales; family Enterobacteriaceae; genus Citrobacter; species Citrobacter sp. wls716. The sequence goes on from NZ_SZWX01000025.1 coordinate 60,147, forward strand.
CGCGTTTTAGCGAATTTATTCACCAGGTCGCCGAACGTTTACCTCAACACAAGGAAAAGTTGATGACTATTGCCGAAAGATTACGTCAGGAAGGGCACCTTAATGGTCTTCAGGAAGGTCACAGGAAAGGGTTACGAGAGGGATTACAAGAGGGGTTACGAGAGGGTTTGCAACAAGGCAAACGTGAGGAAGCTCTGCGCATTGCAACAACCATGCAGGTTGATGGCATAGACCCGCTGACTATCTGCAGAATCACCGGCCTGACTGCTGAGGATCTGGCTACGTGCAGCCATTAATCCCCAGCCCGGCAGCATGATTCTACCGGGCAAAACAGCGGATTTATAGCCGCTGTTTTAACGCCACCAGCGCTGAGCAGAACTCCGCCGGATGCGAGATAAACGGCGCATGCGCCGCCTTAGCAAACACCAACGACTCGCTCTGCGGCCAGAGGGCATCCAACATCGGGACGACTTTGCGCGGAACCAGCCCGTCAAGATAGCCGTACAACCGCAGGAATGGCATTTCCACCGAACGCAGCGACTCACGCAAATCGACCGTTTTCAGGATCTCCAGCCCGCCATTAAGCACCTCGACGTCCGGCATGGGTAAAGCCAGCACCGTTTTCTTCAACGCTCGCGCATCCTGACGCGCGGTTTCCGTACCCATCGTTTGCAATGCCAGAAAACGCTCCACTGTACGCTGGAAATCTTCGCTCAGCTGCTGCTGGAAGCCTGCCAGCACTTCTGGCTTGATGCCTGGCCACTCCTCGCGCGCGCTAAAGCAAGGGGAAGAGGCCACGGTCACCAGCGCCTGAACACGCTCAGGATGGGTTAACGCCACCTGGCTTGCAACCAGCCCGCCCAGGCTCCAGCCGAGCCAAATGGCTTTCTCCGGTGCCTGTTTTAATACTCGCTCAGCCATCTCTTCCAGCGACATCGCGCCGAAACCCTGGCTGCGGCCAAATCCCGGTAAGTCGACAAGATGCAGCGTGAAATGCGAGCTCAGTTCCTCGCTTATGCAATGCCACACCTCTGCATTCAGTCCCCATCCGTGCAGCAGCACAAGATGGCAATTTCCCGAACCCTGGGTCTGCCACCAGATGTCATTCATCAGTTACTGTTCTCTTTTAGCTAACAAGGATGTCTCTATGCTAACAGTACCAGGATTATGCTGGCTATGCCGAATGCCGCTGAGGTTGGGGCATTGGGGAATTTGCTCTGTCTGCACACGGGTAGTACGCCAGCATGACAGCCTGTGCCCACAGTGCGGGCTACCGGCCATTTACACCTCGCTTCCCTGTGGTCGTTGCCTACAAAAACCACCGCCGTGGCAGCGCCTGGTTTCAGTCAGCGATTATGTTCCGCCAGTAAGCGGGCTTATCCACCAGCTTAAATTTTCACGGTACAGCGAAATAGCCCCTGCGCTGGCACGTCTGCTGTTGCTGGAGGTATTGCAGGCACGGCGCGTCAGCGGTCTTCCTCTGCCAGACAGGCTCATCAGCGTACCGCTCTGGCAGCGACGGCACTGGCGCAGGGGGTTTAATCAGAGCGAATTACTGTGTCGCCCACTGGCGCGCTGGCTGGGCTGCGACTGGGACAGCCGGACCATATCGCGGGTTCGGGCAACCGCCACGCAGCACCATCTCAGCGCCCGATTGCGTAAACGTAACCTGAAAAACGCCTTTCGCCTTGAATTGCCGGTGCAGGGACTCCATATGGTTATTGTGGATGATGTCGTCACTACCGGAAGTACCGTCGCGGAAATCGCGCAGCTGCTTTTACGCAACGGCGCGGCGACTGTCCAGGTATGGTGCCTGTGTCGAACCTTGTAGAGCCTCGATGATGGGCGTATTATAACCAAGTAAAATAGTCAACTATTAGGCCATTACTATGATCCATATTTCCGATGCTGCACAAGCGCACTTTGCCAAACTGCTGGCAAATCAGGAAGAAGGGACACAAATCCGCGTATTTGTGATTAATCCCGGCACGCCTAACGCTGAATGCGGCGTTTCTTATTGTCCGCCGGACGCCGTGGAAGCAACCGACACCGCCATTAAATTTGACCTGCTGACCGCATATGTTGATGAACTGAGCGCACCGTATCTGGAAGATGCAGAAATCGATTTCGTTACCGACCAGTTAGGCTCCCAGCTGACCCTGAAAGCGCCAAACGCCAAAATGCGTAAAGTTGCCGATGATGCACCGCTGATGGAACGCGTGGAGTACATGCTGCAATCGCAGATCAACCCGCAGCTGGCAGGCCACGGTGGTCGCGTCTCTCTGATGGAAATCACCGATGAAGGCTACGCCATTCTGCAGTTTGGCGGCGGCTGTAACGGTTGTTCAATGGTCGATGTGACGCTGAAAGAAGGTATCGAGAAGCAGCTGCTGGCTGAATTCCCGGAACTGAAAGGCGTTCGCGATTTAACCGAACACCAGCGTGGCGAGCACTCTTACTACTAGCGACCAGACTTGTAGGCCCGGTAAGACGCATCCGCGTCGCCATCGGACATTGATGCCGGATGGCAGCGTAAACGCTTTATCCGGCCTACGTCCTTACATTTCTCTGCATGTACCCTGCAACAATCCCCCTCATAATTTGACCAGCCTCTCATAATTTAAATTTTGCCTGTCCAGGTGATTCTCAAGCGCAGTATGTTACCCGTATCATTCGTATCAGCACCCAAGACGCACATAACAGCCAGCGAAACTGATTAGTTTTACGGGCAATCAGCATTGGTGCTGTAAATACGCTGTTCCCGGTCGGGACAATCGGAATTTGTCATCTAAACACTGACGTTACCCATAACAAAGTAAAGGCCAGGTAAATCATGCCATTAGTCATCGTTGCTATCGGTGTAATCTTGTTACTCCTCCTGATGATCCGTTTCAAAATGAACGGTTTCATCGCTCTCGTCCTGGTGGCGCTTGCTGTCGGATTGATGCAAGGGATGCCACTGGATAAAGTCATTGGTTCGATTAAAGCCGGTGTCGGCGGAACCCTTGGCAGCCTCGCCCTGATTATGGGTTTTGGCGCCATGCTGGGCAAAATGCTGGCGGACTGCGGCGGCGCACAGCGCATCGCAACCACCCTGATTGCTAAATTCGGCAAAAAACATATTCAGTGGGCGGTGGTATTAACCGGCTTCACCGTTGGTTTTGCCCTGTTCTACGAAGTTGGTTTCGTACTGATGCTGCCGCTGGTGTTCACCATTGCCGCTGCTGCCAACATCCCGCTGCTGTACGTTGGCGTGCCGATGGCTGCCGCGCTGTCCGTAACGCACGGCTTCCTGCCGCCGCACCCGGGTCCGACTGCTATCGCCACTATTTTCCATGCAGATATGGGTAAAACCCTGCTGTTTGGTACGATTCTGGCAATCCCGACCGTTATTCTCGCCGGTCCTGTTTACGCACGTTTCCTGAAAGGTATCGATAAGCCGATCCCGGAAGGTCTGTACAGCGCGAAAACCTTCACTGAAGAAGAGATGCCTGGCTTTGGCGTCAGCGTCTGGACCTCTCTGGTCCCGGTTATTCTGATGGCAATGCGCGCCGTGGCAGAGATGATCCTGCCGAAAGGACATGCTTTCCTGACGGTTGCAGAATTCCTCGGTGACCCGGTTATGGCAACGCTTATCGCGGTGCTGATTGCGATGTTCACGTTTGGTCTGAACCGTGGACGTTCGATGGATCAGATTAACGACACGCTGGTGTCCTCAATCAAAATCATCGCGATGATGCTGTTGATTATCGGTGGTGGCGGTGCCTTCAAACAGGTCCTGGTTGATAGCGGCGTCGACAAATACATCGCTTCAATGATGCACGGCTCTAACGTGTCTCCACTGCTGATGGCATGGTCTATCGCTGCAGTACTGCGTATCGCACTGGGTTCTGCAACTGTTGCGGCAATCACCGCTGGCGGGATTGTGGCACCACTGATTGCAACGACCGGCGTAAGCCCTGAGCTAATGGTTATTGCAGTCGGTTCTGGTTCCGTCATTTTCTCCCACGTGAACGATCCAGGCTTCTGGCTGTTCAAGGAGTACTTCAACCTGACTATCGGTGAAACCATCAAGTCATGGTCAATGCTGGAAACCATTATTTCAGTATGCGGCCTGGTAGGGTGCCTGCTGTTAAATATGGCAATCTGATGTAAAAAAGCCGGGTGGCGCTAGCGCCTACCCGGCTTAATTTCTTTACTTCTTCTTCGCCGCTGCTTTTCGCCGCTTATCCAAATCCTTAATCAGCTTGTTCACGCCCTCATCTGCAAACATCTGCTCCAGCGTGGCGGTGAGCTTACGCCGCCAGTTTTTGTACTGGTCGCTGGTCCCCGGAATGTTGACCGGTTCAGCCATATCCAGCCAGTCTTCCGGTTGCAGGCCCAGCAACGCGCTGTTGCTGTCAGCGATGTAGCGTTGCATGCCGCGATTAAGAATCGGCGTCATCGACATCAGGGATGCCTTGTGACCAGCACGTTTTGGCAGGCAGCCGTATTTGTGCAGCGCGTCCAGCAGCCCCTGTTTCGCCAGCTCCCGGTCCTGATACAACCCCCGCAGCACGACTTCATCCGGGTACAGGCCCAGCGCCTTACCCAGCGTCAAATCGCCGCTATCCCAATAACCTTTAAGCGTAGGAAGGTCATGCGTCGCCGCGACTGCCATTGATTGTTCCGGGTACGCTTTCGGCGCACGGAAGTTTTTCTCATGGTCATTCTCGAAATAAAGCACTTTGTAGGAGTACACGCCGCTGTCGCGCAGCTTGCTGACGATCTCCACGGGAACGGTACCCAGATCCTCACCAATTACCATGCAGTGATGACGTTTACTCTCCAGCGCCAGAATTGAAAGCAGGTCATCGACCGGATAGTGCACGTAAGCGCCGTGATCGGCAGTTTCACCGTAGGGGATCCACCACAGACGCAGCATCGACATAACATGGTCGATACGCAGCGCGCCGCAGTTCTGCATATTGGCGCGCAGCAGTTCGATAAAGGGTTCGTAGGCCCGTGACGTGATGATGTGCGGATCCATCGGCGGCAGCCCCCAGTTTTGCCCAAGCGGCCCAAGAATATCCGGCGGCGCGCCAACTGAGGCTTTCAGACAATACAGTTCACGGTCACACCAGGTCTCTGACCCACCTTCTGCCACACCAACCGCCAGGTCGCGATACAGTCCAATCGGCATCGCAAAACTCTGGCTGGTTTTCCAGCAGTCAGCAAACTGGGTATACGCCAGCCACTGCAGCCACAGGTAGAAATCCACCTCATCACGATGCTCTGCGCAGAACTGTTTGACCTCCGGCGAATCTACCGACTGAAAAGCTTCCGGCCACACCGGCCATCCCCAGCGCAACGCATCCTCTTGCACCTGATGCGCATGCAACGCGTCAAAGGCTGCCTGCCAGTACAGGCTATCTCCTTCCTGAGCCACAAACTGGCGAAATGCCGCCATCTGCTCATCGTCACGTGCAGAGAAATTTTTCCACGCCATGCGCAGCGCGGTCATCTTCAGTGCGGTAACAGCAGAATAATCAACCCACTCGGCATCCCGCGCACGTTGCAGGGTTTGCTGAGTCGCGGGTTTCTGCCACCAGCTTTGCGCCTCTTTGCTCAGATGAAAATCTTCCACTGCGTTGACGTCGATATATATGACGTTCAACCAGCGACGTGATGACGGGCTGTACGGGCTGGCGCTTTCCGGGTTCGCCGGATACAGCGCGTGAATAGGATTAAGCCCGATAAACGCGCCGCCGCGTTGCGCCACATCTACCAGCATGGCGCGGAGATCGCCAAAGTCGCCAATCCCCCAGTTTTTCTCTGAACGCAGGGTGTAGAGCTGAACGCATGCGCCCCACAGTTTTTGCCCCTCCAGCAGCGCCTGCGGTTCATAGCAGCGCTTTGGCGCCACGATGACACGACAGTGGGTGCGCAGCTCGCCCTGCGTCAATGTCAGCGAGTGATAGCCCTCCGACAGTTTCGTCGGAAGGTGAAAAGATTTGCCGCCGATGGCATGCCCTTTGTGCTGTACGCCATCTTCAGTGGTCAGCAGCCAGCTAAACTCTCCGCTTCCCTCAACCGCCAGCGACATTTTCTTACCGGCGGTATAAACCATGACATTCGGCACTGGCGTCACCGCCACCTGCGTGGCGGCGGTGGTGCGATGCATGGCTTCAAGCAAACGCCGCTTGGTTTCGGCGCCAATAGACTGCGGTTTGCCGTGAGCGTTAATGTAATTGGGGCTGATCCCCGCCGCCAGCGCGGCATTATCCAGACGTTTGCTTTCCATCGCGATTCCTTAACGTTTCGCCTGCCAGATACGGGCCTGATAATCGCGGATGGAGCGATCCGAGCTGAACATGCCGCAACGTGCGGTATTCAGAATCGCCGCCCGGGTCCAGGCTTCCTGGTCACGATACAACACGTCAACCTGCTTCTGAGCTTCAACGTAGGCCGCGAAGTCCGCCATCACCAGATACGGGTCGCCGCCCTGCTTGCCGATACTGTGCAGCATCTGGTCAAAGGCATGCTTGTCGCCGTCGCTGTATTTCCCGCTTTCCAGCTCTTTCAGGACCGCATCCAGCACTTTGTCTTTCTTACGCCATTTCACCGGATCGTAACCTTTGGCCTTGAGCGCCTTCACCTCTTCCACGGTATGACCAAAGATAAAGATATTCTCGTCGCCCACTTTTTCGGCGATTTCGACGTTTGCGCCATCCAGCGTACCGACAGTTAAGGCGCCATTCAGCGCCAGCTTCATGTTGCCGGTGCCGGAAGCCTCTTTCCCTGCGGTTGAGATCTGCTCAGAGATATCCGCCGCCGGGATCAGCATTTCCGCCGCTGAGACACAGTAATCCGGCAGGAACACGATCTTCAACTTATCGCCAACTTTCGGGTCGTTATTGATGGTTTCCGCCACCTTGTTAATGGCGAAGATGATATTTTTCGCCAGGTAGTAACCCGGAGCCGCTTTCGCCCCAAACAGGAATACGCGCGGCACGCGATCGGCCTGCGGGTTCTCACGGATTTCTTTGTACAACGCCAGAATATGCAGCAGGTTCAGGTGCTGACGCTTGTACTCATGCAGACGTTTAATCTGAATATCAAAAATCGCGTTAGTCGTTATCTCAATACCGGTTCGCGCTTTAATAAACTTCACCAGACGCGCTTTGTTCTCCAGCTTGATGTCACGATACTGCTGACGGAACTTCGCGTCGTCGGCGTATTTTTCCAGGTTAATCAACTGGTCGAGGTCGTTAGCCCACTCTTTTTTCAGCGATTTATCCAGCAGCGCAGCCAGCGCCGGGTTGCACTGCTTAATCCAGCGACGTGGGGTAATCCCATTGGTGACGTTGTGGAATTTGTTCGGCCACAGTTGGTGATATTCCGGGAACAGATCTTTCACCACCAGATCGGAGTGCAGCGCCGCCACACCGTTAACCGCAAAGCCGCTGACCACGCACATGTTAGCCATGCGCACCTGTTTGTTGTGCACCACAGCCAGCTTCGCCCAGACTTCAGCATCACCCGGCCAGGTTTTATCGACCAATGTCTTAAAGCGCTCGTTAATCTCTTTGATGATTTGCATATGGCGCGGTAATAGCGCTTTCACCAGCTTCTCATCCCAGCACTCCAGCGCCTCTGGCATCAAAGTGTGGTTGGTATACGCAAACGTCTTGCTGGTGATCGTCCATGCATCGTCCCAGCTCATCTGGTGCTCATCGATCAGCACGCGCAGCAGTTCAGGGATCGCAATAGTCGGGTGGGTGTCGTTCAGTTGAATAACTTCGTAGTCGGCCAGTTCGTGCAGTTTACGTCCCGCCAGATGATGGCGGCGCAGAATATCGGCTACGGAGCAGGCGCACTGGAAGTACTGCTGCATCAGGCGCAGCTTTTTACCCGCCGTGTGGTTGTCGTTCGGGTACAGCACTTTGGTCAGTTTTTCAGCGTCGATACCCTGCTGCTCGGCACGCAGGAAATCACCGTCGTTAAATTTGGTCAGGTTAAACGGATGCGCATGGCTGGCCTGCCACAAACGCAGCGGCTGCGCCACGCCGTTGCGGTAGCCGAGAACCGGTAGATCCCAGGCCTGACCGGTGATGATGAATCCCGGCTCCCAGTGGCCTTGTTTGCTGACCTTGCCGCCAATGCCGACTTGCACATCCAGTGCTTCATTGTGGCGGAACCACGGGTAGCTGCCGCGATGCCAGTCATCCGGAGCTTCCATCTGTTGCCCATCAGCAAATGACTGACGGAATAAGCCGTACTGATAGTTGAGGCCATAGCCCGTCGCCGACTGGCCAACCGTTGCCATCGAGTCGAGGAAACACGCAGCCAGACGGCCCAGCCCCCCGTTCCCCAACGCCGGATCGGTTTCTTCTTCCAGCAAGTCGGTCAGGTTGATGTCGTGTGCTTTCAGCTCGTCGCTCACCGCCTGATACCAGCCCAGGTTGAGCAAGTTGTTCCCCGTCAGACGGCCAATCAAAAACTCCATTGAGATATAGTTAACATGGCGCTGATTTTTTGCCGGTTTCACCGCAGGCTGGGCGCTGAGTAACTCAGCCAACGCCCCACTCACGGCCTGCCACCACTGGCGCGACGTCATTTCGTGAGCCGACGATAAACCGAAGCGCTGCCACTGACGCGTCAGGGCAGCCTGAAATTGATCTTTGTTGAAAGTAGGCTGTGACATAGGGATTCCAGGTCCTTAGGTAATAAACAACGTTATCGCTAGTTTGCCAGGCTCGTTGTTGACCTTCCTCATCCTGCCAGGGATTAGGTAGGGAGGAGGAGCGGGGATGAGCGTTAAAATGTGATCGCCGCCACTTTACGAGGGGTATTATGGCTGATAAATACGCAGGCTCTGCGCATACCCCTGAAATGCATCGCGGTTTTCGCATTAATCAAAATGAGATTATCCAGACAATATCAAACAGGAAGATGACATTTAGAAAAAATATGTAAACGGAGAAATAGTTTCTAACCTGAAATACACATTCTGCTTAAGATATTTCACATGAAAGTTTTAAGTCGAGCACAAAATTCATCGACTTTTATTCATCACCACAGTAACCATATAAAAGAAGAGGAGTTATTCCGCCCCGTAAAAATAACGCTGGATCCAGTCACCATGCCTGTTGCGACTCTTTAAAACAATTATTGCAATAGATGTATAGATTTGTGACATAGTGCAAAATCAGACACACAAAAAGTCCGCTTAGCTTGCAATAAATCCCGTTCTGGCCGACCTTATATCTATTAATTACGAAGCGCAAAAAAAATCGTTTTCCCCCATATTCACACAGTGAAGTGACTAACTTATGTTGATTCCGTCTAAATTAAGTCGTCCGGTTCGACTCGACCATACGGTGGTTCGTGAGCGCCTGTTGGCTAAACTTTCCGGCGCGAACAATTTCAGGCTTGCCCTGATAACAAGTCCTGCTGGTTATGGAAAAACAACGCTTGTTTCACAATGGGCGGCGGGGAAGAACGAATTAGGCTGGTATTCCCTGGATGAAGGCGATAACCAGCAAGAGCGCTTCGCCAGCTATTTGATTGCGGCAATCCAACAGGCGACCGGTGGGCACTGCACCACCAGCGAAGCCATGGTGCAAAAACGCCAGTATGCCAGCCTGACTTCACTGTTTGCCCAGTTGTTCATTGAACTGGCAGAGTGGCATCGTCCACTCTATCTGGTCGTGGATGATTATCATCTGATCTCCAATCCAGCCATCCACGAAGCGATGCGTTTTTTCCTGCGCCATCAGCCGGAGAATCTGACATTAGTCGTGCTGTCGCGAAACCTACCGCAACTGGGCATTGCCAACCTGCGCGTACGCGATCAACTGCTGGAAATCGGCAGTCAGCAGTTGGCGTTTAACCACCAGGAAGCCAAACAATTCTTTGACCGTCGCCTGTCCTCCCCGATTGAGGCTGCGGAAAGTAGCCGCATGTGCGATGACGTTGCAGGCTGGGCCACGGCGTTACAGCTGATCGCCTTATCTGCCCGTCAGAACAACCATTCCGCCCACCAGTCGGCACGACGTCTGGCCGGTATCAACGCCAGCCATTTATCCGATTATCTGGTCGATGAAGTCCTGGACAGCGTCGATATCGGAACCCGCCATTTCCTGCTAAAAAGCGCCATCCTGCGCTCGATGAACGATGCGCTGATTGTTCGGGTCACGGGCGAAGAAAACGGCCAAATGCGGCTGGAGGAAATTGAGCGCCAGGGATTATTCCTGCAGCGGATGGATGATGTCGGCGAATGGTTTAGCTATCACCCGCTATTTGGCAGCTTTTTACGCCAGCGTTGCCAGTGGGAGTTAGCTACCGAACTTCCCGAAATACACCGCGCCGCCGCTGAAAGCTGGATGGCGCAAGGTTTTCCGACCGAAGCCATCCACCACGCGCTGGCGGCAGGCGACGCCCATATGCTGCGCGACATTCTGCTCAATCATGCGTGGGGGCTGTTTAACCACAGCGAACTGGCATTACTTGAAGAGTCATTGAAAGCTCTGCCGTGGGAAAGCCTGCTGGAAAATCCGCGTCTGGTTCTGCTGCAAGCCTGGCTGATGCAAAGCCAGCATCGCTACGGCGAGGTGAATACCCTGCTGGCGCGCGCTGAGCAGGAAATGAAAGGCGATATGGAACAGACGCTACATGCTGAATTTAACGCCCTGCGAGCGCAGGTCGCGATTAACGACGGAAATCCTGATGAAGCCGAGCGTCTGGCGAAACTGGCGCTGGATGAATTACCCATCGCCTGGTTCTATAGCCGAATTGTCGCCACCTCGGTACACGGCGAAGTTCTGCACTGTAAGGGCGACCTCACGCGTTCTCTGGCGTTGATGCAGCAAACCGAACAAATGGCGCGCCATCATGACGTCTGGCATTACGCCCTGTGGAGTCTTATTCAGCAAAGTGAAATCTTGTTTGCCCAGGGCTTTTTGCAGGCCGCCTGGGAAATCCAGGAAAAAGCGTTCCAGCTGATCAAAGAGCAGCACCTCGAACAGCTGCCGATGCACGAGTTCCTGGTGCGCATTCGTGCGCAGCTCCTGTGGGCATGGGCGCGCCTGGACGAAGCGGAAGCGTCTGCCCGCTCGGGTATTGAACTACTTTCCACCTTCCAGCCGCAGCAGCAGCTACAGTGTCTGGCGCTGCAGGTTCAGTGTTCGCTGGCGCGTGGCGATCTGGACAACGCCCGTAGCCTGCTCAACCGTCTGGAAAACCTGCTGGGTAATGGCCACTATCACAGCGACTGGATCTCCAACGCTGATAAAGTCCGGGTGATTTACTGGCAAATGGTCGGCGACAAAAATTCAGCCGCCAACTGGCTGCGCCACACGCCGAAACCGGAATTCGCCAATAACCACTTCCTGCAAGGACAATGGCGCAACATCGCCCGTGCGCAGATCCTGCTGGGCGAGTTTGAACCGGCTGAGATTGTGCTGGAAGAGTTGAATGAAAATGCGCGCAATCTGCGCCTGATGAGCGATCTGAACCGTAACCTGCTGCTGCTTAATCAGTTGTACTGGCAGGCGGGGCGCAAAAATGACGCACAGCGGGTGTTGCTCGACGCCCTGCAACTGGCGAACCGCACCGGGTTCATCAGCCACTTTGTGATCGAAGGCGAGGCCATGGCGCAGCAGTTACGCCAGCTGATTCAGCTCAACACATTACCGGAACTTGAACAGCATCGTGCGCAGCGTATTTTGCGCGAGATTAACCAGCATCACCGCCACAAATTCGCCCACTTTGATGAAGGATTCGTTGAACGCCTGCTCACCCACCCGGACGTCCCGGAGCTGATCCGTACCAGCCCGCTGACCCAGCGTGAATGGCAGGTTCTCGGTCTGATTTATTCTGGCTACAGCAACGAGCAGATTGCCGGTGAGCTGGCTGTTGCCGCGACGACCATTAAGACGCACATCCGCAATTTGTACCAAAAGCTCGGCGTGGCGCACCGCCAGGATGCGGTGCAACATGCGCAGAAACTGCTGAAGATGATGGGGTATGGCGTTTAGTTAACGCCTGATGCGCTATGCGTATCAGGCCTGGAACCCGCTTAGCACAACTCTAACTGGATATGATGGTCAGCAATGACCTGCATCACGCCAGCAGGCGGTAGCGTGTCGGTATATACTGCATCCACCATGCTGATACTGCCCATGTTCACCATCGCATTACGCCCAAACTTCGAATGATCCACCACCAGCATCACATGACGTGAATTCTCAATAATGGCGCGTTTGGTGCGAACTTCGTGATAATCAAATTCCAGCAGCGAACCATCGCTGTCGATACCGCTTATCCCTAAGATGCCAAAGTCCAGACGGAACTGTGAAATAAAGTCGAGGGTCGCTTCGCCCATAATACCGCCGTCACGGCTACGCAGTTCGCCACCGGCCAGAATAATGCGGAAATCCTCTTTTGCCATCAGCGTATTCGCCACATTGAGGTTGTTGGTCACAATGCGCAGGTTGCTGTGATTAAGCAGCGCATGAGCGACCGCTTCCGGCGTGGTGCCGATATCAATAAACAGCGTGGAGCCGTTCGGGATCTGCGTGGCGACTTTGCGGGCAATGCGCTCTTTTTCCGCCGTCTGCGTCGCTTTACGGTCATGCCACGGCGTGTTGACCGAGCTGGAGGGCAGCGCCGCGCCGCCGTGATGGCGCAAAATCATGTTCTGATCGGCCAGATCGTTGAGATCGCGGCGAATCGTCTGTGGGCTGACGGAGAAATGCTCCACCAGCTCCTCGGTGCTGACGTATCCCTGTTTTTTTACCAGTTCGATGATCGCGTCATGTCGTTGTGTTTGCTTCATTATGGTTCCCTGAAATTACGTTCGTTTTCGCACATGAATAGTATCAGCAAATGCCATTGCCAGACCGACGGCCAGCCCGGCGATATGCGCGCCGTTCGCCATCGACATGCCGAACAAATCAAACCAGCCGGCAACAATCCACATCAACGCAAAGATAATCAAACCACGCTGCAGGAAAATGCCGCTTTGCGGATCGCGCTCACCGCGCAACCACACGTAGCCCATCAGGGCATACACTACGCCGGAAAGTCCACCGAACCACGGGCCGCTAAATTTCTGCTGCACATAGCCGCTCAACAGCGCGCTAATTACGGTAATGACGATTAGTTTTCCGCTGCCGAGTCGTTTTTCAACCGCGCCGCCGAGATACCACCACCACAACAGGTTGAACAGAATGTGCATCAGTGAGAAGTGCATAAACGCGTGGGTGAAATAACGCCAGAATTCAAATTTCAGCGTAGGATCAAACGGCCATGCCAGCCAGAGCATAACCGCCTGGTCACCCATCACATTCATTGCGATAAACACCAGCACACACGCGGCCATCACCGCCCAGGTCACCGGACCCGCACGTTCGCGCAACGTGGCAAGAAACGGATAGCGTTGATAGCGCAAACCGCTGTCGGTCTGCCCTGACTGCCAGCTTGCCGCCAGATAGCGCGGATCGCCCGGGTTCTCCAGAAATCGCGCCAGTTCAGCATGCACGCGCTCAGCCTGGGACTCATCCGCCAACCAGACATCCGTTTGCTGATGTTGTTGAATCGTCAGGATAACGCCCTGTGTCGCCATATAATCAACAAATGCCTGCGCCACGCGGGGGTTAGCAAAAGAGGTAATCATCAACATGGTTGCTGTCGCTTCATCCACACAAAAGAGGACAGTATATATATCCTGCCCGTTTCAGGCTGCATCTTTGTTAGCTTACGAACCGTATGCCACTTCTGCCGGAAAATGTCGATGCCAGGCATCGAAGCCGCCGTCAACGCTGTAAACCGCGTCATAGCCCTGCTGCAGAAGATATTGCGCCGCGCCTTTACTGCTGTTGCCGTGATAACACATCACCAACACGGTGGTGTCGAAATCATGCTCACGCATAAATGACCCCAGCGTGTCGTTCGTCAGATGAAACGCCTGCGGGGCGTGACCCATCGCATAGCTTTGCGGATCGCGGATATCCACTAACACCACAGCTCCCTGATGCAGCTTCTGATGCGCTTCTTCGACATTAATACATTCAAACTGATCCATTGCTCTCTCTTCTTTATTTGCAGGTGACGCTTTTCGAACATGTTACTTCTTAGTGTACGTCCCGACGGCAGTTAAACACCATAATGTTATATGTATCACTGTAAATTGTTTATCCGATGTTACCAATGGCGCGATTCTTTGCTATTATGCTCGATAACGAACATTAATGAGCTATAACGAAAGTGCGAGAGGCCAGCATGGAAACCAAAGATCTGATTGTGATAGGTGGAGGCATCAACGGTGCCGGTATCGCGGCAGATGCCGCTGGACGCGGATTATCCGTGCTGATGCTGGAAGCACAGGATTTAGCCTGCGCGACCTCCTCCGCCAGCTCCAAACTCATCCACGGTGGCCTGCGCTACCTGGAACACTACGAATTTCGTCTGGTGAGCGAAGCGCTGGCCGAACGTGAAGTGCTGTTGAAAATGGCACCGCATATCGCCTTCCCAATGCGCTTTCGTCTGCCCCATCGCCCGCATCTGCGTCCGGCGTGGATGATCCGTATTGGTCTGTTTATGTACGATCATCTGGGCAAACGCACCAGTTTGCCAGGTTCTACCGGTTTGCGTTTTGGCGCAGATTCCGTAATGAAACCTGAGATTGTGCGCGGTTTCGAATATTCTGACTGCTGGGTAGACGATGCACGACTGGTTTTGGCAAATGCCCAAATGGTCGTACGCAAAGGCGGAGAAGTGTTAACCCGCACGCGCGCCACCTCCGCTCGCCGTGAAAACGGTTTGTGGATTGTGGAAGCCGAAGATATCGATACTGGCAAAAAGCACACCTGGCAGGCGCGCGGTCTGGTCAACGCTACCGGCCCGTGGGTGAAAGAGTTCTTCGACGACGGCATGCACCTGCCATCGCCGTACGGTATTCGCCTGATTAAAGGCAGCCACATCGTGGTGCCGCGCGTCCATACCCAGAAACAGGCTTACATCCTGCAAAACGAAGATAAACGTATTGTGTTTGTCATCCCATGGATGGACGAATTCTCGATCATCGGGACGACCGACGTCGAATACAAAGGCGACCCAAAAGCGGTGAAAATTGATGAGAGTGAAATCAATTACCTGCTGAAGGTCTACAACGCGCACTTTAAGAAACAGCTGGGCCGTGATGATATCGTCTGGACTTACTCAGGCGTGCGCCCGCTGTGCGACGACGAGTCCGACTCGCCGCAGGCTATCACCCGTGATTACACGCTGGATATCCATGATGAAAACGGCAAAGCGCCGCTGCTGTCGGTCTTTGGCGGTAAGCTGACGACCTATCGTAAGCTGGCTGAGCACGCGATGGAAAAACTGGCATCGTACTATCAGGGCATTGGTCCGGCGTGGACGAAAGAGTGCATTCTGCCAGGCGGTGACATTGGCGGCGATCGCGAAGACTACGCGGCCAAACTGCGCCGTCGCTACCCGTTCCTGACCGAGTCGCTGGCGCGCCATTATTCTCGCACCTACGGCAGCAACACCGAATGGATTATCGGCGAAGCCACCTCGCTTGCCGAGTTAGGTGAAGACTTCGGCCACGAGTTCTATGAGGCCGAACTGAAGTATCTGGTCGACCACGAATGGGTTCGTCGTGCGGACGATGCGCTGTGGCGCCGTACGAAAGAAGGGATGTGGCTGAATGCAGAACAGCAGTCGCGCATGACCCAGTGGCTGGCGGAGTACATTGAGAAGCGCCAACTGTCGCTGGCGTCCTGATAAAAATGCCGGATGGCGGCGACGCCTTATCCGGCCTACAAAAGTGCATAAACGTAGGCCGGGCAAGCGAAGCGCCCCCGGCCTCGTGTTTTACAACCGCACCGAATCAATATGCCAGATGTTTTCGGCGTACTCTTTGATCGTCCTGTCCGACGAGAAGTAGCCCATGTTGGCGATATTAATCATCGACTTGGTGGTCCACTCTTCCGGATGACGATACAGTTCATCAACCTTATCCTGGCAATCAACGTAGCTGCGATAATCCGCCAGCACCTGATAGTGGTCGCCAAAGTTAATCAATGAGTCCACCAGGTCACGGTAGCGTCCCGGCTCCTCAGGGCTGAATACGCCACTGCCGATCTGCGTCAGCACCTGATGCAGCTCTTCATCTTTCTCGTAATACTCACGCGGCTTGTAACCCTGACTACGCAGCGCCTCCACTTCTTCCGCCGTATTACCAAAGATAAAGATATTTTCTGCGCCCACATGTTCCAGCATCTCGACGTTGGCACCATCCAGCGTACCGATGGTCAACGCGCCATTCAGCGCAAATTTCATGTTACTGGTCCCGGAGGCTTCGGTCCCGGCCAGTGAAATCTGCTCAGACAGGTCGGCGGCAGGAATAATCACCTGCGCCAGGCTGACGCTGTAGTTAGGAATAAACACCACCTTCAGCTTGTCGCCAATCTGTGGATCGTTGTTGATCACTTTCGCGACATCGTTAATCAGGTGAATGATGTGCTTCGCCATGTAATAGGCCGAAGCCGCTTTACCGGCGAAGATATTCACACGCGGCACCCACTCGGCGTC
The DNA here is from genome assembly GCF_005280975.1 of Citrobacter sp. wls716. Taxonomy (NCBI): domain Bacteria; kingdom Pseudomonadati; phylum Pseudomonadota; class Gammaproteobacteria; order Enterobacterales; family Enterobacteriaceae; genus Citrobacter; species Citrobacter sp. wls716. The sequence goes on from NZ_SZWX01000025.1 coordinate 76,731, forward strand.
AGGATCGGCCTTAATGCGGTTGTAGCGGGTGATCACATGCAGCACGTTCATCAGCTGACGTTTGTACTCGTGAATACGCTTGATCTGCACATCAAACAGCGATTTCGGATTCACCACCACATTCAACTGCTGCGCGATGAGCGTCGCCAGTCGCTTTTTGTTCTCCAGCTTCGCATGACGCACCGCCTGATTTACCAGCGGGTAATCGCAGTGTTGTTCCAGTTCGCTGAGCTGACTGAGATCGGTGCGCCAGGTACGGCCAATGTTCTCATCCAGCACATTGGAAAGCGCCGGATTCGCCAGCGCCAGCCAGCGACGCGGCGTCACGCCGTTGGTAACGTTGCAAAAACGGGTCGGGAAGATCTTCGCAAAGTCAGCAAACAGCGACTGTACCATCAGGTTGGAGTGCAGTTCCGACACGCCGTTAACCTTGTGGCTCACCACCACCGCCAGCCATGCCATACGCACCCGGCGGCCGTTGGATTCATCGATGATCGACGTCCGCCCCAACAGACCCGTATCGCTCGGATACTGCTCCTGCAGCGTTTTCAGGAAGTAATCGTTAATCTCAAAGATAATTTGCAGGTGGCGCGGCAGAATTTTACCCAGCATATCCACCGGCCAGGTTTCCAGCGCCTCGCTCATCAGCGTATGGTTGGTATACGAGAAGACCTGACAGCACACCTCAAAGGCATCGTCCCAGCTAAACTTGTGCTCATCAATCAGCAGACGCATCAGCTCAGGGATCGACAGCACCGGATGGGTGTCATTGAGGTGAATAGCAATTTTGTCCGCCAGGTTGTCGTAGGTTTTGTGTAGTTGGTAATGACGACTCAGGATATCCTGCACCGTGGCGGAGACCAGGAAATACTCCTGACGCAAGCGCAGCTCGCGTCCCGAATAGGTGGAGTCATCCGGATACAGCACGCGGGAAACGTTCTCGGAGTGGTTTTTATCTTCCACCGCCGCAAAGTAATCGCCCTGATTGAATTTACCAAGGTTGATTTCGCTACTGGCCTGCGCATTCCACAGGCGCAGCGTGTTGGTGGCATCAGTGTCGTAACCGGGGATAATCTGGTCGTAGGCAACCGCGAGGATCTCTTCAGTTTCTATCCAGCGCGTTTTCTTGCCTTCCTGCTGAATACGCCCGCCAAAACGCACTTTGTAGCGCGTATTGTGGCGTTTGAACTCCCATGGGTTACCGTATTCCAGCCAGTAGTCCGGCGACTCTTTCTGTCGGCCATCAACAATGTTTTGCTTGAACATGCCGTAGTCATAGCGAATACCGTAGCCACGTCCCGGCAGTCCCAGCGTTGCCAGTGAGTCCAGGAAGCAGGCCGCCAGGCGCCCGAGGCCACCGTTGCCAAGACCCGGGTCGTTTTCTTCGTCGATCAGATCTTCAAGATCCAGCCCCATGCCTTCCAGCGCATTTTTGACATCGTCATAAATCCCCAACGATAACAGTGCATTGGAAAGCGTGCGGCCAATCAGGAACTCCATAGACAGGTAATAGACCTGTCGAGTTTCCTGGGATAATTGCGCACGATTAGAACGCAGCCAGCGCTCCACGAGACGATCGCGCACCGCGAACAATGTGGCGTTCAGCCACTCATGTTTATTGGCAATGACCGGGTCCTTACCAATCGTGAACATCAGCTTGTAGGCGATAGAATGCTTAAGTGCCTCTACGCTGAGTGTGGGCGATGCATAAGTAAATGGAGCATTCATATAGGTGATTCCTGGATAACTATTTCAAGCGATAGTAAAGCTCACGGTATGACTTCGCCGCGACTTGCCAGCTAAAATCCATGGTCATGGCCTGACGTTGTACAAACCGCCACAGCGAAGGCCGGGACCACAATACGAAAGCACGCCGGATCGCCCGTAGCAGCGACCAGGCATTACTATCTTCAAATACAAACCCACTGGCGATACCGTCCGCCAGGTTCTCCAGCGAACTATCAGACACCGTATCAGCCAGCCCACCGGTACGTCGCACCAGCGGCAACGTGCCGTACTTCAGTCCATACAATTGTGTTAAGCCACACGGCTCAAAACGGCTGGGCACCAATATCACATCAGCCCCGCCCATGATGCGATGCGAGAAGGCTTCATGATAGCCAATCTGTACGCCCACCTGGCCCGGATGTTCCGCCGCCGCGGCGAGGAAACCTTCCTGCAATACCGGATCGCCCGCGCCGAGCAACGCCAGTTGTCCGCCCTGCTCTAACAGCCCCGGCAGCGCTTCCAACACCAGATCCAACCCTTTCTGGCTGGTCAGGCGACTGACTACAGCAAACAGCGGCACTTTATCGTTAACCTTAAGTCCCATCGCGATCTGTAGCTGCCGTTTGTTCTCCGCCTTATCTTCCAGCGTGTCACGCGTATAGCGCGACGCCAGCAGCAGATCGGTTTCCGGGCTCCAGATTTTTTCATCAACGCCGTTCAGCACGCCGGAAAGACGCCCTTCGCGATGGCGCTGCTGCAACAAACCTTCCATGCCGTAGGCGAACTGCGCCTCGGTAATTTCCCGCGCGTAGGTCGGACTGACCGCCGTAATGTGGTCGGCGTAGTACAACCCGGCCTTCAGGAACGAAATCTGGCCGTTAAACTCCAACCCGTGCACATTAAAGAACGACCATGGCAATTGGATGTCATCCATATGCTTTGCATAAAACATGCCTTGATACGCCAGGTTGTGTACGGTGAACACCGATTTCGCCGGATGGCCACGCGCCGCCAGATATGCCGGCGCCAGGCCAGCGTGCCAGTCGTGCGCATGCACCACATCCGGGCGCCAGAATGGATCAAGGCCGCAGGCCATTTCACAGCCGACCCAACCCAACAGCGCAAAACGCAGCACGTTATCGGTATACGCAAACAGGTTCGTATCGTGATACGGGCTCCCGGGACGGTCATAGAGATGTGGCGCATCAATCAGATAAATGCCGACGCCGTTGTAATGTCCGAACAACAGCGTTATCCGTCCGGCGAAGGTATCCCGACGCGTCACGACCTGCGCATCGGGAATGCCGCGACGAATATCAGGAAACGCCGGAAGCAATACGCGGGCATCCACACCGTCCGCAATTTGTGCCGCAGGTAACGCCCCAATAACATCCGCCAGTCCCCCGGTTTTTAACAGGGGGAACATCTCTGAACAAACGTGTAAAACCTGCATTATCGCTCCTGTTTGATTTGCAGTTTGCGTAGCATTTCACGCGTGACCAGCACAATGCCTTCCTCTGAGCGGTAGAAGCGACGAGCATCTTCTTCCGCATTTTCGCCAATCACCATGCCCTCAGGAATGATGCAGGCGCGATCGATAATGCAACGACGTAAGCGGCACGAACGTCCCACCCACACTTCAGGTAACAACACTGCCGAATCAATGTTACAGAAAGAATTCACCCGCACGCGCGGAAACAGTACGGACTGCACCACCACCGAACCCGAAATAATACAGCCACCGGAAACCAGCGAGTTCAGCGTCATTCCGTGGCTACCGGAACGGTCCTGCACAAATTTCGCCGGTGGCAGCGATTCCATGTGCGTTCGGATTGGCCAGTCCTGGTCGTACATATCCAGTTCAGGCGTCACCGAAGCCAGATCAAGGTTCGCCTTCCAGTAGGCTTCCAGCGTCCCCACATCGCGCCAGTACGGCTCGGATTCCGGGTCAGACTGCACGCAGGACAACGGGAATGGATGTGCATACGCCATGCCAGCTTCGGTGATTTTTGGAATGATGTCTTTGCCAAAATCGTGACTGGATTTTTCATCGAGATCATCTTCCGCCAGCAGTTCATACAGATAATCGGCGTTGAAAATGTAGATCCCCATACTGGCAAGAGATTTGGTCGGATCGCCTGGCATAGCTGGCGGGTTGGCAGGTTTTTCAACGAACTCGATAATTTTATCGGTGTCGTCCACGTCCATTACGCCAAACGCGCTGGCTTCTTCGATCGGCACAGGCATACAGGCCACGGTGCAGCGCGCGCCTTTCTCGACGTGGTCGATCAGCATGCGTGAGTAGTCCTGCTTATAAATATGATCGCCCGCGAGGATCACCACATATTCCGCTTTATAGCGTCGAATGATATCCAGGTTTTGGGTCACCGCGTCCGCCGTGCCGCGATACCAGTTTTCACCCTGCATTCTCTGCTGGGCAGGCAGCAGATCGACGAACTCGTTCATCTCTTCGCTAAAGAACGACCAGCCGCGCTGAATATGCTGCACCAGCGTGTGGGACTGGTACTGAGTGATCACGCCGATACGGCGGATCCCGGAGTTAATACAGTTGGATAAAGCAAAATCGATAATGCGGAACTTACCGCCAAAGTGCACGGCGGGCTTGGCTCGTTTGTTGGTTAAATCTTTCAGACGGGTTCCGCGGCCACCGGCCAGGATCAGGGCAACAGATTTTAATGGCAGCTGGCGCGCCAACATTACACGATCGTTCTTCTCTAAACTCACCATGACTAACTCCTTTTTATCTTCTCTGGAACACACACAGTCCGTGCGCAGGTCCCTGCCAGACAGCCGTAAGCACCGGATTATCCTCTCCGGCAAATGGGGGAATGGCGTGCCATTCCCCTTCAGGTAAAACGATATCTGTCACCTCAAGCGTGGCGTTTATTGCAATCAGGAAACGGTCTGAAAGCTGGATTTGCATCTGCCTCGGGCCGTTTTGCCACTCATCCGCACTTAAGGGTTGTGCGTACTTATTCAGCCAACGAACATTGCCATCGCCCTCTTCCCACCAGCAATCCCCCGTTAATGCGGGTATTTGCCGGCGCAGATGAATCAGCGCGGCAGTAAATGTGGTTAGCCCACTGTTTGCCTGCTGCCAGTCCAGCCAGGTTAAGGCGTTATCCTGACAGTAAGCGTTATTGTTGCCGTGCTGGCTATGACCATGCTCATCGCCCGCCAGCAACATCGGCGTCCCCTGGGAGAGCAACAGCGTGGTTAACAGCGCATGAATGCTGTCGCGCCGCCGTTCAATCAGGTCCAGCGTGCCGCCTAATCCTTCTTTACCATGATTGTCGCTGTAGTTATTGCTAGTGCCGTCGCGATTTTCCTCACCATTCGCTTCATTGTGCTTATTTGTGAAGCACACACAGTCGCGTAGCGTAAAACCGTCGTGCGCGGTCACCAGATTGACCGTGGCGCTGGGTTTGCGGCCATTGCGTTTAAACACATCGCTGGATGCGGCAAAACGCCCGGCAAACTCGCCCAACGAGAGATTACGCTGGAGCCAAAAGCGTCGCGTCGCATCGCGGAAATGGTCATTCCACTCGGCAAACGGAGGGGGGAAATTCCCCACCTGATACCCGCCTTCACCAATATCCCACGGTTCCGCAATCAGTTTGACGCGTGAGAGTAGCGGACAGGTTTGGATCGCGGTAAACAGCGGCGCATCCTGACGAAACGCAGGTGTACGCCCCATGACGGAAGCCAAATCAAAACGAAAACCATCTACATGGCAGGTTTCAACCCAATAGCGCAGGCATTCACATGCGTATTCCACAACGCCAGGATGGCTCAGGTTGAGGGTGTTCCCACAACCGGTCCAGTTGTAGTAATCACCATCGTCCCTGATCCAATAATAGCTACGGTTATCAATTCCGCGCAGCGAGAAGACAGGCCCTTCGAGATCCAGCTCGGCACTGTGGTTCAAAACGATATCGAGAATGACCTCAATCCCCGCTTTGTGCAGCGCTTTTACCGCGTCGCGAAAATCATCAAGCGCACTCTCCGGCGAGCAGGCATAGGCCGGATGCAGCGCGAACATCGCCACCGGGTTGTAGCCCCAGTAGTTCGACAGGCCCAGCCGCTGAAGTCGCGGTTCGCTGGCAAAATGCGCCACCGGCAGCAGCTCCAGCGCGGTAATACCGAGACGCTTGAAGTAATCGATCATCACCGGATGACCCAGCGCTTTGTAGGTTCCGCGAATCTCTTCCGGCAGGTCAGGATGCAAATACGTCAACCCTTTGACATGCGCTTCGTAAATCACGGTATTGCCCCACGGCGTGCGCGGCGGGGCATCATCCTCCCAGTCATAATGGTCGGACACCACCACGCCCTTCAGCGCGATGGCGGCGTTATCATGACGATCCGGTTCATTTAGCCCGCCGTGCAGCAGCGGGTTATCTTTTAACTCGCCCTCGACCCGACGGGCGCAAGGGTCGAGCAGCAGCTTGGCTGGGTTAAACCGGTGGCCCTGCTGCGGTTGCCATGGGCCATGTACGCGATAGCCATAGCGCAGACCGGGCCGGGCGTTGGCCAGATAGCCGTGCCAGATATCACCGCTACGCCCCGGCAGGTCGTAGCGGAGTTCGCAACCGTCCTCGTCAAATACGCATAATTCAACGCGTTCAGCGTGGGCTGAGAAGAGAGTAAAATTAACGCCATGGCCGTCATACGTTGCACCATGGGGGGTGGCGTTGCCGGTTGCCAGTTGCGTCATTCCCCCTCCCGAACCAGCCAGATCGTTGCCAACGGCGGCAACGTGAGGCTCAGTGAATGCTGCCGACCATGACTGGCGATTTCATCACTGTGCACCGCACCGCCGTTGCCGGTATTGCTGCCGTGGTAATGCATCGAGTCGGTGTTGAGGATCTCACGCCATTTCCCCGGCTGATTGATACCGAAGCGATAGCCGTGGCGGGGCACAGGCGTAAAGTTACTAACCACGATGATTTCATTGCCGACCTTGTCACGACGCACGAAAGCCAGCACCGAACGTTCGTTGTCATCCACCACCAGCCACTCAAAGCCATAGGCGTCAAAGTCGAGCTCGTGCAGCGCTTTGTGATGACGGTAGGTGTGGTTCAGGTCGCGCACCAGACGCTGTACGCCGTGGTGCCAGTTGTCGCCGCCTTCCAGCAGGTGCCAGTCGAGGCTGGCGTCGTGGTTCCATTCGCGTCCCTGCGCAAACTCGTTGCCCATAAACAACAGTTTCTTACCGGGGAAGGCCCACATCCAGCCGTAGTAGGCGCGCAGGTTGGCAAACTTCTGCCACGCATCGCCCGGCATGCGATCGAGAATGGATTTTTTACCGTGCACCACTTCATCGTGCGACAACGGCAGGACAAAGTTCTCGGTGTAGTTGTACAGCATGCCGAAGGTCAGCTTATCGTGGTGATGTTGGCGATAAACCGGATCCAGTTTCATGTAGTCCAGCGTGTCGTGCATCCAGCCGAGGTTCCACTTATACCAGAACCCTAAACCGCCCATGTCCTGCGGTCTTGAAACGCCAGCAAAATCAGTGGACTCTTCCGCCATGCTCACCGCACCAGGCACCTGTTCGCCAAGAATACGGTTGGTATTGCGCAAGAACTCAATGGCTTCGAGGTTTTCGCGACCACCAAATTCGTTCGGAACCCATTCCCCTTCTTTACGGCTGTAGTCGCGATAAATCATCGATGCTACGGCATCCACGCGCAGCGCATCAATACCAAAGCGTTCAATCCAGTACAGGGCGTTGCCCACCAGATAGTTGCTGACTTCACGGCGGCCATAGTTGTAGATCAGCGTGTTCCAGTCCTGGTGATAGCCTTCACGCGGATCGCTGTGTTCATACAAACTGGTGCCATCAAACTGAGCCAGACCAAAGTCGTCCGACGGGAAATGGCCCGGCACCCAGTCAAGAATGACGTTCAGCCCCGCCTGATGCGCGGCATTGACAAAATAGCGGAAGTCATCGCGCGTGCCGAAACGGCGGGTCGGCGCGTACATGCCGGTAGGTTGGTAACCCCAGCTACCGTCAAACGGGTGTTCGTTAATCGGCAACAGTTCGAGATGGGTAAAGCCCATCCACTTGGCGTAAGGCACCAGCTGATCTGCCAGCTCACGATAGCTCAGCCAGAAGTTGTTGTCGGTATGACGACGCCACGAGCCCAGATGCACTTCATAGATAGAAATCGGCGCATCAAACTGGTTGGCTCTTTTGCGCTCCTCGCTTTGCACCACTTTTTCCGGCAAACCACAGATAAGCGATGCGGTTTCCGGGCGCATTTGCGCTTCAAACGCGTAGGGGTCCGCTTTGATTCGCAGCTTACCGTTGGCATCGATCATCTCATATTTATACAGCTGACCCTGCTGGGCACCGGGGATAAACAGCTCCCAGATACCGCTTTCTTTGCGCAGGCGCATCGGGTGGCGTCGACCATCCCAGTAGTTGAACTGCCCAACCACTGACACGCGTTGAGCGTTAGGTGCCCAGACGGAGAAGCGCGTACCGGTTACGCCATCCATAGTATCCGCATGCGCGCCCAGCGTTTCGTAAGGTCGCAGGTGCGTACCTTCAGATAACAGCCAGGCATCCATATCCTGGATCAATGGGCCAAAACGATAAGGGTCATCAATCAGATTCTGCTGTCCATGCCAGACAACGGCCAACTGATAGCGAAAGAAATTTTTACGGCGGGGAAGTACAGCACAGAAAAAACCGCGAGAGTCGAGGCAATCCAGCTTGCCGACTTTGCGTCCGGTTTTGGGTTCGATCACCCACACTTCGGTGGCGTCAGGTAATAAGGCGCGGACTTCAAGTCCAGCGTCAGTTTGGTGCATACCGAGTACGGAAAAAGGATCCGCAAAATGGCCTGCAATTAGCGCATTAATCACGTCTCTATCGATACGAACGGACATGGTTGTCTTCCTGTTTATGGTGTCACCCCTTCCAACTGATTTTCGACATCAGGTAGCGACACTTTTTTTGACCTGAACGGCGCAGCACAATTGTGCATCCTCTCTGCGTCGTCCCACCTTCAGGCAACAACTTAATACCTCCGGTACTAAGTCACCCTTAAAGAATAGCCAATGCTTTATCTTACTCCTGGTAAAAAATGAAACATCTGCGCTTACTCCTGTATTACGCAAAAAAAAGGGTGACTCAGCACCCTTTGATCATTAACAAACCATTACGCCAGTTGACGTAACATGCGGCGCAATGGCTCCGCAGCACCCCAAAGCAGCTGGTCACCTACGGTAAAGGCTGACAGGAACTCCGGTCCCATATTCAACTTACGCAGACGACCTACTGGCGTGGTCAACGTGCCGGTAACGGCCGCCGGGGTTAACTCACGCATGGTGATTTCACGATCGTTTGGTACTACTTTCGCCCACGGGTTGTGCGCCGCCAGCAGTTCTTCCACGGTCGGAATAGACACATCTTTTTTCAGTTTGATGGTGAAAGCCTGGCTGTGGCAGCGCAACGCGCCGACGCGCACGCACAGACCATCAACCGGGATCACGGAAGACGTGTTGAGAATTTTGTTGGTTTCCGCCTGTCCCTTCCACTCTTCACGGCTCTGACCGTTATCGAGCTGTTTGTCGATCCACGGAATCAGGCTACCGGCCAGCGGTACGCCGAAGTTATCAACCGGCAGTTCGCCGCTGCGGGACAGGGTCGTTACTTTACGTTCGATATCGAGAATAGCAGAGGATGGGGTCGCCAGTTCATCGGCCACATGGCCATACAGATGACCCATCTGAGACAACAGCTCGCGCATATGACGCGCGCCGCCGCCGGAAGCCGCCTGGTAGGTCGCCACGGAGACCCAGTCGACCAGGTCGTTGGCAAACAGGCCACCGAGGGACATCAGCATCAGGCTAACGGTACAGTTACCGCCGACAAAGGTCTTAATGCCTTTATTCAGGCCATCGGTGATGACATCCTGGTTAACCGGATCGAGAATAATGATGGCATCGTCTTTCATACGCAGCGAAGAGGCCGCGTCAATCCAGTAACCCTGCCAACCGCTTTCACGAAGCTTTGGATAGATTTCGTTGGTATAATCGCCGCCCTGACAGGTCACGATGATATCGAGCGCCTTCAGCGCATCCAGATCAAAAGCGTCCTGAAGCGTGCCGGTCGCGGTTCCACCGAATGTCGGTGCCGCCTGCCCGAGCTGGGAAGTAGAAAAGAAAACAGGGCGAATGGCGTCGAAGTCACGCTCCTCAACCATGCGTTGCATGAGAACAGAGCCGACCATACCGCGCCAGCCGATAAAACCAACATTTTTCATAGCGTTTTTTCCTGCAGAGATGTGTGCTGTGTTTATACGTAAAATCATTCAAAATGCATCGAGGCGGCAAGCGAAGAAATCCCCATGAGCATAGAAAACTATGCGATTGGGGTTTCTGAGTGAAGCCAACAAAGAGGCAGTTTGAAGGATGATGCGTATATGTATGCCAGTGTCCTGGTGGCATATCCTTCACCATACAAAATGCAGCCAAAGTCGCAAGTGAAATTAATCAATGATAGCGAAGCCATCAGTAATGCGACTTATCCCGCTGCGCAAGCAAGCAGAAAGTCCGTGGTAATTATCAGGGAATTTGAGTTATGAATGAAATCATTTCAGCGGCAGTTTTATTGATCCTGATTATGGATCCACTCGGAAATCTGCCCATTTTCATGTCCGTATTGAAACATACCGAACCAAAACGCCGCCGCGCGATTATGATTCGCGAGCTGTTCATTGCGCTGTTAGTGATGCTGATATTCCTGTTTGCGGGCGAGAAAATTCTGGCATTTCTTAACCTGCGCGCGGAAACCGTTTCTATCTCCGGGGGCATCATTTTGTTCCTGATCGCCATTAAGATGATTTTCCCCAGCGCCACCGGGAATAGCACCGGGCTTCCGGCGGGTGAAGAGCCGTTTATCGTTCCGCTGGCGATCCCGCTGGTAGCGGGTCCAACAATCCTGGCTTCACTAATGCTGTTGTCGCATCAGTATCCTAATCAGATGGGGCATCTGGTAATCGCCCTGCTGATCGCCTGGGGCGGTACGTTTGTGATTCTGTTGCAGTCGTCGCTGTTTTTGCGTCTGCTGGGGGAGAAAGGGGTGAACGCGCTGGAGCGCCTGATGGGGCTGATTCTGGTGATGATGGCCACCCAGATGTTCCTCGACGGCGTACGGATGTGGATGAAGGGGTAATTTCTCCTTTTTGAACCGGATGACATGTTACCCGGAGAACGGTTCCGTTCACGTTATGTTCGTTGCTTCTCTGGAGTTTCTTCATCGGTGAACGTGTTAAGGGGGCTACGCAGCCCCCTTAACAATCCCGGCTCTCCGGCAGGAAAATTGTTGCTGCGCAATACCCTCCGCTTATTCCTCCAGGCTACCGGGCCGGGCGCGAGGAAACGTCCCTGTAAAACGCGCCCTGAGCCAGCATCCATGCTGGCTCCCCCGGCCTTACGGAAACACGTCGGCAATTTTCAGCCGGACCAGCCCACACCTGACCATCTGCGTTTTTATTTGAACAGGTTTGGACAGCAAAACAAATTTAACTGGAAGTCAGAGCGTTGAAGCGATGACACCGGTCCGGCTGAAAATCGATGAGGCGTTGACGGCTGACCGGGTCTGCCCGCAGGGATGCGGGCAGAGGGGACGGCCTGCAGGGACGCAGGCTCGGCCCCGACCCGACAGGCAGATGGAATAAGACGAATAACTCGCGCAGCGACGATTTTCCCGCCGGGAGCCTGGGTTGCAAGGGAGGAGGCGGTGAGCCTCCCTTGCACGTTCACGGGTATCAGCGCTTCAAAGAAATGACACCACTGAGGTGAACGGAAACCTGAGCAATAATCACATGTTCACCCTACATGCTTAACTGAACGGCATTGCGCTGTAATTTCAGGTATTCCTTATGCTTTTAAGTCGCTGATATAGCGTATTTTCATTTCTGCGAGGCGCCTTCCGGAATGCCCTCTTGTCAGCATCGTGGATAAGCCTTATCTTCTCGCTGCACCTGCAAAATCAGGTGCCAGAATTAGCCTTCTGAACTCCTTCATCGGTGACGCAAGTATTTTTGTGTCGCACGCTTAGGTACACTCCAATGGTGGGCCGAGCGGGGGCGTCGTAAGACGCGCCGGTATCCAATGAGGCCGGTAGGACCAACTCCGTTCAGCCCGCCACCAAAAGGTTGGTCCCTTAAGGTGGCGGTAAAATTTGACTCATTGGAGGCTGCCCTATGGCGACTACCCCTCTCTTTTCACACTCTTTATTTACCCTGCCCTTTAGCCATGCCACGGATTTCACCGAGCTGGCGGATAACTGCGAGCGTTTTGTCGAAGGGCTGGTTGAATGCCATGACCCGGTTGAAAAGCTGGCGATTTGTGCACGTTTGTCGGCCTGTCTCGCATTATTGCAACCGACCTTAACGGAGCCTGTACCGCAGCATCTGCAGGCCAGTCTGACGGTAGATACATTCCCGACCCGTTTTCCCCTTTTCGAGCCTGAGCCAGACCAGATGGGGCGTTACTGCCAGCTTTTGACGCATTTGCTGATGAGCAAAACGCTTTCTGATGATATGGAGCGAGTAGCGGGTGATTTGCTGCAGGATTTGGTGGGCTATTTCGCCGACACGCTGAAAGCGCCGCGTTGGTTGAAAACCGAGGATGGCGTGATGGTGCTGTAAAAAAGCCGGGTGACGCTTGCGCTTACCCGGCCTACGATGTGGATGTGAGCTCGTTTCCAGGCCCGGTAAGCGCAAGCGCCACCGGGCAACAGGACTCAGCTCAACAGTTGGAAGGCAATCATACCGACAATTGCGCCGACCGTGCCGAGGATGGTTTCCATCATCGTCCAGGTCTTCAGCGTTTGTGCTTCCGTTGCGCCGGTAAATTTACCGAACAACCAGAAACCAGCGTCGTTAACGTGGCTTACGACGATAGAGCCGCCCGCGATACAAATAGACAGTGCCGCCATCTGCGCACCGGAGAAGTTCAGCTGTTCAATCACCGGCATCACCAGACCAACCGCCGTTAAGCAGGCTACGGTTGCTGACCCCTGAATGATACGCACCGCTGCCGCCAGCACGAAGCAGGTAATGGCAATCGGCAGACCCATTCCGGTTAACGCTTCGCCCAGCGCCGGACCGACGCCGGAATCAACCAGCACCTGTTTAAACACGCCACCTGCACCAATCACCAGCAGGATAATCCCCGCCGGTTGCAGCGCATGACCGCAGATCTCCATCACTTTGTCTTTTGGCATACCCTGGCGAATCGCCAGACCGTAAATCGCCACCAGACATGCAACCAGAATCGCGGTAAACGGGTGACCGATAAACTCAAACCATTCGTAAGTTGAAGAACCAACCGGTACAAAGCGCGCGGCGATGGTTTTCAGACCAACCAATACCAGCGGCAGCAGGATCAGCGACAAGCTAAAGCCGAAGGACGGCATTTTACCTTCACCCAGGTGCGGCTCGGTAATATCATCAGGAATGTTCAGCTCAACGTAACGGCTGATGAAATTACCCCACAGCGGTCCGGCGATAATCATGCCCGGAATCGCGGCACACAGGCCAATCAGGATCATCCAGCCAAAGTCAGCGTGCATCTGCGAAGCCAGCAACATCGGCGCTGGCCCCGGCAGTAAAAACGCCGCAGCAGCCGCTACGCCGGCAAACAGCGGAATGACGAGTTTAACCAGGTTGGTACCGGTGTGACGCGCCATCGAGAACGCCACGCTGATCAGCAGCACAATCGCCACCTCAAAGAACAGCGGTAGCGCACAGATAAGCCCGGCCAGGCCAATCGCGTAATGTGCGCGGCTGTGGCCGAAGGATTTCAGCATTTTCACGGCGATCTGATCGACCGCACCCGTTTCATGCAAAATCTTGCCAAACATCGCCCCCAGCGCCACCACAATCGCCAGGAAACCGAGCGTGCCTCCCATCCCTTTTTCCATAGTCGCGGCGATTTTATCGAGCGGCATACCGGAAAAGAGACCTGCACCAATAGACACCACCATCAAAGCAAGGAAGGCGTGCATACGCGCCTTCATCACTAAAAACAGCAGTAATAAAACGGACCCTACTGCTGTTAAAACAAGCGTTAATGTACTCACTACTTACTGCCCTGGTTAATAACCTCAATGGTGCTGGCGACCACACCGTCCAGTGGTTGATCGATATCGACCACCAGTACATCGCTTTCATTCGCACCTGGTTCTTCCAGCGCTTCAAACTGGGTCACCAGCATCTGCGTTTTGAAGAAGTGGCCTTTACGCGCTTTCAGGCGGCTTTCGATAACGTCAAAATCCCCTTTCAGATAGATGAAAGAGAGGTTCGGGTTACCGTCGCGCAGCTGGTCGCGATAGACTTTTTTCAGAGCGGAACAGACGATCAGCGAAACCTTGTTGGTACGCTGCATCGCAAAAGCGGCGTCATTCAGCGCCTGTAACCACGGTTTACGGTCGTCATCGTTGAGTGGCTCACCGGAAGCCATTTTCATGATGTTGCTGCGCGGATGGAGAAAATCGCCATCAAGAAACGCGGCTTGCAGTTGATGCGCCACTTCGCTGGCGACAGCAGATTTACCGCTGCCCGATACGCCCATCAGAACGTAAACGTGGTGATCATGATTAGTCGTGCTCAAAGCGTTGCCCCCACTGGTACAAGAATCTGGAAATTGTTACGGGTAACTGTTATCGGTAACATTGTCCAGCCGGATAAATAGAGAAGCAATATCCATTCGTGCTCGAAGTGTATAAGTGTGAGCTACTTCAAACTTGTTGGCTTAAATAGATCCGCCCGGTGACAAGGTGAAACCTAAATCTAACATTTTAGGTGTGACTGCTTCACCACGGATGCGCGCCAGCAGACGTTCAGCACCAATGCTGCCCATCCGTTCACGCGGCGTGAGCACGCTCGCCAGACGCGGCTCCATCACCTGCCCGATGTCGTGACCGTGGAATCCGGCAATCGCCATGTCATCCGGGATTTTCAGCCCTAAACGCTGGCATTCGAAGGCCGCCCCTACCGCCAGGTCATCGTTGGTACAGAAAATGCCGTCGAGCTGCGGATATTCGCGCCGCGCCTGACGGATGAGTTCAATACCGGAGGAGTAGGAAGAAGACTGTTCCACCATCACGCTGTACGGCACCAGGTTGGCATCGCGCATTGCCTGCTCGTAGCCTCTCTGTTTGATGATAGTACGTTCATCAAGACGTGCGCCAAGATAGGCTACATGACGGTGCCCGCGGGCGATGATAGCGGCGGTCATTTGACGCGCGGCTTCGAAGTTGTCGAAACCGACGGCGATATCCAGACACGGGGACTGGCTGTCCATCAGCTCAACCACCGGGATACCGGCGACCTCAATCATTTTCAGCGTACGAGGCGTATGGCTACGTTCGGTGAGGATCAGGCCATCGATATTCCACGACAGCATCGATTCCAGACGCTCCTGTTCCATCTCGGGTTTATAGCCGTAGTGCGCCAGCATGGTTTGATACCCATGGGCGTCGGTAACGGCCTCAATGCCGCGTAACACTTCAGCAAAAACCTGGTTTGTGAGAGACGGTAACAACACGCCGATAGCGCGGCTGGTAGCGTTAGAAAGGATATCAGGAGCGCGATTGGGAATATAACCCAGCTCATCAAGTGCAGCGGCAATTTTGCCCCGCAGCGCCACGGAGACCTGCTCCGGGTTACGCAAAAAGCGACTGACCGTCATTTTGGTCACGCCCACGCGGTCGGCTACATCCTGAAGTACGGGTCTTTTCTTTTTCATCGTCCTGAAGCGTTAAAAAGGGATAGATTCCCCCAGTTTACCACGGACGTGCATGAACCTTTGCAGAGAAAAAAAGGAGTTTTTATTGTGAGAAATACACAAAATCATTCGAGTTGCATCAAGGCGGCGACGTAGTGAATCCCCGGGAGCGTACATTAAGTACGCGACCGGGGTGAGCGACAAATCTGCCGGGAGCAGATTTGAACGCTGCTTGCAGCGGCCCCGAAGGGGCGAGGCCTATGGATGGGCCGAGTAATAAAGCCAACACAGATGCGGCTTGAAGGATGCCGTGTATTTTTATACAGGCGGCAGGTCAAACAACAACACTTCGCTGTCGCTGTCGGCATGAATAGAAATTGCCTGTTCATCCCAGATTGCCAGACCATCACTGGTGGTCGCTTTGGTTCCGTTAATGGTGACGTTGCCTTTAACGACCTGGATCCAGACGCGACGTTCAGCGGCAATCTGATGTACCGACTGCTCATCTTTGAGTAACGCCCAGCGGTACAGCTCCATATCCTGGTACACTTTCAGCGAGCCATCGCGGGCATCAGGCGACAGCACCAGTTGTTTACCCTGAGCGGCATCGAAACGGCGCTGTTCATAGCGCGGCGTAATACCGTTTTCCTGCGGCATGATCCAGATCTGATACAGATGCAGCTTCTCAGTATTACTCGGGTTGTACTCCGAGTGACGGATCCCCGTCCCGGCGCTCATAATCTGGAACTCACCGGCAGGAACCTGCTCTTTGTTGCCCATGCTGTCCTGATGTTCTACCGCGCCTTCCAGCACGTAGGTCAGGATTTCCATGTCTTTATGGGGGTGAGTGCCAAAGCCCTGACCTGCGTCAATCACGTCATCGTTAATCACACGCAGTGCCGAGAACCCCATAAAGTTCGGGTCATAGTAGTTGGCAAAAGAGAAGGTATGCCAGGAATCGAGCCAGCCATGATTCGCATGACCGCGGTCGTTAGCTTTGCGTAAATAGATCATTGTGTTCACCCCCAGATGTTTTCGATGGAGTAAGTGTGGACTCAATCTGCCTGGGATCATAGAGGGTGAAAATTGACTCCTCTGTTCAAAAAATATGAACAAGCCCAGAGGAGTCGATTAACGCTATTTGGCGAGGGTTATCGTGGCAGGCGTTGCTTGTTCGAAGGCGCGTTCGAGGATCTCCAGGTTGGTTAGAACTTCAGATTCCTTGACGTAATTAGGCGTACCGGCGTTCAGCGTCTGGTATAGCGCATCATAGACGCGACCATAGTCCCCGACTTCCGGTTTCATCTCTTCTCTCACCGTCAGGCCGTCATCGTTGACGTACTCCAATACCCCGGTGGAATCGTCAGCAGCGAAACCGGGCTCACCCGGCATGATATTGGCCTTCAGGCTGGTTTCCTGCTGGTCGATGCCGTACTTCACAAACGAGCCTTTGGTGCCATGGACGATAAACTTCGGATAGTCGATTTTCACCAGATGACTGGTTTTAACAATGGCTTTCAGGTCGCCGTAAAACAGTTGCGCTTCAAAGGTATCGTCCGGGTTCGCTTTATTACGCAGGCTGCGGATGTCATAAGCCACATGATCGGGGCGTCCGAACAGCGAAATAATCTGATCCATGGTGTGTACGCCCAGGCCATAAAACGCGCCGTCCTGTGGCAATCCCGGCTTAGTTTCCGCCTCGGGACGGTAATAATCAAAATGGCTTTCAACCTCAACAATCTTGCCGAGTTTGCCGCTCTCAATCGCCTTTTTGGCGGTAAGGAAGCAGGAGTCAAAACGACGATTCTGATACGGCGTAACGATCAGCCCTTTGCTTTGCGCCAGTTCGAACAATACTTTTGCTTCTGCCAGCGTCGGCGTGAACGGTTTCTCAACCAGCACGTTTTTACCCGCCTCCAGCGCACGTTTGGCGTAGTCAAAATGGCTGTCAGCATGGGTACAGACGATCACTAACTTCACCTGCGGATCGTTTAAGATCTCGTCGAGGTCGCTGGTGAAGTGAACATGCGAATACTGCGGCGCCTGCTCTTCCGGCCTGGCGTTACGGCGGAAAATGTGCGCGACATGCCAGCTATTTTTGCGGTTGAGGACGTACGGCAAATGGTAGCGAGTGGTACTTTTACCAAAACCAATAAATGCGCAGTGTAAGGTCATGAGACAGTCCTTTTGAAGATGATTATCTACACCATAGCGCAAAGCGGCTGGAGACTGAATGTTGGATCTTTGCCGGATGCGGCGTTGCCTTATCCGGCCTACAAAACCCAGGTCTCAGCCGTAGGCCGGATAAGCGCAAGCGCCATCCGGCATCATCCCGGGGACAAAATGACAAGTAAGCCAGGCTGAAACAAAACCCCAAAAAAAAAGCCAGCAAAAGCTGGCTAAAGTAATACTGGAAGCAATGTGAGCAATGTCGTGCTTTCAGGTTCTCCGTAGGGGTTCCCCTGAACGCAGAGCAATAATAATCATTCTCATTCGCACTTGTCTACTTCTTTTTGCAAAAAAATGCAGTTGACGGAATTTTCTTTCTCAGCGAGGGTAAAGACTCAATTAACCCTGAAGGAGATAAGGAATGAGTGAGATAGTGATACGCCACGCTGAACAGAAAGATTACGACGCAATTCGTCAGATCCATGCCCAGCCGGAGGTGTATCACAACACGCTACAGGTTCCTCATCCTTCCATGGAGATGTGGCAAGAACGACTAACCGAACGGGTCGGAATCAAACAACTGGTCGCGTGCATTGACGATATCGTCGTGGGGCACCTCTGTATTGAGGTCGCGCAGCGCCCGCGCCGCAGCCATGTCGCCGATTTTGGTATCTGCGTTGATGCCCGCTGGCAGAATCGCGGCGTTGCCAGCGCGCTTCTCCGTACGATGATCGACATGTGCGACAACTGGCTGCGCGTCGACCGTATCGAGTTAACAGTGTTTGTGGATAACGAACCTGCTGTTGCGGTCTATAAAAAGCATGGCTTTGAGATCGAAGGCACCGGTAAGAAATACGGCCTGCGCAACGGCGAGTACGTGGATGCGTACTTTATGGCGCGCGTGAAATAACGGGTAAGAAACCGTCAGGAAGCACTCGCCGGGCCTGCATCAACGGCAGACCCGGCAATACCATCAGTACCCCGCCGTTAAATCATCCACGGAACGTGGGTCGGACGCGCCATACAGTGCGCCATCCGGTCCTACCATAATG
Source organism: Citrobacter sp. wls716 (assembly GCF_005280975.1). Taxonomy (NCBI): domain Bacteria; kingdom Pseudomonadati; phylum Pseudomonadota; class Gammaproteobacteria; order Enterobacterales; family Enterobacteriaceae; genus Citrobacter; species Citrobacter sp. wls716. The sequence goes on from NZ_SZWX01000025.1 coordinate 95,453, forward strand.
CTCTGCGTGCTGCCCATCGCTTCCTTCAGCGCAACTTTCTGCCCTTTCTGCTCCAGCAGCTTAATGGTGTCCGGGCTAAACCCTTTCTCAACGCGCAGTTCATCGGGCAACCACTGATGGTGGAAACGCGGCGCGTTGGTCGCTTCGGCGACGTTCATTCCAAAATCAATGCTGTTAACCACCATTTGCAGCACAGTAGTGATGATTCGGCTCCCGCCAGGGCTGCCGGTAACCAGCCAGGTTTTCCCGTCTTTTACCACGATAGTCGGCGACATTGATGACAGTGGACGCTTCTTCGGCCCAACCGCGTTGGCATCGCCGCCCACCAGCCCGTAAACGTTCGGCACGCCCGGCTTGGCGGAGAAATCGTCCATTTCGTTATTAAGCAGAATGCCGGTGTTACCCGCCACGATGCCGGTTCCGAAGGTGGTATTCAGGGTATACGTTACCGCCACGGCATTGCCGTCTTTATCCACCACCGAGAAATGGGTGGTCTGATTGCTTTCATACGGCGCGAGCTTGCCGGGCTTGATCTGGCTGGAAGGCTTCGCCTTGTTGATATCAATCTGATCGGCAAGTGATTTGGCATAGGCTTTGTTGGTCAGCGCCTGCCACGGCACTTTCACAAAATCCGGGTCGCCCAGATACTCCGAGCGGTCGGCGTAGGCATATTTCTCCGCTTCAGCCATTACCTGCATGGTATCGGCGCTGCCAAACCCGTACTTCTTCATATCGAAGTTTTCAAGAATATTGAGGATCTGCACGATGTGAATACCGCCAGAGGACGGCGGCGGCATGGAGAAGACCTGATATCCGCGATAGTCACCGCTAATCGGCGTACGCTCAACGGCTTTATAGGCGGCTAAGTCCTCTTTCGTCATCAGCCCGCCGTTTTTCTGCATTTCCTCCGCAATCTGATCGGCAATCGCCCCTTTATAAAACGCATCCGGACCATTTTCGGCAATCATCTCGAGGCTTTTCGCCAGGTTCGTTTGCACCAGCTTGTCGCCCTTTTTCAGCGGCTCGCCGTCTTTCCAGAAAATGGCTTTACTGTTCTCGTGATTAGGGAGCACTTCGCTGCCATAGGTTTTCAGATCGTCGGCCAGCGCGTCGTTAACCACAAAGCCTTCTTCCGCCAGCTTCATTGCCGGGCGCACGACTTTGTTCAGCGGCATCGTGCCGTATTTTTCCAGCGCCAGCGAGAAACCCGCCACGGTACCCGGCGTACCGGATGCCAGATGCGATGTCAGCGACTTTTTCGCATCGGCGTTGCCCTGCTCATCGAGGAACATGTCGCGGGTCGCGCCAGCAGGGGCCATTTCACGAAAATCGATCGCCGTGGTGTTACCGTCTTTGGTACGCAGCAGCATAAACCCACCACCGCCCAGATTACCCGCCTGCGGATGCGTCACCGCCAGCGCGTAGCCCACGGCAACAGCGGCATCAACGGCATTCCCGCCCTGTTTCAGAATATCCACCCCAACCTGGGTGGCTAAAGCATCTACGGAAGCCACCATCCCCTGTTGCGCGCGAACGGGATGGAACACATCTTCCTCGACACCGTAGGATACCGGCGGTGGCTCAGCCGGCGCGGCAGCCACGCTAAAACAACTTCCTGAGAGCAGAGCAGCAATGGCTACCCGGCGTAAAAACGTCGGTTTTATCATCGTTATTCTCCAGATGTACAGGGGTCGGCCCCCACTAAGCCTGGTGCATAACTCTGAAATAATCATCGTAACGGCGAGAAAGGAGTAAACTTAAACGATCCCCGAGAGGAGAAAAGCGATGAAACGACTCTTACTTTTAGCCATGCTCTTGCCGTTTGCTGGCTTTGCACAGCCCATCAACACCATGAATAACCCGAATCAACCCGGTTATCAGATCCCGAGTCAGCAGCGTATGCAAACCCAAATGCAATCACAGCAGATTCAGCAGAAAGGGATGCTCAACCAGCAGTTGCAAACGCAGACGCGCATGCAGCAACAGCATATGGAAAACCAAATCAACACGAACACCCAGCGCGTGCTGCAGTCTCAGCCGGGCGAGTTGAATCCTGGACAGCAGCAAATGCTGCCTAACAGTAACGGTGGGATGTTGAGTGGAACCCGTAATCCGGACAGCTCGCTCAATAAGCAACATATGCTGTCGGAGAAAAAGAACGGCGACATGCTGAAGCCCTCCAGCACGCCGCAGCCTAACGTTCCGTTAAAAACGATTGGGCCTTAACAGGGCTGGAAATCCGGGCCAATCGTATCAATGGCATCGGTACAGATGCAGTCCACACCCCAGCGCAGCAGTTCCGCCGCGCGCTGGGGTCGGTTGACGGTATACACCAGAATACGTAGCCCCGCATCGCGCAGCGCATCCACGCGCGCCTCATCCAGCAGCTTATGATTAAGATGAATAGAGACGCAGCCAAGCCGCGTGGTCAGCTCGCGCCAGTCTTCGCGCCATTCATCCAGCAGCAAACCTCTCGGCAGTTCAGGCACCGCCTGCTGCGCCGCTTCTAGCGCATCAATTTCAAAGGATGACAACAGTGGTGGCGTCATTCCCGCCCACAGTTCCCGCGCGGCCAGCGCCACGACCTTCCCGGTGAGCGCCCCCGTCCCGGTGGTGGGTTTGATCTCAATATTTGCCATCATGCCGTGCTGGCGACAGCGCTCAGCAACTTGCGAGAGCAGCGGCAACGGTTCGCCTTTAAACTCACCGCTAAACCAGCCGCCGGCATCCACGCGCAATAAATCCTGCCAGTTCAGCTCGCCAGCCACGCCCCAGCCGTTGCTGGTGCGTTCCAGGTTGTCGTCATGCAGTAAGAAGATCTCACCGTCTTTCGACAATTTAGCGTCAAACTCGATCATGGTATGCCCATATTGCGCCCCCATGTCGATTGCCGCCAGGGTGTTTTCCGGGGCTAACTTACCGCCGCCGCGATGGGCGACAATATGGGGGTAAGGCCAGTTATTCATACGCGTTGTCCTGTTTCGCCATCAAAAAGATGCAGATGATTTTCCGGCAGATGCAGCCACAGCGTGCTGCCTGCCGTCGGGCGATGCTGATGCGCCAGTCGCACCACCAGCTTTTGCTCGCCCCAGCGTCCGTGTGCCAGGTTATCTGCACCCAGCATTTCCAGCGTGTCGACGACCAGCGGCACGCCACCTTCGGCCTGCGAGCTTAGCGCAATATGCTCCGGGCGGATACCCAGCGTCATGTTACGCCCAATACACTCCCTGGCGCTTCTGCCAATGGGCAACGTCATGCCGCCCTCCAGCTCAAAATGGGTACCCGTAGAGCTGATGCGCCCATCGAGCAGATTCATCGCCGGGCTGCCGATAAAGCTTGCCACAAAGCGACTGGCAGGCTTTTCATACACCTCAACCGGCGTCCCTACCTGCTCGGCAATGCCTTTGTTCATCACCATAACCCGCTGGGCGAGGGTCATCGCTTCAACCTGATCGTGCGTCACGTACAGCGAGGTGGTTTTCAGTCGGCGATGCAGATGTTGTAACTCCAGACGCATCTGTACGCGCAGCTTGGCGTCAAGGTTAGAAAGCGGCTCATCGAACAGGAATACCGCCGGGTCACGCACAATCGCTCGTCCCATCGCTACGCGCTGGCGCTGGCCGCCGGAAAGTTCGCGCGGACGACGTTTGAGCAGCTCACCCAGCTCGAGAATACGCGCCGCCTCTTTCACCCGCTCAGCAATATGCTCCTTGCCCATCCCGCGGATTTTCAGCCCCCAGGCCATGTTTTCTTCCACGCTCATATGCGGGTAGAGAGCATAGTTTTGAAAGACCATCGCAATGCCGCGATCCTTCGGCTCCATCTCGGTGACGCGTTTATTATCAATCCAGATATCGCCGCCGCTTACCCGTTCAAGCCCGGCCACCATCCGCAACAGCGTAGACTTTCCGCAGCCGGATGGGCCAACCATCACAATAAATTCCCCGTCCGCGACGTCCAGCGTCAGCGGTTTAATCACCTGGGTTTTGCCGTCCCAGCTTTTGGTTACTGCCTGTAGTTTTAAACCAGCCATTTTTATTTCTCACTGTCCACTAAACCACGCACAAACGCGCGCTGCATGGCTAACACGATGATTACCGGAGGGATGAGCGTCAGCAGCATGGCTGCCATTACCTGGTTCCACTGCGTGGTGCCTTCACCGGTGGCAATCATGCCTTTGATACCCGCCACCGCAGTGCCCAAATTGACGTCGGTAATAATTAACAACGGCCACAGATACTGGTTCCAGCCGTAGATAAAGGTGATCACGAACAGCGCCGCCAGATTGGTTTTTGACAACGGTAGTACGATATCGCGGAAAAAACGCATCGGTGACGCGCCGTCAATACGCGCCGCCTCAACCAGTTCATCCGGTAGGGTCATAAAGAACTGACGGAACAGGAAAGTCGCTGTCGCAGATGCCATCAACGGCAGCGTCAGACCCGCATAGCTGTCGAGCATCTTCAGGTTGGCGATCACTTCTACCGTCGGGAAAATACGCACCTCAACCGGTAGCATCAGGGTGATAAAAATCATCCAGAAGAACAGGTTGCGCAACGGAAAGCGGAACCAGACGATGGCGAATGCGGAGAGCATAGAAACGGTAATTTTCCCTACCGTAATGCTGAACGCCATGATGAAACTGTTGAGCATCATCAGCCAGAACGGTGCGCTGTTGACGCCCACGCCGTTGACCCAGATGTATTTCATGTTTTCCAGCAGCTGTGTACCGGGAACCAGCGTCATCGGCGTCTCAAACACCGCTTTATTGTCCAGCGTCGCCGCGACAAACGCGACGTACAGCGGAAACAGGATCACCATGATCCCCATAATCAACATGGCATGGCTGAATATTGTCAGCCCACGACGGTTCTCAATCATTGGTAACGCACCTTACTTTCCACATAGCGGAACTGCACCACCGTCAAAATAATGACCAGGAACATCAGCACCACAGATTGTGCAGCGGAAGAAGCCAGATCCAGCCCGACAAAACCTTCGCGATAGATCTTATAAATCAGCGTCGTGGTCGCCTGTACCGGCCCGCCTGCAGTGGCAGCATCAATCACCGGGAAGGTGTCAAAGAAGGCATACACCAGATTCACCACCAGCAGGAAGAAGCTCACCGGGGCAATGAGCGGCAGCGCCAGCTTAAAGAAGCGGCGAACCGGCCCCGCACCGTCAATCGCGGCGGCTTCGATCAGCGAGCGAGGAATAGACTGCAATGCGGCAAAGAAGAACAGGAAGTTGTAACTAATCTGCTTCCAGACCGACGCGAACACCACCAGGAACATTGCCTGACCGCTGTTTTGCGCATGGTTCCAGTCATAGCCAAACTCACCGAGAAAATGGGTAATCAACCCGCGCCCGGGGTTAAACAGGAAGATCCACAATACGGCGGCAACGGCGGGCGCAACGGCGTAAGGCAACAGCATCAGCGTTTGGTAAAAACGGCTGCCGCGCACCACGTAATTCACCAACGCCGCAAAAAATAACGACACCAGCAGACCGCTTACCGTGACTAACGTACTGAACTTAATGGTGGTCCAGAATGAGTCGAGGTAGTACGGGTCATGAAACAGCGCAACAAAGTTTTCCAGTCCGACAAACTGGCTGGAAAGACCAAACGGATCAACGGATTGTAGCGAGTACCACAGCGCTTCACCGGCAGGCCAGATAAAGAAAATAACGGTGATAACCAGCTGCGGAGCCACCAGTAAATAGGGAAGCCAGCGCGAACGGAACACCGGACGGGATGAAGACATGGAGGTTTGATTCCTGAACAGCGCCGGATGGCGCTACGCTTATCCGGCCTACGCGCATTTGTAGGCCGGGTAAGGCGCAGCCGCCACCCGGCATTTCACATTACGATTTGGTCGATTGCTCAAAGCGACGCAGTAACTGATTACCACGCTCAACGGCGGCATCCAGCGCCTGCTGCGGGGTTTTCTTCCCGGTCCAGACGCTTTCCAGCTCTTCATCCACAATGGTACGGATCTGCGGCATATTGCCCAGACGCAGCCCTTTGGTGTACGGCAACGGCGGCTTGTTGAGCATTTGACGCGTAGCGATATCAGCCCCCGGATTCTTCTCATAGAAGCCCTGCTCACGGGTCAAATCGTAGGCCGCGGTGGTGATCGGCAGATAGCCAGTCTTCTGGTGCCATTCGGCAGCAATTTCAGGCTTCGCCAGGAAGTTGAGGAACTTCGCCACGCCTTCGTAGGTGGGTTTGTCTTTACCCTGCATCACCCACAGGCTGGCTCCACCGATAATGGCGTTCTGCGGCGCGCCCTTCACATCGGCATCGTACGGCATCATCCCGACGCCATAGTTGAATTTCGCGTAATGGCGGATGTCAGCCAGAGAACCGGAAGACGCGGTGGTAATGGCGCAATCCCCGTTGTAGAACTTCTCGGTCGACTCATCTTTACGCCCGAAGTAGCTGAAATCGCCTTTTTTGTTCAGCTCTTCCAGCAGAGCGATATGCTTCACCTGTTCCGGTTTATTGAACTCCAGCACCGCGTCAGTACCGTCAAAGCCATTGTTTTTGGTTGCTACCGGCAGACCGTTCCAGGCACTGAAGTTTTCAATCTGAATCCATCCCTGCCAGCCGCTGGCGTAGCCGCACTTCATGCCTGCCGCTTTCAGTTTCGCGGTGTATTCCGCCAGGTCCTGCCAGGTTTTCGGCGGCTGCTCAGGGTCTAAACCGGCTTTTTTGAAGGCATCTTTGTTGTAGTACAGCACCGGCGTGGAGCTGTTAAACGGCTGGGAGAGCAGATGTCCACTTTTAGAGTCGGTGTAATACCCGGAAACCGTCGGGACGAACTGAGATTCATCGAAGTTAATGCCAGCCTCTTTGAATACTTCATAGACCGGTTTAATGGCTTTCGAAGCCATCATTGTTGCCGTACCCACTTCATAAACCTGCAGCAGCGCAGGCGCGTTTCCGGTACGGAAAGCGGCAATACCTGCGCTCAGGCTCTGCTCGTAGTTGCCTTTGTACTGCGGAACAATTTTGTAGTCGGGATTGGCGGCATTAAAACGTTGCGCCAGTGAGTCAACTTCTTTACCCAGTTCGCCTTCCATTGAGTGCCAGAATGGGATGGTGGTGACCGCCAGTGCCTGACCTGCAAACGCCAGGCTAAGTGCCAGTCCTAAAGCTGTATGTCGTAACGATATCATCGGTTATCTCTCTTGTTGTGCCGGATGCGCGATATCACGCGTTTTATGCTCGCGGGGGTAACATGACATGCTCGAATGACAGAAAAATAACTTTTTTATTACAAAAAAAAGATAGTAAGGCGACAAACAGATGGCAAGGCGGTGAAAGCGTAGTGACAGGAAAATGCGGGGTGGTGCACAACAAAGCCGGGTAGCGGTATGCTTTACCCGGTGAATAAAGAAGGTTTTGTCACCCTGGTAAGATCAGGCAGGCTGTGCAAACGTGAATTCCAGCGCCAGACCCAGGATCTGCATACCATGAATGTTATCTTCCGGAGATATCGCCACCAGGCTTTCCAGAAACTTGAGTCGCCGTGACTGGGCGTTGATGATGAGTTTTCCCCGTAATGCAGGAAGCTTCAGCGAAGAGATGGGATAAACCACGCGCCCACAGACTTCCACCGGCAGCTTGCGCAAATCGACTTGCTGAAGCACGCCCACAGAGGAATACAGCAGCGCTACAGGCGTTACGGCGAGCAATGGTGATGGACTAATACTGACAAAATCCAGCAGGGGTTCTGGACGCAGATAGTTCAGCCCATTAAAGGAAACCGTGACGCCATCAATTGCGGGCATGGGCTGCACATTAGTTTGATGCGGTGAATCATTCATGCAATTACCATTGATATAAAATATAAATCAAGCTATTGATTATACAGAATATAGTGCACAAATGCTGGGACAGAACTCGCAATCCTTGCAGGTATGAATGATTGCGTTTCCAGTCTTACTCTCTTCGCCAGCGGCGTTCATATTCGTTCTGTAAACGCTGCTGTTCCCGCCGCTCACGGTCACGCTGGATATCCGATTTTTCGTCTTCCCAGCCCGGACACACAGAACTGCTGAATACCTCGCAGGGTGAGTTGGATTGTGCTGACGGGTTGACCGGCTTTTCTTGCCAGATTGCAGGATCGCGCGGATCGAAAGTTTGCTCTTTCACTGCCTGCGCACTGAATGAGCCGGCCAATAGTAGACTTCCAATAGCCATACAGGCACCTGAACGTGTCATCCTTTCTCCATGTTCATTTTTATTATTGATAATCATTATCAATAATAACATAGCGCAATAAAAAAGGGGCCTGATGAGCCCCTTGTCTATTTAGATAACTGTTAACCGCCCAAATAAGCGCTACGCACCGCTTCGTTAGCCAGCAATGCATCACCGGTATCTTCCAGCACCACGTGGCCGTTTTCCAGCACGTACCCACGGTCGGCGAGTTTCAGTGCCTGGTTGGCGTTTTGTTCGACGAGGAAAATCGTCATCCCCTGCTCGCGCAGTTGCTCAATGGTGTTAAAGATCTGCTGGATGATAATCGGCGCCAGACCCAGCGACGGTTCATCAAGCAGTAGCAGCCTCGGCTGGCTCATCAGCGCACGGCCTATCGCCAGCATCTGCTGTTCGCCGCCGGACATGGTTCCCGCACGTTGAATACGGCGCTCATGCAGGCGAGGAAACAGGTCATACACCCACTTGATACGTTCCTGAAACTGGCCTTTCTCGGCAAAGAAACCACCCATCGCCAGGTTCTCTTCCACCGTCATACGGGAAAACACGCGACGCCCTTCCGGGACAATCGCCACCGCTTCACGCATGATTTTTGCCGTCTGCCAGTCGGTAATATCTTTACCATCAAAGACAATACGCCCACTTGTTGCCCGAGGATCGCCGCACAGCGTTCCGAGCAGCGTGGTTTTCCCCGCACCGTTGGCACCGATAAGCGTCACGATTTCACCCTGGTTGATATACAAGCTGACATCGTGCAGAGCCTGGATCTTGCCGTAGTGGGCGTTGACGTTGTCAAAAGACAACATGACTTTTTCCATCTTATGCCTCACCACCATTATGCTTCGCCTAAATAGGCGCGGATCACGTCCGGGTTGTTACGAATCTGCTCCGGTGTCCCGTTCGCCAGCGGCGTACCCTGGTTCACCACGTAAATACGGTCTGAAATACCCATCACCAGCTTCATGTCGTGCTCAATGAGCAGGATGGTGGTGTCGTGATGATCGCGCAGCTCAGCAATCAGCTCATCCAGCTCTTTGGTTTCTTTCGGGTTAAGACCCGCAGCAGGTTCATCAAGCATCAGAATTTCCGGCTGAGTGACCATGCAACGGATAATCTCAAGACGGCGCTGGTCGCCATAGGCCAGGTTGCTCGCCTGTCGGTTAGCATGCTGCAGCAGGCCGATACGATCAAGCCAGGTGGCGGCGCGGTCCAGCGCTTCATCCTGCGCGCGGCGAAAAGCAGGGGTTTTTAGCAGCCCGGAGAAAACCCCAGCTTTCAGTTGCTGATGCTGCGCCACCAGCAGATTTTCAATCACCGTCATTTCGCGAAACAGACGTACGTGCTGGAAGGTACGCACCACGCCCATACGCGCGATTTGCTGACCCGGTAGTCCTTCCAGGTGCTGGTCGCGCAGCTTAATCGTCCCGCCGGTCGGCTTATAGAACCCGGTCAGGCAGTTGAAGACCGTGGTTTTCCCCGCGCCGTTCGGGCCAATCAGGGAGACTATCTCTTTTTTATGCAAATCCAGAGACACATTGTTGACTGCCAGCAGGCCGCCAAAACGCATCATCAGGCCGCTAACCGATAATAATGGCTGACTCATGCCTGCTCTCCTTTTGCTTCCCCGTTTTTCAGCTTCAACTGTGGACGGGTCATCGGCAGCAAGCCCTGCGGACGCCAGATCATCATCAGTACCATTAAACCACCCAGCATTAACATGCTGTATTCATTGAAATCACGCATCAGCTCGCGTGACACCACCAGCAGGATGGCCGCCAGGATCACCGCAAACTGTGAGCCCATTCCGCCCAGTACCACAATCGCCAGCACAAAGGCCGACTCGGCAAAGGTGAAGGATTCCGGGCTGACAAAGCCCTGGCGCGCGGCAAACAACGTACCGGCAAAACCGGCGAACGCGGCGCTGATGGTAAAGGCGGTCAGCTTGATGCGCGTAGGGTTTAAGCCCAGTGAACGGCAGGCGATTTCATCTTCACGCAACGCTTCCCATGCACGGCCCAGCGGCATACGCAACAGGCGGTTGATGACAAACAGCGAGAAGACCACTAGCAGCAGCGCCACCAGGTAGAGGAAAATCACACGGTCAGAGGGATCGTATTTCACGCCAAAGAAGTTGCTGAAGGTATCCCAGCCGCCCTCACGGGCGCTACGGCTGAATTCAAGACCGAAAAAGGTCGGTTTCGGGATCTGGCTGATACCGTTCGGGCCACCGGTGACTTCAGTATTATTGAGCAACAGGATACGCACGATTTCGCCAAAGCCTAAGGTCACTATTGCCAGGTAGTCGCCGCGCAGACGCAGAACCGGGAAGCCAAGCAGGAATCCTGCCGCCGCCGATACCAATCCCGCCAGCGGCAAACAGGTCCAGAAACCAAGACCGTAATAGTGGTTCAGCAGCGCAAAGGTGTACGCACCAATGGCATAGAAGCCGCCATAGCCCAGCACCAGCAAGCCGGAAAGGCCGACCACCACGTTTAAACCGAGGCCAAGGATGATATAAATCATCGTCAGCGTGGCGATATCCACCGTGCCGCGCGACACCATAAATGGCCATGCGACAGCAATCACCAGCAGCGCCACCAGGAACAGCTTCTGTTTAACGGTGGAGCCGTCAATCGCCGGCAGAATAAACTTCGGCCCGGAGACGCTCTTCAGGCTCTTCTGGAAAACGGGACGCAGCAACTGGAAGAGGAAGACCACGCCAGTACCAATAAACACCCACTGCCAGCGAATATCCGCCGCGGAATCCACCACCAGTTTGGTGCCGTCAAGCTCTAACTGAACGCCCATAAAGACGCCCGCCAGGACAAAGAACATGGCGGCAGAAAGCAGCGCCATTGCAAAATGCATCGGTTTCATACTTTCTCTACCTCCGGGCGACCCAGAATACCGGTCGGCATCACCAGCAGCACCAGAATCAGCAGCGCGAACGACACCACGTCTTTGTATTCAGTACTCAGATAAGCAGAGGAGAGCGCTTCCGCGACGCCCAGAATCAGGCCGCCGATCATCGCCCCAGGAATGCTGCCGATGCCGCCCAGTACCGCTGCGGTAAAGGCCTTCATCCCGGCCATAAAGCCGATGTACGGGTTAATTACGCCATAGAATTGACCGAGCAGCACGCCCGCGACCGCCGCCATTGCCGCGCCAATCACAAAGGTCAGCGCAATCACGCGATCGGTGTTGATGCCGAGCAGGCTGGCCATTTTCAGGTCTTCCGCGCAGGCACGGCAGGCGCGCCCCATACGGGAATAACGGATAAACAGCGTCAGCGCCAGCATCGCCAGGAAGGTTACAATCCAGATAACCAGCTGCATGGTGGTGATGGAAGCAGAGAAGTTTTCGCTACTGCCAACGGTCCACTGGCCATTAAACAGGCTGGGCAGTGCCACATCGCGCGAACCTTCCGTCAGGCTGACGTAGTTTTGCAGGAAGATGGACATCCCGATAGCGGAAATTAGCGCAATCAGGCGCTTGGAGCTGCGCACGGGCCGATACGCCACGCGTTCAATGCTCCAGCCGTAGGCGCTGGCAATCACAATCGCGCCGACGAAGCCCGCCGCGACCAGTAGCCAACTGGAATCAATGCCCATCATCATTAGCGCGGCGATGATCATAAAGGAGACATAACTGCCGATCATATACACCTCGCCGTGGGCGAAGTTGATCATGCCGATAATGCCGTACACCATCGTGTAGCCGATGGCGATCAGCGCGTAGGTGCTTCCCAGCGTGACGCCGTTAAACATCTGCTGCAAGAAATAGAGGAACTGCTCGGACATAAGGTAACCTTTCTTAACCCGCCCGTTTTACACGGGCGGTGGGATAACTCGTCTTCAGGTATTACTTCGCGACGGTCGATGAACCATCCGCGTGCCACTGGAAGACACCAAACTCAAATCCCTTCAAATCGCCTTTTTCGTCCCATTTCAGCGGCCCAATCACGGTATCAGCCCCGTGTGCTTTCAGATCTTTCACCAGGTCCAGCGGCTCTTTGCTACCGCTACGATCCATTGCGGTCGCCAATGACTGGACGGCTGCATAAGTGATCCACACGTACGGTCCAGTTGGATCTTTCTTGTCAGCTTTGAGCGCATCGACGATAGCTTTATTCGCCGGATCCTGGTCATAGCGTTTTGGCATGGTCACCAGCATGCCTTCAGCGGCATCACCGGCAATGTTAGACAGCGACGCATTGCCGACGCCCTCTGGTCCCATAAACTGGGTTTTCAGCCCGACGGAACGTGCCTGGCGCAGCATTTGCCCCATTTCCGGGTAGTAGCCGCCGTAATAAACAAAGTCGATATTTTCTTTTTTCAGGCGAGCGATCAGCGCAGAGAAATCTTTTTCCCCGGCGGTGATACCGTCAAAGAAAACGATGTTGGCTTTACCTGCTTTCAGGCTGTCCTGCACCGAACGCGCCAGGCCTTCACCGTACTGCTGTTTGTCATGAATGATGGCGATACGCTGTGGCTTCACCTGCTCCAGGATGTATTTCGCGGCAGTCGGCCCCTGAGAGGAGTCCAGGCCCGCTGTACGCATAATGTGAGCGTAACCGCGCTGGGTCAGTTCCGGGTTTGTGGCGCCCGGAGAAATCATCAGAATGCCTTCATCTTCATAGATATCTGATGCGGGCTGCGTGGAAGATGAGCACAGATGTCCAATAACGTACTGAATGCCGTCGTTGACGATTTTGTTCGCTACCGCAACAGCCTGTTTCGGATCGCAGGCATCGTCATATTCCACGGCGACCAGCTTGTCGCCTTTGATCCCACCTTTGGCATTGATATCTTTAATCGCCTGACGTGCGCCATTAAATTCCATATCGCCCCACTGCGCGACCGGACCTGACATCGCGCCAACAACAGCGACCTTGATATCCTCCGCCATGACAGCGTGCGACATTGCCAGTGCTATCACCCCTGCGATGATTGTTTTCGCATTCCGTTTCATTACCTGAATCCCCATTCGTGACGTAATTAATATTTTGTATTTATGTGGTTAAAAAGCAGTCTGTGCTTTTTTTGAACTGCACTATTTTTACCAGTCTCATTAATGGTTTAGCGCAGTCATTTAAGCAAAATCAGGCTAAAATCTCTATTTTTCAGTCGATTAAGAAAAGATAATATTCTGCTTTTCGCTATAGATAAACAAAAAAAAGCACGTTTGTCAGCATAAAATAACGGTACAAAGAGCCGAATAAAATGCTGCATTCCAGGGTATTATTCTGCCTGTTTTTCAATCTCTACGGTTTCAAACTGTCATTACTGTTGTTACAAAATTATTAATCTGGTTATTCACATAAAAAAGAGAAAGCATCCGGACGAATTATTTCGGTACACTCATTCCATCTTTTGTGATTTGGACATGCTGTTAATGAAGCTGACCATCGTTCGTTTAGAAAACTTCAGTGATCAGGATCTCATCGATCTTGGCAAAATCTGGCCGGAATATTCCGCCTCATCATTAAGCGTAGATGAAACGCACCGGATCTATGCAGCACGCTTTAACGAGCGCCTGCTTGGCGCAGTACGTGTCACCCTGAGCGGCACGCAAGGCGCATTAGATTCATTGCGCGTACGCGATATCACCCGCCGTCGCGGTGTGGGCCAGTATTTGATCGAAGAAGTGATCCGGGAAAACCCTGACGTGAGTTCATGGTGGATGGCCGACGTCGGCGTTGAAGACCGCAGCGTGATGGCCGCGTTTATGCAGGCGTTAGGGTTTACGGCCCAGGAAAATGGCTGGGAGAAGCGCTAAAAAACAGTCCCCAGCCAGTTGTATTACTCGCATTTTCCCAAGAATTTTGTGTTGCAGGAAGGCGGCAAGTTATGAAATCCCCGGGAGCTTACATAAGTAAGTGACCGGGGTTGAATAACACAGCCAACGCACCTGCAGCGCAAAAGGCGCCGGGAAAATTACTTGGCGTCTGTCGCCGTCCCGTTGGCATGCCAGTCAAACACGCCAAATTCGAAGCCTTTCAGGTCGCCCTTCGCATCCCATGACAGAGGCCCCATTACGGTTTCCACTGAGTTTGCTTTCAGGTATTTGGCAATTTCAGCCGGGTCGTCAGACTGGTTCAGACCGGCCTGCAAGGATTGCAGCGCGGCGTAGGTGGTCCATACGAATGCACCGCTCGGATCCTGTTTCTTGGCTTTGATCGCATCCACAATCGGTTTGTTTGCCGGAACCTGATCGTAGTTCTTCGGTTTCGTTACCAGTAAGCCTTCTGCAGACTCACCCGCGATGTTAGACAGCGACACGTTCGCTACCCCTTCAGGTCCCATAAACTGAGTTTTCAGACCCGCGGCGCGAGACTGGCGCAGGATCTGCCCCATTTCCGGATGGTAACCGCCGTAGTAAACGAAATCGATATTCTCTTTCTTCAAACGCGCCACCAGCGTAGAGAAATCTTTCTCACCGGCGGTGATCCCGTCAAAGAACACCACGTCAGCGTTAGCCTTCTTGAGGTTGTCCTGCACGGAACGCGCCAGGCCTTCACCGTACTGTTGTTTGTCGTGAACGATCGCAATGCGCTTCGGCTTCACTTTTTCAACGATATATTTGGCGGCCGTTGGGCCCTGATCGGAATCCAGACCAGTGGTACGTAACACCAGGTTATAGCCGCGTGCGGTCAGCTCTGGCGCCGTTGCCGCTGGGGTAATCATCAGAATGCCTTCGTCTTCATAGATATCTGACGCAGGCTGAGTGGAGGAAGAACACAGGTGGCCGATAACGTATTTAATCCCGTCGTTGACCACTTTGTTAGCAACCGCTACCGCTTGTTTCGGGTCACAGGCATCGTCATATTTCACCATGACCAGTTTGTCGCCTTTCACGCCGCCTTTGGCATTGATATCTGCAATCGCCTGCTCTGCGCCAGTAAATTCCTGATCGCCATACTGCGCTACCGGACCGGACATCGCGCCGACGACAGCAACTTTAATATCCTTAGCAAACGCCATATTGCTCAAAGACAGGGCGATACATCCTGCCAATAACGCTTTACCCTTCATATTCATCCTGACAATCCCCATTATTGTGGTTATTACGTGTGTTGTGATGTTGTTGTTCAGCACTTTATTTCAATTATTGGATAGCTGCCCGTGCTTTAGCAGCATACTCTGCTAAAACATACCCGATTTTTATTATTTTGGAATAGCTAAATTTGACATGCAGATAACAACTTGATGACAAAAAGCATAGAACGTCAGGAGAGAGCAGGAGAGATAAAAACAAAAAACCCCGGATTTTCATCCAGGGTTTATCAGCATTTTCAGTTTGGCAGAAAGTTTACGCTTCGATCGCCGCACGCAGTTTTTTCATCGCGTTCTTTTCAAGCTGACGAACACGTTCAGCGGAAACGCCGTAGCGATCGGCCAGTTCCTGCAACGTCGACTTGTTGTCTTCGTCCAGCCAGCGGGCACGAATGATGTCCTGGCTACGCTCGTCCAGACCTTCCATGGCGTGGGTCAGTTTGTTCGCAGCCTGATCTTCCCAGTTGTCTTCTTCAATGCCGTCGGCAAAGTTAGAAGATTTATCCTGCAGATACAGCACCGGGGCCATCGGCTGGCTGTCGGACTCGTCGTCCGAAGACATGTCAAACGTCATGTCTTGCGCCGCCATACGGGATTCCATTTCGCGCACGTCTTTGCTGGAAACACCCAGCTCACGAGCAACCATTTCAACTTCGTCCTGGTTAAACCAGCCCAGACGCTGCTTGGTTTTGCGCAGGTTAAAGAACAGCTTACGCTGTGCTTTGGTGGTCGCGACTTTCACGATACGCCAGTTACGCAGAACGTATTCGTGGATCTCGGCTTTGATCCAATGCACGGCGAAGGAGACCAGACGCACACCCACTTCCGGGTTGAAACGGCGCACGGCTTTCATCAGGCCGATATTACCTTCCTGAATCAGATCCGCCTGCGGCAGGCCATAGCCCGCGTAGTTACGAGCAACATGAACAACAAAGCGCAGGTGAGACAGGATCAGCGTTTTAGCTGCTTCCAGATCGCCCTGGTAATGCAGCTTTTCAGCCAGCGCCCGCTCCTCGTCAGCCGACAACATCGGCCACGCGTTCGCAGCCCGGATGTAAGACTCCAGGTTACCAACAGGGGCTAAAGCTAAATTTTGCATTTCTTTGGTCATTCAAATCCTCTCAATCTTTGTCATCTGGCGTTGGTAAAAACCAATAGCAACAACCATGCCAGAGCTTATGAGCAACGAGAATATCATTCAATCTTTTATCAGACAGTGATTTTATCCACAAGTTCCATGTCGTAATGTGTATAAATTACGCACAAAATGTGACATCACGATGAATGCGCCGGGAAGAGAAAACAGGGCTCTTTCCCTGCAGAGCGAACTACTCAGTGCAGGGAAAGATTATACCAGAGATTTTTTAATCGGGGGTAAAGTGGCGTAAATGTTGAACCGTGGCAAGCCAGGCTGCCACCCAGCCAATCATTGAGCATACCAGCAGGAGTAGCAAGCACTCATCGAATGATAAGCCGTTGATATCAAACTTCGTTCCGAAAACCTGTGCCACTTCAGTCACCGCTGATGACAGGCGCATCACCAAAATTTCTGACAAAATCAGTGAAAGAAATGCGCCGGAAAAACCCAGCAGCGCGCCGCCGTAAAGGAACGGACGCAGGATAAATCCATCCGTCGCACCAATCAGTTTCTGTACGTTAATGGTATCGCGACGCGCAAAAATGCTCAGACGCACGCTGTTACCGATGACGAGGAAGACCGCCGCCACCATCAGCACGCCAATCATCGCGGAAACGCGCCCGACCAGGCCCGTTAACGCCGCCAGTCGTGCAAACCAGCTGTCATCCATCCGCACTTCATCAATACCGTTGATTTGTGCGATGCGGTCACGCAGCGTGTTTAGCGACTCCGTACCCTGGAAGTCCAGTTTCGGGATCACCACCGCCACGGCGGGCAGCGGGTTCTCTTCCAGCATATCCAGCGCGCCGCCAAAGCCAGACCAGTTACGGAATTCGCCCAGCGCATCGTCACGGGAGAGGTAATTCACTTTCTCCACGCCCTGTTCGGCCTGTAACTGCCCCACCACACGTGCCGCCGCATCATCATCCAGCGTTTTTTGCAGATATACGGTGATCTGCGGGGACGGGTAATACTGGCTTGCCGCCTGGTTCACGTTCTTGTAGACCATGTAACAAACACTTGGCAACGTCAGTGAGATAGCGATAACCATCACCGTCAGAAATGTCGCCAACGGTTTACTTTTCAGGTCCTGTAACGCCCCCTGAAACGCATAACGTACCTGCTCGTTAAAGACGTTGGTTTTACGCGAGTTCGGTTTTGGCGACGCTTTCGCACGTTTTGGCGCGTTGCGACCGCCATCACCCGGCGCGCCGCCCGATTTACGAAAGCGATCCAGTCGTCCACCGAACTGTTTGATTTGATTGATAGCGTCACGCCTATTCATGCGCCAGGCCTCCATGCAGGTGTCCGTCACTCAGGACAAGCTGGCGATAAGAACGACGGGAGATCAGCCCAATATCGTGCGTCGCCATTAATACCGTTACCCCGACGCGATTAAACTCTTCGAACAGACGCAGGATCCCTTCTGACAGCGCGTCATCCAGGTTCCCCGTCGGTTCATCCGCCAGCAGTACCGCAGGCTTGTTCACCACCGCGCGGGCGATGCCCACACGCTGCTGTTCACCGCCGGAGAGTTGAATCGGGAAGTTCTTCGCTTTGTCCAACAGCCCGACCTTATCCAGTGCCGCTGACACGCGACGACGAATATCGTCCCCGCTGGCACCCGCAATGATCAGTGGGATTGCCACGTTGTCGAAGACGGTTCTGTCCATCAACAGGTGGTGATCCTGAAAAATCATGCCAATCTGACGACGCAGAAACGGCACTTCACGGTTTTTCAAACGGCTAATGTCATGCCCGCTGAAGTAGATTTTCCCGGCACTGGGCCGTTCAATTCCACAGATCAGCTTCAGCAGGGTACTTTTACCCGCGCCAGAGTGGCCGGTCAGAAACGCCATCTCGCCAGGCTGCATATGGAATGTGACTCCCTGCAGCGCTTGTCTCCCACCGAGATAGGCCTTGCTGACATGTTCAAAGCGAATCATTGTTAATCCTCTCGGGCAAAAAGTGCCTCTATAAAATCGCCCGCTTTAAACGGACGTAAATCCTCGATACGTTCGCCCACACCGATATAGCGGATAGGGATGCCAAACTGATCGGCAACCGAGAAAATGACCCCGCCCTTCGCCGTACCATCCAGCTTGGTCAGAGTGATACCGGTTAAGCCCACCGCTTCATGGAACAGTTTGGCCTGGCTTATCGCATTCTGCCCGGTGCTGGCGTCGATAGTCAGCATAACTTCATGCGGCGCATCAACGTCCAGCTTCTTCATCACGCGAACGATTTTTTTCAATTCTTCCATCAGGTGCGATTTATTCTGCAAACGCCCTGCGGTATCAGCGATCAGCACGTCTACGTTACGCGCCTTCGCCGCCTGGATGGCGTCAAAGATAACGGACGCAGAATCTGCGCCGGTGTGCTGAGCAATCACCGGAATATTGTTACGCTGACCCCAGACCTGCAGCTGTTCTACCGCCGCCGCACGGAAAGTATCGCCCGCCGCCAGCATCACCGATTTACCCTGCTGCTCAAACTGACGCGCCAGCTTACCGATAGTGGTGGTTTTACCCACGCCGTTAACGCCAACCATTAAGATAACAAATGGCGTCTTACCCTCAACATTCAGTGGTTCGTCAACCTTCGCCAGAATCTCACCCATCTCATCTTTCAGCAGGCCGTACAACGCTTCTGCATCTTTGAGCTGCTTGCGGCTGGCGCCTTCTGTCAGATTTGCAATGATCTTGCGGGTTGTTTCTACGCCCACATCGGCGATCAGCAGTTGCTCTTCCAACTCTTCAAACAGATCATCGTCGATCTTTTTACCACGGAACAGACTGATAAATCCGGAACCGAGGTTTTCTTTTGTTTTCAGCAGGCTACGCTTCAGGCGCGCAAAGAAACCTTCTTTGGTTGGTTTTTCCTGCTCCTGAACCACCTCTTCTTCTGCCGATTCTTCTACAGCAGGTTCTTCTGGCGGCTCCACCATAACCGCTTCTTCAGCAGCCTCAGCGGCCAGCGCCTGTGCTTCCAGTTCTTCGTCGGTCAGTTGCGGCTCGTTTTCAGCTTCTTCTTCAACCGCCTCAACGATTTCTACGGTTTCCGCTTCGGCCTGCCACTCTTCGGCAGAAACGTCTTCGGCTTTCACCTCTTCCGGCAGCGGTAATTCTTCGTGTTCGATAACCACCGCCGCTGGCGTTTCCACTACAGTTTCAGCAACGGGTTCAACAACCGGCTCAATTTCCGGCTGCGCTTGTTCGGCGACAGGTTCTTCTTCCGGCTGCAGTTTTTCGATTTCCGCAACCTGTTCAGTGACTTCAACGACTTCAGCTGCAAAGGCTTCTGTTTCCGCCTCGCTATGCGTTTCCTGCGCGCGTGACGGCTCATCAACGACGGTAGCTTCTTCAGTAACCGGTTGTTGTTCTTCGTTTTTTACTTCTGTCTCGTTTTCCGGTGCCTGCTCTTTTTGACCAAAGCCCAGCCAGGAAAAAAAGCCACGTTTTTTCTCTTTCGCCATTTGCGACTACACTCCCCCGCTGTTGCTTCATGGCACAGCGTCAACGCTATGTACATAGCAGCTAAAAAAATGATGAAATAGTCTATCACTTAACTTAACTCACATCACCGCCTGGAATGACATGCTATAGGCGGATTGAGCAATAATAGAAATGAAAAAACCGAATCACTCTGGCAGCGGACAGATCCGCATTATTGGCGGGCAATGGCGAGGCCGTAAACTCCCGGTTCCGGACAGCCCCGGACTGCGTCCGACCACCGACCGCGTACGCGAAACGCTGTTTAACTGGCTGGCTCCGGTGATGGTCGATGCCCGTTGCCTTGATTGCTTTGCCGGCAGCGGCGCGTTGGGTCTGGAAGCACTCTCCCGCTATGCGGCAGATGCCACGCTGCTGGAGATGGATCGCGCGGTATCTCAGCAGTTGCAAAAGAATCTCGCCACGCTGAAAGCACCCCATGCCCGCGTGGTCAACACCAATACCCTGACATTTTTGGCCCAGGCCGGTACGCCGCATAACGTGGTGTTTGTGGATCCGCCGTTTCGTAAAGGATTACTGGAAGAAACATTAACTCTTCTGGAAACTCGCGGCTGGCTGGCAAATGAAGCGTATATTTACGTGGAAAGCGAAGTTGAAAACGGTTTGCCGCCGGTTCCGGTTAACTGGTCGTTATACCGAGAAAAAGTGGCTGGGCAGGTTGCTTATCGTCTGTATCAACGTGAAGCACAAGGAGAGCAACATGCTGATTAATCTGGGACGTCTGTTGATGCTGTGTGTCTGGGCATTCCTGCTACTGAATATTTTTCAACCGTTCCCACGTCCGCTCAATATCTTCGTGAATGTGGCTCTGGTGTTTATGGTGCTGATGCACGGCATGCAGTTGGCGCTACTGAAATCAACCATGCCGAAAGATGGCCCACAGATGACCACCGGCGAGAAAGTGCGTATTTTTCTGTTCGGCGTCTTTGAGTTACTGGTGTGGCAGAAGAAGATTAAAGATCAGCTGAAGAAGTAACTGCGATCTTTTCGCCCGGCGGAACGTAGCGAGCCGGGGCGAAAAAATCTGTAGGCCGGATAAGGCGTAAACCGCCATCCGGCATCAGCCAAATGAAACCTTAGCGTTCAAGCGTAAAATCAACAAAACGCGAACCTTTGTAGCTCAGCGTGCCTTTATCCCCGACCGTTAGCGCATGGTACTGCTGAGCATCCAGACGAAACGTCTGCTCCAGGCCGCCGTTTTGTGGCTTAAAGCTGGCTTCATAGCGCATGCTGGTGCCCGCCGGGCTCACTTCCTGTTGACGGGAGCGTCGGTCGTTTAGCGGCTTTTCCCGCTTATTCGTCACCACCACCTGCTTTTGCACCAGCGGCGCGGCATCATTATCCGCTTTTTCACGTCGCTGCTGAACAAAGCGAAACGACGCGGCGACAACGATTAAGACAATGATAACAATGAAAAAAAGTGGTGGCTTGCTCATATTATTAACCCATCAGAAAATGCGGAAATAAGCATACATTGCCCGTTATGGTGTTGTCATCTGGCAGTGTCGACCTCTACACTGGACAGTAGAGCCGTGAGCACCCCGCTTACGAAAAAATAACGAATTCAAGGAACTAAGATGCTTTGGTCGTTTATCGCTGTCTGCCTTTCCGCATGGTTGTTCGTGGATGCTTCCTATCGTGGGCCTGCCTGGCAACGCTGGGTCTTTAAACCCCTGACGTTACTCCTGCTGGCGCTGCTGGCCTGGCAGGCGCCAATGTTTAACGCTATCAGTTACCTGGTACTGGCCGGCTTGCTGGCTTCACTGCTGGGCGACGCGCTGACGCTATTGCCGCGCCAACGCCTGCTGTACGCAGTTGGGGCATTCTTCCTGTCACACCTGCTGTATACCATTTACTTCGCCAGCCAAATGACGCTGTCGTTCTTCTGGCCTTTACCGCTGGTGCTGCTGGTGTTAGGTGCGTTGCTGATTGCTGTGATTTGGACGCGCCTGGAAGAGTTGCGCATCGCTATTTGTACCTTTATTGGCATCACGCTGATGATGGTCTGGATGGCTGGCGAACTATGGTTCTTCCGCCCAACCGCTCCGGCGCTGTCGGCATTTATGGGCGCATCGCTCCTGTTCATCGGCAATATTGTCTGGCTGGGTAGCCATTACCGTCGCCGCTTCCGCGCCGATAACGCCATTGCCGCCGCCTGCTACTTCGCCGGACATTTCCTGATTGTTCGTTCGTTGTATCTTTAAAATGCTTGACTCTGGAGTCGACTCCAGAGTGTATCCTCCGGTTAATACGAAATGATTATCAATCGGAGGATGCCATGTCGACACCCGATACCAATGGCAAAAAAGCCCCACAATTCTCTTCTTTCAAGCCAGCGCCTGCGCCAAAGAAGGCTGATGACTGCTGCTGCGAAGGAACTTGCTCCACTACGCCACCCGTATCCGATACCGTTGACGGGACTCGCTATTCCTGGAAAGTGGCAGGCATGGACTGCGCGGCCTGCGCCCGAAAAGTAGAGAATGCGGTCCGCCAGGTCAGCGGCGTTAACCAGGTTCAGGTGCTGTTTGCCACCGAAAAACTGGTGGTCGACGCCGGTTCCGATATCCGCCAGCAAGTTGAAAATGCGGTGCAGAAAGCAGGCTATACCCTGCGTGATGAGCAGGCACCAGAAGAAGCCCCCGAATCGCGGTTTAAAGAAAATCTGCCACTGATTTCGCTGATTATCATGATGGCGATTAGCTGGGGGCTGGAGCAGTTCAATCATCCCTTCGGTCAGATAGCGTTTATCGCCACCACCCTGGTCGGTCTGTACCCCATTGCCCGTCAGGCTCTGCGTCTGATGAAAACCGGCAGCTACTTTGCCATTGAAACATTAATGAGCGTGGCCGCCATCGGCGCACTGTTTATCGGCGCGACGGCGGAAGCCGCCATGGTACTGCTGCTGTTTTTAATCGGCGAGCGTCTGGAAGGATGGGCTGCCAGCCGTGCCCGTAAAGGGGTTAGCGCGCTGATGGCGCTCAAACCGGAAACCGCCACGCGCCTGCGTAACGGCGAGCGCGAAGAGGTGGCTATTAATAGCCTCCGCCCTGGCGATGTTATCGAAGTGGCCGCGGGTGGGCGTTTACCTGCCGACGGCAAACTGGTTTCCGGCTTTGCCAGTTTTGATGAAAGCGCCCTGACCGGCGAATCGATCCCGGTTGAACGCGCCACCGGCGAGAAAGTCCCGGCAGGCGCCACCAGCGTGGATCGTCTGGTTACGCTGGAAGTGCTCTCCGAACCGGGCGCCAGCGCCATTGACCGTATTTTGAAGTTGATTGAAGAAGCGGATGAACGTCGCGCCCCCATTGAGCGTTTTATTGACCGTTTCAGCCGAATTTACACCCCAGCCATTATGGCGGTTGCGCTGCTGGTTACCCTTGTACCACCGCTACTGTTTGCCGCATCCTGGCAGGAGTGGATTTATAAAGGGCTGACGCTGCTGCTGATTGGCTGCCCATGTGCACTGGTAATTTCAACCCCCGCAGCCATTACCTCTGGTCTTGCCGCCGCGGCGCGTCGTGGCGCGCTAATCAAAGGCGGGGCCGCGCTGGAACAGTTGGGAAGAGTCACGCAGGTGGCGTTTGATAAAACGGGTACTCTGACCGTGGGTAAACCGCGCGTCACAGCGATTCACCCGGCGAGCGGTATTGGCGAGGCTGAACTGCTGGCGCTGGCGGCAGCGGTAGAGCAAGGCGCGACACACCCGCTGGCGCAGGCGATTGTTCGGGAAGCACAAACGCGCGAACTGGCTATACCTGTCGCGAAAGAACAGCGCGCATTAGTCGGATCTGGCATTGAAGCGCGGGTCGACGGCGAGCGCGTGCTGATTTGCGCCGCCGGGAAGCAACCTGCCGACGCTTTTGCCGGGCAGATAAGCGAGCTGGAAAGCGCGGGCCAAACGGTGGTGCTGGTGCTGCGTAACGATGCCGTTCTCGGCGTGCTGGCCTTACAGGACACGCTGCGCGACGACGCTCGCAGCGCTATCGCCGAGCTTGATCAGATTGGCGTGAAAGGCGTGATCCTGACCGGTGATAACCCACGTGCGGCCGCCGCCATTGCCGGCGAACTGGGCCTTGAATTCAAAGCGGGGCTATTGCCGGAAGATAAAGTGCAGGCCGTTTCCCATCTTAACCAACAGTCGCCGCTGGCGATGGTTGGCGACGGCATCAACGACGCTCCGGCGATGAAAGCAGCCACCATCGGTATTGCCATGGGGAGCGGAACCGACGTCGCGCTGGAAACCGCCGATGCCGCCCTGACCCACAACCGCCTGCGTGGTCTGGTGCAAATGATTCAACTGGCGCGGGCCACCCACGCCAATATTCGCCAGAACATTGCGATTGCGTTGGGTCTGAAGGGGATTTTCCTCGTCACCACGCTGCTCGGGATAACCGGACTGTGGCTGGCGGTACTGGCAGATACGGGGGCGACGGTACTGGTGACTGCTAACGCGCTGCGGTTGTTACGTAAAGGATAGTTTTTGCCGGATGACGGCGTTGCCTTATCCGGCCTACGGGTTACACGTTCTTTGTTTGCCGGATAAGCGTTAGCGCCATCCGGCAAACAAAACTACTGACCTTTACGCAGCAGATAGCGGTACGGCAGCGAGTCGGTCTCTTTAGCCACCAGCTCATGCTCCATAAAGGTACAGAAGCCAGGAATATCGCGGGTTGTTGCCGGATCGTCGGCGACAATCAGCAGTGTTTCACCAGCCTGCATGCCACGTACGGTTTTACGCACCATCATCACCGGTTCCGGGCAGCGCAGTCCCTGGGCATCAAGAGTATGGTCGGGGGAAGTAAACAGGTCGCTCATCGTCGTCTCATTCATACAAAAACGGCGTTATTTTACGCTCTGTTGTGGCGTAAGCCAATCAGGTTAACGATTGCGTGAAAAACAACCATTGCAATGTGCTCTTAAAGCAGTATCATGCGACGGTTTTTTATTGGGTTCCCTCACCCCATCCAACAAAAAGGTCACAATATGACTCCGTTTACACAAACTCAGCGCGTAAAAGCGTTGTTCTGGCTATCGCTATTTCATCTGCTGGTGATCACCTCCAGCAACTATCTGGTGCAGCTTCCAATCTCCATTTTTGGTTTCCATACCACATGGGGCGCGTTTAGCTTTCCGTTTATTTTCCTTTCCACCGACCTGACCGTGCGTATTTTTGGCGCGCCGTTGGCACGACGCATCATCTTTGCGGTGATGATCCCCGCGCTGCTGATCTCCTATGTCGTTTCATCCCTGTTTTATATGGGATCATGCCAGGGATTTGGCGCACTGCTGCACTTTAACCTGTTTGTCGCCCGTATCGCCGCCGCCAGCTTTATGGCTTACGCGCTGGGACAAATTCTGGATGTGCATGTCTTTAACCGCCTGCGTCAGAACCGTCGCTGGTGGCTGGCGCCAACGGCGTCCACGCTGTTTGGCAACATCAGCGATACGTTGGCCTTCTTCTTTATCGCTTTCTGGCGCAGCCCGGATGCCTTTATGGCCGAGCACTGGATGGAAATCGCGCTGGTCGATTACTGTTTCAAGGTGCTGATCAGCATTATTTTCTTCCTGCCGATGTACGGCGTGCTGCTGAATATGTTGCTGAAAAGGCTGGCAGATAAATCCGAAATCGCTGCATTGCAGACGAGTTAAAGGTTCATTTTCCGAGTTGTGATAAGATGGACGAATGAGCCGTTATGGCCGTTTATCGAAAGGAAGAAGTCAATGCGCAATCTGGTTAAATATGTCGGTATTGGCCTGCTGGTTATGGGGCTTGCGGCCTGTGATAATAGCGATACAAAAGCGCCAGCAGAGAAAGCTGCCGCAGAAAGTAGCGCCAGCGGACAACCGGTCAGCCTGCTGGACGGCAAACTCAGTTTTTCCCTGCCAGCGGATATGACCGATCAGAGCGGCAAGCTGGGCACTCAGGCGAACAATATGCACGTCTATTCTGACGCAACCGGCCAGAAAGCGGTGATTGTGATTGTTGGCGACAACACCAACGAAGACCTGGCTGTGCTGGCAAAACGTCTGGAAGATCAGCAGCGTAGCCGTGACCCGCAGCTGCAGGTCGTCACCAATAAATCTATTGAGCTGAAAGGCCACACGCTGCAGCAGTTAGACAGCATCATCTCGGCTAAAGGCCAGACCGCTTACTCTTCTGTGGTGTTGGGCAAAGTGGATAACCAACTGCTGACCCTGCAAATCACGCTGCCTGCTGACGATCAGCAAAAGGCGCAGACTACCGCAGAAAACATCATTAACACGCTGGTTATCCAGTAACGGTTAAGACGATGACGCGGCCTCCGGTGACACCACCTGAGGCCGTTTTTTTAACCGCCAGGTCAGCAATAACGCCACCGCCACCAGCCCTGCTGCCGCCAGATAGATAACCGGCACGCCTGCCCACGTCATTACCAGCCCAGCCAGCGGCCCGGTAACACCCAACGATAAATCCATAAATACCGTGTAGGTCGCCAGCGCAGCGCCCTGGTTTTGCTGTGGGACCGCTTTTACCGCCACCACGCCCAGCGCCGGGAAAACCAGCGAGAACCCGGCCCCGGCCAGCAGAACGCCAATTTTCGCCATCCACGGCATGGAAGCCATCCCGACCAGCAGCAGCCCGACAATCTCGACGCTAAAGCAAATCATCGCCACATTCAGCCCGCCTAACCGGTTGATACCATTTGGGAACAACAGTCGAGTGCCGACAAACGTGCAGCTAAAAAGCGTCAGCGCGAAAGCTGCGCCGTCCCAGCCTTTGGCATCATAAAACAGGGTAATAAACGTGGCGATCACCCCAAATCCAGCGGAGGCCAGCGCCAGCGCCATGCCGTACAACCAGACGCGTCCGAGCACCGCGCGAAACGGCAACGGTTTGCCTTTGCTGGCCTTTACCGCCGGACGAGGGAGCGCCAGCAATATTGCCAGCAGCGCCACGCCCATTACCGTCAGCGCCAGCCCCTGTAAGCCCCCCCAGGCATAAAACAGAACGCCCAGCGGGGCGCCAATCGCCATCGCGCCATAAGTGACAATACCGTTCCATGAAATCACCCGTCCAATGTGCATTGAACCCACAACCCCTACGCCCCACAGCGTAGAGCCAGTCCCGGCAAAGCTTTGCCCGATCCCAAGGATCACGCGACCCAGGCATAGCAGCAGCAAACTGGCCAACGGCCAGTCGTTCGTTGAGCCAGCCAGTAAATAGCCCAGACCACTTAAAAAACAGCCGCACAGTCCGAATACCACAATCTTTTTCGGCCCCAGCAGATCGGCATAGCGACCGGCATGCGGACGGCTCAGCAGCGTAGCGAAATATTGCAGGCTGATGACCAGTCCAGCCCAAAAGGCGCTGAATCCCATCACATCATGGACGTAGCCCGGCAATACCGCGAGCGGCAGGCCGATGGTCAGATAGCTGGCGAAGTTAAACATCACCACGGAGACAATGCGCAGATTAAGGCGTAAACCGCTCAGCGTCGGTTCAGCGACGGGTTCGGGCATGGAGGGTCACCACATATTCACAACAGTGTTTCATTTCTACCATGTTGCAGCCCAGAAATCAGTAACCAGATTAGGAATATCGGCAGCAAGCCAGCCGCTACACTTAATGCAAAAATGCACACAGGAAGAAGACATGACAACCATTCAGCCTGACAAAACAGGTTTGCACATTTTACTTAAACTGGCCGCGCTGGTGGTGATCCTCGCCGGTATTCATGCCGCGGCGGATATCATTGTGCAACTGCTGCTGGCTCTCTTTTTTGCCATTGTGTTGAATCCGCTGGTCACCTGGTTTATTCGCCGGGGAGTACGTCGCCCGGTAGCCATTACGCTCGTAGTGGTGGTCATGCTGTTCGTCCTCACGGCACTGATCGGCGTTCTGGCGTCTTCGATCACGGAATTCATGGCTATGCTACCCAAATACAATAAGGAGCTGACGCGCAAAGTCCTGTATCTGCAAGAGATGGTGCCCTTTCTGAATTTGCATATGTCGCCAGAGCGCATCCTGCAACGTATCGATTCCGATAAACTCATGACCTTCACCACCACACTGATGACCAGCCTCTCTGGCGCCATGGCCAGCGTCGTTCTGCTGGTGATGACGGTCGTCTTTATGCTGTTTGAGGTGCGCCATGTTCCTTATAAGCTGCGCTTTGCGCTGAACAACCCACAAATCCATATTGCAGGGCTGCATCGGGCGCTCAAGGGCGTATCTCACTATCTGGCACTGAAAACGTTGCTCAGCCTATGGACTGGCGCTATCGTCTGGCTGGGACTGGCGCTGATGGGGATTCAGTTTGCTCTGATGTGGGGCGTGTTGGCCTTCCTGCTCAATTATGTGCCCAATATAGGCTCGGTTATTTCCGCCGTCCCACCGATGATTCAGGCGCTGCTGTTCAACGGCATTTACGAATGCGTACTGGTTGGCGCGCTGTTTCTGGTGGTGCATATGGTGATTGGCAATATCCTCGAGCCGCGCATGATGGGGCATCGCCTGGGATTATCGACGCTAATCGTCTTCCTCTCTCTGTTGGTATGGGGATGGCTGCTCGGCCCGGTAGGCATGCTGCTCTCTGTGCCGTTAACCAGCGTGTGTAAAATCTGGATGGAAACCACCACCGGTGGCAGCAAACTGGCCATTTTGCTGGGTCCCGGCAGACCCAAAAGTCGGCTACCCTGAAAAACTACCAACCGAGGTAGTTTTTATCTTTTTATATGCCCGTTAAACTGATATCCATACAGGTATATATCGCAATTTATCTTAAATAAAGAGTGAAAAGGATTTCATTTTTTAATAAAGAAAATACATAAGTCAACGTACGGATGTCTTTGCCAAACCACATAAGAATAATGAATCCCCCCACAGAATTTAACTCAAACTATCTGCCTATATTTAAAGGTTATTTTATTTGATACGTTTTATCTAAAAATCTATACTTCTCGCCGATGATTACGCTGAAAAATTTCCGTTGAAGAAAGTCACCGAATATTACCATCCGGCAACCTCATCGCCTTGCTATCGGACACGTGAAATAAAATGCTGATTTAGCTTAAACAAAATCACGGGAGCTGCAGGGTGATCATTATTTCGAAGCTTATTATTAAACACGTATAAACAGTACTTTGAGAGGGAGTTTTAATGAAACAGTATATTAAGTGGTTTGCGGCCATTGCCGTTGTCGGTGCGCTGGCGGGATGTGCACGTACTGCGCCGATCGATCAAGTTCACACCAGCGTAAGCGCGGGGCACACTCAGGATCAGGTTAAAACCGCCATTCTGAAAGCGGGCATTCAACGCCAATGGGTCATGTCTGAAGCCGGTCCTGGTGTCATTAAAGCACGCCAACAAACCCGCGATCATGTGGCTGAAGTCCGTATCACCTATACCGCCACCAGCTATGACATTAAATACGACAGCAGCCTTAACCTGCAGGCTTCTGGTGGAAAAATTCATAAAAACTACAACCGCTGGGTACGCAATCTGGATAAAGACATCCAGCTCAATCTGTCAGCCGGTGCCAATCTGTAATTACGCCTAAAGTCGGGCCGAAAAGGCCCGATACTCTTACTCTCTGCCATTTAACAGGTTGTCCCCACATGTACGAACAGGATTCGCTTAGCGCACTGGATGCCATTACTGAAGCACAACGTATCGCCTTTGCCCCTATGCTTTTTCAAACCGCGTTGTGTCTGCGAAATGCGGGAGTACTCACCTGGCTGGACAAGCAAGGTAAACGCGGCGCCACGCTCGACGAAATTACCGAAAACAGCACCATCAACGAATATGCCGCCAGCATCCTGTTGGATATGGGGTTAAGTGGGCGAATTATTACCCACAAAGAAGGATATTATTACCTCGCTAAAGTCGGCCACTTCCTTTTACATGACACGATGACGCGTGTGAATATGGATTTCACCCAGGATGTTTGTTATCAGGGACTGTTCTATCTGGAGAATGCGCTGAAAGAAGGGAAGCCCGCGGGATTAAAAATTTTTGGCGACTGGCCAACAATCTATCCTGCACTGTCGCAATTACCCCTGGCTGCGCGTGAAAGTTGGTTCGCTTTCGATCATTACTATTCAGATGGCGCATTTGATGCCGCATTGCCATATGTATTCGCCAGCGCCCCTGCAACCCTGTACGATGTCGGCGGAAATACCGGGAAATGGGCATTACGTTGTTGTCAACATGATGACAATATTGCAGTCACTCTATTAGATTTGCCGCAACAAATTGCACTTGCCCGCGAAAATATCGAAAATACGGGATTATCCCATCGCATAAATTTCCATGCTGTGGATATGCTTAGCGACTCGCCTTTACCCGCAGAGGCAGATATCTGGTGGATGAGCCAATTTCTGGACTGTTTTTCCCCGGAACAAATTATCGCCATTCTGAGCAACATTGCTCGGGTGATGAAACCGGGCGCGAAGCTGTGCATTATGGAACTGTTTTGGGATGCCCAAAAATTTGAAGCGGCCTCATTTAGCCTGAATGCGTCTTCGCTTTATTTTACCTGTATGGCGAATGGCAACAGCCGCTTCTACAGCGTAGAGAAGTTTTATCACTATCTGAATCAGGCAGGTTTTCAGGTAGATGAACGCCACGACAACTTAGGTGTTGGGCATACTTTATTGATATGTCAGAAGAAAAAATAAGAAACAATCGGAACAACCGATTTACCGCGGATACGCGTTGATGAAATTTGCTTTCAACATTATCGACTGGCAGGCCAAGGCGCCAGGATTAAGCGAAACAGAACAGTGGCATGAATGGTCACGGTTTTCGCACGCCATCGATCCCACCGCGCCATTGGCTAAACTCAGCGAGTTACCGATGATGACGGCTCGCCGCCTCAGCTCCGGTAGCAAACTGGCCGTTGATTGCGGGCTGGCGATGCTACGCCGTCATGATATCGATGCCGTGTTGTACACCAGCCGCCATGGTGAACTGGAGCGTAACTACAGGATCCTGCACGCCCTGGCGACTGAGCAGGCTCTCTCACCAACCGATTTCGCCCTCTCTGTGCATAATTCTGCCGTGGGAAACCTGACCATCGCCGCGAAAAAGCCGATTGTCTCCTCCTCGCTTTCCGCTGGCAGGGATACGTTCCAGCAGGGGCTATGCGAAGTCATCGGGCTGTTGCAGGCGGGATATCAGCGCGTATTGATGGTCGATTTCGACGGTTTTCTGCCCGAGTTTTATCATCCGCAGTTGCCGCCTGATATGCCGACATGGCCGTTTGCCGTCGCGCTGGTTATTGAATCCGGTGATCGCTGGCAATGCGAAACCCGTCCACACTGCGCGCAAGGTGAGACGCCATTGCCACAAAGCCTGTTGTTTTTACAACATTATTTGCAAGATACCGCGGCGTTTACCCTGCCAGGCGAGCGCGTACAGTGGCAGTGGAGTCAGGGATGAACACGATTTTCCTGCGGCTTAATTGGGTATGGCGACTGGTGATGACCGGTTTTTGCTTTGCCCTGTTTGGCCTCGGCGGACTCCTCCTTTCTACTGTCTGGTTTAACGTATTGCTCATCGCAGTATGGGATAAAGCCCGACGTCGGCGTATCGCCAGACGCAGCATTGCTGCCAGTTTTCGCCTCTTTTTAACGGTGGCGAAGCGACTTGGCGTGCTGGATTACCAGATTGCAGGACGAGACATTTTACGCAACGAACAAGGGTGCCTGGTCGTCGCCAATCATCCGACGCTCATTGACTACGTGCTACTGGCCTCGGTCATGCCAGAAACCGACTGTCTGGTGAAAAGCGCATTACTAAAAAACCCGTTTCTTGGCGGCGTGGTCCGGGCAGCAGATTATCTGATTAACAGTCAGGCTGATGCGCTGTTACCCGCGTGCCAGCAACGTCTGGAACAAGGCGATACCATTTTAATTTTCCCCGAGGGAACCCGTACACGCCCCGGAGAGGAAATGACGTTACAGCGTGGTGCGGCGAATATCGCCGTACGCTGCAGCAGCGATTTACGCATCGTAACCATAAACTGCAGCGAACAAATGCTGGATAAAGAAAGCAAATGGTACGACGTCCCATCGATAAAGCCCATGTTTACCGTTTCAGTACACGAACGGGTTAAGATCGACCAATTTTACGACGCAAATTCACAAGAACCGGCGCTGGCCGCAAGGCAGTTGAACCGGCATCTTTTGCTTCAATTACAACCAGGTACTTTACCTCTTTCAGGAATTAATGATGCAAGCGCTTTATCTTGAAATCAAAAATCTCATTATAACGACATTGAATCTCGACGAACTGACAGCTGACGATATTGATACCGAAGCGGCACTCTTTGGCGATGGATTAGGTCTGGACTCAATCGACGCCCTGGAGCTGGGGCTGGCGGTGAAAAACGAGTATGGCGTGGTCCTCTCAGCAGAGAGCGAAGAAATGCGCCAGCACTTCTTCTCCGTCGCCACGCTGGCATCGTTCATTCACGCGCAACGTGCCTGAGGATAGTCCGTTATGACCGAACAAAAAGCCATTTACGAAGAAGTCTCATCACTGCTGGTCAAGCTGTTTGAAGTCGACCCGCAGGACATTAAGCCTGAGGCGCGCCTGTACGAAGATCTGGAACTCGACAGCATCGACGCCGTCGACATGATCGTGCATCTGCAAAAGAAAACCGGTAAGAAAATTAAACCGGAAGAGTTTAAAGCAGTACGCACCGTACAAGATGTCGTCGACGCGGTAGAACGCCTTCTCAAAGAAGCGTAATTCACCGTGTCGGGCACTCGCTCGCTGCCAGTCGTACAACTGCTAACAGGCCTACTGTTGTTGGCCTGGCCGTTTTTGATCTGGTTTGGCCTTGCGCATAACAGTCTGCACTGGTTGCTACCGTTGATGGCGCTACTCCTTTTTTTACGCTTTCGCCAGACCCGGCGACAGGCGGGGCCGTTGCGCGTTGTAACACAGGTCGTGGCGGTTGCGGGTATCACGTTGTGCATTGCCAGTTATCTGCTCAAAACGCATCAGTTGCTGCTGTTTTATCCGGTAGTGGTAAACGCCGTGATGCTGTCGGTTTTTGGCGGATCGCTTTGGTTCGCGATGCCCATTGTTGAACGCCTGGCGCGGCTGCGCGACCCAAATCTGCCCGAGGCAGGAGTACGCTACACACGCCGTGTGACACAAATCTGGTGCGCCTTTTTCATCATCAACGGCAGCGTTGCGCTCTTTACCGCACTGAATGGCGATATGACCCTGTGGACGACCTGGAACGGTATGGTTTCCTATTTACTGATGGGAACATTGATGGCCGGCGAGTGGTTAGTTCGCCAACTGGTGATAAAACGAGATACCCAATGAAGCAGCCCCTCACACTTGCGCAATGGCTCTGTGACCCACGCCCGAACGACGTCCCTGTTGCGTGGCAGGAAGAGCATACCTGGACGCTGGGTCATCTGCGCCATGATGTGGCCCAGTTGATAACATACCTGCAGCAGCAGGAAGGTGAGCGCTGGGCATTGTGCTTCGAGAACAGCTATTTATTTATCGTCGCGCTGCTGGCCACGCTACATGCTGGCAAAACGCCGGTGATCCCAGGGCATTGTCGCGTTTCGTTGTTAAACGAGCAGCACAGGCTGTTTGACGGCGTACTGAGCGATAAAACGCTGGAGTGGCAGGGAACGCTACGGGTGGTCAGTTCTGCCATGACATCCGTGACCCACGACATCACGTTTCCGGCAATACGCAGCGACGCCTTTGTGGAGTTGTTCACTTCCGGTTCGACCGGCCAGCCGAAACGCGTGATCAAACCGATCGCTCGTCTGGATAGCGAAGCGGCATTGCTCGCGACGCGCTTTGCCGATCGTCTCGCAGGTTGCCGGGTGGTCGCGTCAGTGGTTCCGCAACATCTGTATGGTCTGACGTTTCGTATCTTCTTGCCAATGGCCTTAGGTCTGCCGCTGCACGCGGCAATGCTATGGTATGCCGAACAACTGGCGGCGCTGAGCCATGAGCATCGGTATGCGTTTATCAGCAGTCCGGCGTTTCTGAAACGCCTCGACCACCACCTGGCACCGCCGCCGGTCGAACTGATTCTGTCTGCGGGCGGTATGCTGCCCTGGCAGGACGTTGCACAGGCTGCTGACTGGCTGAATGTCTGGCCCGATGAGATCTACGGCAGCACTGAAACCGGGATCCTTGCGTGGCGTTATCGCCATCAAGATGATGTGGCATGGCTGCCTTTTCCCGGCGTCAGATTTCAGCCAGAAAATGACGCGTTTCGTGTATTTTCACCGCTAATTACCGCTGATGATGGCCTGTTGCTGGATGATATTCTGCAATTTACCGAAAATGGTCAGTTTCGCCTGATGGGCAGGCGCGGGCGAGTCGTCAAGATTGAAGAGAAACGCATTTCACTCAGCGAAGTGGAGCAACGCTTGCTGGCACTGGACGGTATACGTGATGTCGCGGCATTGCCGGTCTCACGCGGGGGACGCCAGGGCGTTGGCGTCCTGCTGGTACTGGATGACAAAACCCACCAACGCTGGCTCACATGCGGAGGAAAACAGCAAGAACTGACCTGGCGACGTTCGCTGTTGCCCTGGCTGGAGCCGGTCGCCGTTCCCCGCTACTGGCGGGTGATTGATGAGATTCCGGTCAACAGTATGAACAAGCGTGTCTATGCGCAATTACAGGAGTTATTTCATGAAACCCCATGAAATCGAGCGCCATCAGGCACAGCCTCAACAGGCTGAGATTGTTTTACATCTCGACCCTTCGCTGTTTTGGTTCAGCGGGCATTTTGCCGTGCAGCCACTACTGCCAGGCGTTGCACAGCTGGATTGGGCGATGCATTACGCCACCACGTTGCTGGTCCCTGGCTGGCGTTTTCACAGTATTCAGAACGTGAAGTTCCAGTCACCGCTATTGCCTGGAACCACCATCACCCTGAGTCTGAGCTGGCAGGAAGAACGTCAGATGCTCTCTTTTAGTTATCAGCGCCACGACGGTGAAGCGCGCCATACCGCCAGCAGCGGGAAGATTCGGTTATGTCGCTGACGTTTTCCCCGTGCGTGTTGATCCCCTGCTATAACCACGGCGCAATGATGTCGGGCGTATTGGATCGTCTTCAGCCATTCAATCTCCCCTGCATTGTGGTGGACGATGGCAGCGACAAGACCACACAAGATGAACTGGCACGCCTGGCGGCAGAATACGGCAATCTGACGTTAATTCGCCTGCCGGTCAACGCAGGCAAAGGCGCGGCGGTGATTAGCGGAATTCAGGCGGCGGCAGATGCCGGGTTCAGTCATGCCGTGCAGGTCGATGCCGACGGTCAGCATGCCATTGAAGATATTCCCAGACTACTTGCATTGGCAAAAGAACATCCGGCAGCGCTCATTTCCGGGCAACCGATTTACGATGATTCTGTCCCTCGCTCGCGCCTGTACGGACGCTGGGTAACCCACATCTGGGTGTGGATAGAAACGCTCTCGATGCAGCTAAAAGACAGCATGTGCGGCTTCCGGGTGTATCCGGTGACACCTACACTGCAACTGGCACAGCGCGTGACGCTCGGCAAACGAATGGATTTTGATACCGAAGTGATGGTGCGTCTCTACTGGCAAGGCAACCCCAGCTATTTTATCCCCACACGAGTCATCTATCCGCAGGACGGGTTATCCCATTTTGACGCGCTCAAAGACAATCTGCGCATTTCATTAATGCACACTCGCCTGTTTTTTGGCATGTTGCCACGCATCCCCTCCCTGCTTTTTCGTCGTTCATCAACACACTGGGCGCAGCAGCAGGAAGTCAAAGGGCTGTGGGGAATGCGTCTGATGTTGCTGGTCTGGCGTTTACTGGGTCGCAAAGCCTTCTCCCTGCTACTGTATCCGGTAGTCGGCGTTTACTGGCTCACCGCATCAACTGCCCGAAAAGCCTCTCAGAGCTGGATTCGCCGCGTACGGGCGCAACTGATCGCACGCCGGATGCCAGTACCGTCAAACCTGACCAGTTATCAGCATTTCCTGCGTTTTGGCGGCGCGATGCTGGATAAAATTGCCAGCTGGCGCGGTGAACTGCACCTCGGCCGCGATGTTGTTTTTGCACCAGGCGCAGAAGAGACGCTAAATGTCAGCGACCCGCGAGGAAAACTGCTGCTGGCCTCACATTTGGGCGATGTCGAAGCCTGTCGGGCACTCGCCCAGCTACAGGGCAGTAAAACAATCAATGCGCTGGTATTTAGCGATAACGCCCAACGCTTTAAAAAAATTATGGAAGAGATGGCCCCGCAGGCCGCGTTAAACCTGCTACCGGTGAACGATATTGGCCCGGATACCGCCATTCTGCTCAAAGAGAAACTGGATCGTGGCGAATGGATCGCCATCGTTGGCGATCGCATCGCAGTCACTACCCAACGTGGCGGCGAATGGCGTGTCTGCTGGAGCCGCTTTATGGGGCAAGTTGCGCCCTTCCCACAGGGCCCGTTCATTCTTGCGTCTATTTTACGCTGTCCGGTGGATCTGATTTTCGCCCTGCGCCAGCAGGAGAAACTACGCATCCACTGCGAACCATTTGCTGACCCGCTGCTCTTGCCGCGCGCCACCCGACAACAGGCATTACAGAATAGCGTCGATCGCTACGCCGAACGCCTTGAGCACTATGCACTTCAGTCGCCACTCGACTGGTTTAACTTTTTCGATTTCTGGCAGTTGCCGGACACCAAAGACAAGGAGTAAAGGGTGCTTAACGATCCCCGCTTTACGGCTGAAGTCGAGCTGACTATTCCGTTTCACGACGTCGATATGATGGGTGTAGCGTGGCATGGCAACTACTTCCGCTATTTCGAGATTGCCCGCGAGGCACTGCTGAACCAATTCAATTACGGTTATCGGCAGATGAAAGCGTCCGGCTATTTGTGGCCCGTGGTCGACACCCGGGTGAAGTATCGCAACGCCCTGACTTTCGAGCAGCGTATCCGTGTGCGTGCCCGTATTAAAGAGTTCGAAAATCGCCTGCGTATCGACTACGACATTTTCGATGCTGAAACAGGAAAACGCGCCACAACGGGCTATACCATCCAGGTCGCCGTGGACGAAAAAAGCCGTGAGCTGTGCTTTGTCAGCCCGGATATTTTGTTTGAACGAATGGGAGTGACGCCATGAAATTATGGCCATTGTTGGTGCTGCTCATCAGCCCTTTTGTCAGCGCTCTGACGCTTGATGACCTGCAACAGCGTTTTACCGAACAGCCGGTCGTTCGCGCCCATTTCGATCAAACCCGGACGATAAAAGATCTGCCGCAGCCGCTGCGGTCTCAGGGCAAAATGCTGATCGCCCGTGACCAGGGTCTGTTGTGGGACCAAACCGCGCCGTTCCCGATGCAACTGTTGCTTGATGATAAGCGGATGGTTCAGGTGATTAACGGTCAGCCACCGCAGACCATCACCGCCGAAAACAACCCGCAAATGTTCCAGTTCAATCATCTGCTACGTGCATTATTCCAGGCGGATCGTAAGGTGCTGGAGCAAAACTTCCGCGTGACCTTTACCGACGTAGGGGAGGGGCGCTGGACGTTACGCCTGACGCCAATCACCACGCCACTGGATAAGATTTTCGCGACGATTGATTTAGCCGGCAAGACCTACCTGGAGAGCATTCAGCTCAATGACAAGCAGGGCGATCGCACCGATATCGCGCTTTCCCAACACCAACTGACGCCAGCGCAACTGACCGATGATGAACGCCAACGCTTTGCCGCCCAGTAAACGTCCCGCGCTGTTATGGGGGCTCGCCTGCCTGATTATGCTGGGCGTCTTGTTGACGCTACTCCCGCAGGCCAGGCTCAATAGCAGCGTGCTGGCCATGCTGCCAAAACAGGCAATGGGCGACATTCCCCCGAGCCTGAACGAAGGCTTTATGCAGCGCCTCGACCGGCAACTGGTCTGGCTGGTGAGTCCCGGTAAGCAACCGGACCCGTCGGCGGCGCAAGACTGGCTGACGCTGCTGCAAAAATCGCACGCGCTGGCCCAGGTGAAAGGCCCGATGGACGCCGACAGCCAGCAGGCATGGGGGGCTTTCTTCTGGAAACACCGTAACGGCCTGATAGATAACGATACCCGCGCTCGTCTGCAAAACGGCGGCGAAGCCCAGGCCCAGTGGATCCTGTCCCAGCTTTACTCCGCATTCTCCGGTGTCAGCGGCAAAGAGTTGCAAAACGATCCCCTCATGCTGATGCGCGGCTCGCAGTTGGCCATGGCCAAAAATGGCCAGCGTTTACGCCTGATGGAAGGCTGGCTGGTCACTCAGGACGAGCAAGGCAACTACTGGTATCTGTTACATGGCGAGCTGACCGGCTCATCGTTTGATATGCAACAGACGCACCAATTGGTCACCACGCTGAATACGCTGGAAGGTGAGTTCAAAGCCCACTATCCGCAGGCACAATTACTGTCTCGCGGAACGCTGTTCTACAGCGATTACGCCAGCCAGCAGGCGAAACAGGATATCTCGACCCTCGGCATAGCGACCGTGATCGGGGTGATCCTGCTCATCGTGGCCGTGTTTCGTTCGCTGCGTCCGCTGCTGCTGTGCCTGATTTCAATTGGTATTGGCGCGCTGGCGGGAACCGTCGTCACGTTGCTGATTTTTGGCGAACTCCATCTGATGACGCTGGTGATGAGCATGAGCATCATCGGTATTTCCGCCGACTATACGCTCTACTATTTGACCGAGCGGATGGTGCACGGTGCAGAAACATCGCCATGGCAAAGCCTTGCCAAAGTACGCAATGCCCTGCTCCTGGCACTGCTCACTACCGTGGCGGCTTATCTGATTATGATGCTGGCCCCCTTCCCCGGTATTCGCCAGATGGCGGTATTCGCGGCGGTGGGTCTGAGTGCCTCGTGCCTGACGGTCATTTTCTGGCACCCATGGTTGTGTCACAGGTTGCCGGTGCGCCCGGTTCCGGCAATGGTACTCATGCTACGCTGGCTTGCCGCCTGGCGGCGGAATAAGAAATTATCCGTTGGCCTACCGGTGGTGCTCGCGTTGTTCTCGTTGGCAGGCATGGCGACGCTACGCGTAGACGATGATATCTCCCAGTTACAGGCGCTGCCGCAGGACATTCTCGCTCAGGAAAAAGCGATTACCGCCCTGACCGGGCAAAGCGTCGACCAGAAGTGGTTTGTCGTGTACGGCAAATCCGCTCAACAAACGCTGGAGCGACTGGAAGCCTTTACTCCCGCGCTGGAAGAGGCAAAAAAAGACGGATTACTCAGCGGATATCGCACTATTCCGTTAAATTCGCTCGCCCGGCAGCAGCAGGATCTCACCCTGTTAAAAGATGCCGCGCCCGCCGTCACAAAAGCCTTAAACAGCGCCGGGCTGGCAACGGTGAAACCCGATCTTAGCGCTATGCCGGTCACCGTCGATGCCTGGCTTTCCAGCCCGGCCAGTGAAGGCTGGCGCTTACTGTGGCTGTCGCTGGCAGACGGTGAAAGCAGCGTGCTGGTTCCCGTTGAAGGGGTGAAACAAAGTGATGCTTTAAACACGCTCAGCACGAAATATTCCGGCGTTGCGTGGGTGGATCGTAAGAGCAGCTTTGACACTCTGTTTGCGCTGTATCGCCATATTCTGACGGGCTTGCTATGCGTTGCGCTGGCAGTAATTGCCTGTGGTGCCGTCATTCGACTTGGCTGGCGTAAGGGCTTAACTAGCCTGGTCCCCTCAGTGCTGTCTTTAGGTTGTGGTCTGGCGGTACTGGCTCTGAGTGGGCACGCGCTCAACCTGTTCTCGCTGCTGGCACTGGTGCTGGTGCTGGGGATTGGCATTAACTACACGCTGTTTTTCAGTAATCCACGCGGTACGCCACTGACGTCGCTACTGGCTATCACACTGGCGATGATGACTACGCTCCTGACGCTCGGCATGCTGGTCTTTAGCGCCACTCAGGCAATCAGCAGTTTTGGCATTGTATTGGTGAGCGGTATTTTCACTGCATTTTTGCTGTCACCGCTGGCGATGCCAACGAAAAGAGAGAAGAAAAAAAGATGATGTTATCGACATTTTTTGCCGGGTGGCGGATTCGCCTTATCAGGCCGTTAATGATAGCGCTCGCCGCACTGATTCTTGCCGGTTGCAGCCACACACAGCCGGAACAGCAAGGCCGCCCGCAAGCCTGGTTAGAGCCGGGAACACGTGTGACGCTACCTGCTCCGGGGATTTCTCCCGCGGTGAATTCACAACAGCTGCTGACCGGAAGTTTTAACGGCAAAACGCAGTCGCTGTTGGTCATGCTTAATGCTGATGATAAGAAAATCACACTGGCCGGGTTGTCATCAGTTGGCATTCGCCTGTTCCTCGTGACTTACGATGAAAAAGGATTGCACACCGAACAATCGATCATCGTTCCGCAACTGCCGCCCGCAAGCCAGGTGCTGGCTGACGTGATGCTTAGTCATTGGCCAATTAGCGCCTGGCAACCGCAATTACCTCAAGGCTGGACGCTCGTCGATACGGGCGATACACGTGAACTGCGCAATAGCCGCGGCAAACTGGTCACGGAAATCACGTATCTGAATCGCAAAGGAAAACGCGAACCGATCAGCATTGAGCAGCACGTATTTAAATACCACATCACCATTCAATACCTGAGTGACTGAGATGATCTACATTTCTGCCGTTGGCATGATTAACGCGTTGGGCAATAACACCGATGAAATCGCCGCCAACCTCACACGTGGCATAGCGCCGGGAATGCGTCCGCGCGCGAACTGGCTACAAGGACATCCACCCGCCGTATTAGCAGGTGTAGACGGTGATCTGCCCGCGATCCCTCAGCAATTTAGCGCACATCGTTCGCGCAATAACCAGCTACTGCTGGCTGCACTGGCACAAATCCAGCCACAGGTAGACGACGCTATCGCCCGGTTTGGCCGCGATCGTATTGCTGTCGTTCTCGGCACCAGCACCTCCGGTCTGAATGAAGGTGACGTTCACGTTGATCTGATGCTCAACGACAAAGAGAGCACCGACTGGCGCTACCCGCAGCAGGAACTGGGCGATCCGTCGCGTTTTCTTAGCCACTGGCTGGCGCTGGATGGCCCGGCCTTTACGCTCTCAACCGCCTGCTCGTCCAGTGCACGGGCTATCATGAGCGGGCGTCGCTTAATCGAATCTGGTCTGGTGGATATTGCCATTGTCGGGGGTGCCGATACGCTAAGTCGGATGCCCATCAACGGTTTCCACAGTCTGGAATCGCTCTCCCCAACGCGATGTCAGCCGTTTGGCCGCGACCGCAGTGGGATCACCATCGGCGAAGGCGCCGCCTTGATGGTATTAACCCGCGAGCCACAGCCCATTGCGCTGCTGGGCGTCGGCGAATCCAGCGATGCATACCATATTTCGGCTCCCCACCCGCAGGGAGAAGGTGCCATTCGCGCCATAGGCCAGGCGCTTAACGACGCAGGAATGACACCGGAACACGTGGGCTATATCAATCTGCACGGAACGGCCACTCCGCTCAACGATCAGATTGAGTCCAACGTCGTAAGCACGCTATTTGGCGACACGGTCCCATGCAGTTCAACCAAACACCTGACCGGGCACACGCTGGGCGCGGCGGGGATCACCGAAGCAGCAATCAGTATGCTGATTCTGCAACGCAACCTGCCCCTGCCACCGCAGGATTTTAGCCAGTCGCCGCGCGATGAAACATTGCCACCCTGCGGCATCATTGAACAACCGCAGCCGCTGACTCGCCCGGTAATCTTATCTAACTCGTTCGCCTTCGGCGGTAATAATGCCAGCATCCTGCTCGGGAGAATCTCATGAGCCACTATTTATCACCGGGCGATTATTTACCGCATGACGCGCCGATGCTGCTCCTTGAAGAGGTCGTCAGTGTGGCGGACGAAACTGCCACCTGCCACGTGACGGTATCGGCAAACAGCGTACTGGCCCCTTTCCTCGACCCCGATGGCAATCTGCCCGGCTGGTTCGCACTGGAATTAATGGCGCAGACCATTGGCGTCTGGTCTGGCTGGCACCGCCAGCAACACGGTCAGGCGAGTATTGCATTAGGTATGGTGCTGGGCGCACGCGAGTTAGTCTGTGCTGCGGGTGTTCTGCCTGCCGGGAAGCGGCTGAGCATTCATGTCAAATTGCTGATGCAGGATGCACGATTCGGTAGCTTTGAATGCGTCATTCAGGCAGACAACAAGACGCTGGCAACCGGTCGCGTCAACACCTTCCAGCCGACAACAGAAGAAATTAACACGCTATTTCAACAAGGAGCGTCCACATGAGTCGTTCAGTTTTAGTTACGGGTGCCAGCAAAGGTATCGGTCGCGCCATCGCCAGACAACTGGCGGCAGACGGCTTTGTGGTCGGCGTGCACTATCATCGCGATGCACAAGGTGCACA
The DNA here is from genome assembly GCF_005280975.1 of Citrobacter sp. wls716. Lineage (NCBI taxonomy): Bacteria > Pseudomonadati > Pseudomonadota > Gammaproteobacteria > Enterobacterales > Enterobacteriaceae > Citrobacter > Citrobacter sp. wls716. Next base: position 137,774 of record NZ_SZWX01000025.1, read on the forward strand.
AGACACGCTGGAGGCTATCCTCGCCGCTGGCGGCGCAGGGCGTCTGTTGACGTTTGACGTTGCCAATCGCGAGCAATGCCGTGAAGTACTGGAGCACGATATTGAGGTTAACGGCGCATGGTACGGCATTGTCAGCAACGCCGGGGTAACGCGTGATGCCGCCTTCCCTGCGCTCAGCGATAACGACTGGGATGCGGTGATCCACACCAACCTCGACAGCTTTTACAACGTCATTCATCCGTGCATTATGCCGATGATTAGCGCACGCCAGGGGGGGCGTATCATCACACTGTCTTCGGTATCCGGCGTGATGGGCAACCGCGGTCAGGTTAATTACAGTGCAGCAAAAGCCGGTATTATTGGCGCCACCAAAGCGCTGGCCATCGAACTGGCAAAACGCAAAATTACCGTAAACTGTATTGCACCAGGACTGATTGATACCGGGATGATCGAGATGGAAGAAGCCGCATTGAAAGAGGCGATGTCGATGATCCCCATGAAACGGATAGGTCAGGCTGAAGAAGTGGCCGGGCTTGCCAGTTATTTAATGTCGGATGTGGCGGGCTATGTCACTCGCCAGGTGATTTCCATCAATGGAGGGATGTTATGACACGTCGTGTCGTGATTACAGGCATGGGCGGCGTCACCGCCTTTGGGGAAAACTGGCAGGATGTCTCAGCCAGGCTATTGGCGTATGAAAATGCGGTACGCAAAATGCCGGAGTGGCAGGTTTATGACGGACTGCACACGCTGTTGGGTGCGCCGATCGATAACTTCACTCTGCCGGAACACTATACCCGCAAGCGCATTCGCGCCATGGGTCGCGTGTCGCTGATGTCCACTCGCGCATCAGAACTGGCGTTAGAACAAGCCGGACTGATTGGCGATCGGGTACTGACCAACGGTGAAACCGGAATAGCATACGGTTCCTCCACAGGCAGCACCGGGCCGGTGAGTGAGTTCGCGACCATGCTGACCGAGAAGCACACCAATAACATCACCGGCACGACCTACGTGCAAATGATGCCGCACACCACGGCTGTTAACACTGGATTGTTTTTCGGCCTGCGTGGGCGAGTCATCCCGACATCCAGCGCCTGCACCTCCGGTAGCCAGGCAATTGGTTACGCATGGGAAGCCATCCGACACGGTTATCAAACGGTGATGGTTGCCGGCGGTGCAGAAGAACTGTGCCCTTCCGAAGCCGCCGTATTTGATACGCTGTTCGCCACCAGCCAGCGCAACGACGAACCGAAAACCACCCCCTCCCCATTCGATGAAAAACGCGATGGTCTGGTCATCGGGGAAGGTGCTGGTACGCTGGTGCTGGAAGAGTTGGAACACGCTAAAGCGCGCGGAGCAACGATTTACGGTGAAATCGTCGGCTTTGCCACTAACTGCGATGCTGCCCATATCACCCAGCCACAGCGTGAGACAATGCAGATTTGCATGGAAAAATCGCTGAGCATGGCCGGTATTAGCGCCCGGGATATCGGCTATATTTCAGCGCACGGTACCGCTACCGATCGTGGCGATATTGCAGAAAGTCAGGCGACTGCCGCAATTTATGGTGATAATGTGCCGCTATCCTCGCTTAAAAGCTATTTTGGGCATACCCTTGGCGCTTGTGGCGCACTGGAGGCCTGGATGAGTCTGCAAATGATGCGTGAAGGCTGGTTTGCGCCTACGCTGAATTTGAGTCAGCCAGATGCCAATTGTGGCGCGTTGGATTACATTATGGGTGAAGCCCGCAAGATTGATTGCGAGTTTTTGCAGAGCAATAACTTTGCGTTTGGCGGCATCAATACTTCTATCATCATCAAACGTTGGCCGTGATATGTACCGGATCGTTCTAGGGAAAGTTTCTGATTTAAGCACCGGCGTGCTGCCTCATGCGCTCTATGAGCAGGCACCGCAGGGTGCTCGCCGCGCACGCTGGTTGGCTGGCCGCGTGCTGCTTTCCCATGCCCTTTCCCCATTGCCTGATATCGTCTACGGCGAGCAAGGAAAACCGGCCTTTTCGGCCGACACGCCGCTGTGGTTCAATCTTAGCCACAGCGGTGATGACATTGCTCTGCTGCTTAGCGACGAAGGGGAAGTGGGCTGCGATATTGAAGTCGTGCGCCCGCGCGAAAACTGGAAGACGCTGGCGAATACGGTGTTCAGTCTTGGGGAACATGCCGAAATCGAAGCAGAACATCCGGAACACCAACTGGCGGCTTTCTGGCGCATCTGGACGCGCAAAGAAGCCATCGTTAAGCAGCGTGGCGGCAGCGCCTGGCAAATTGTCAGCGTCGATAGCACTACACTGACATCCTCGCTCTCCGTTAGCCAGTGCCAGCTCGAAACCCTGAGTCTGGCCGTGTGCACGCCAACGCCATTTACCCTGACAGCCGACGCCGTGCAGAGGCTGTAACTCCCGCATTCCCTGTGCGCCGACGCGCGACATGAAAGGTTAACTGCAGATGCAACGAGTCACCATTACTCTCGATGACGATTTACTGGAAACGCTGGATAGCCTGAGCCAGCGCCGTGGTTACAACAACCGTTCTGAAGCGATTCGCGATATTTTGCGTGGTGCGCTGGCGCAGGAAACGACCCAGGAGCATGGCACTCAGGGCTTCGCGGTACTCTCGTATGTTTATGAACATGAGAAGCGTGATTTGGCCAGCCGCATTGTTTCGACGCAGCACCATCACCATGATTTATCGGTCGCTACGCTACACGTTCACATCAACCATGACGACTGCCTGGAAATCGCCGTACTAAAAGGCGACATGGGCGATGTTCAGCATTTTGCCGATGATGTGATTTCCCAGCGCGGCGTACGTCATGGTCATTTGCAGTGCCTGCCGAAAGAAGAGTAATTACCTGTTTCGTTGCCGGGGGCGCTTCGCTTACCCGGCCTACACCCGTTCTCGTTTGTAGGCCGGATAAGGCGTAGCCGCCATCCGGCAATAATGTTCACGCCATCGTGCCAATCGTCTTTCTAAAGCGCAGCAGCGCTATCAGGAAGAACGCACTGCCAATCGCCAGCAACGTCAGAAACTGCGGCCAGACGATGCCGAACCCTGCGCCACGATAAAGAATCGCCTGCGCCAGGCTGACAAAGTGGGTGGTCGGCATCGTCAGCATGATGTCCTGTACGGCCTGCGGCATGCTTTCACGCGGCGTGGAGCCACCGGAAAGCATCTGTAACGGCAACAGCACCAGAATCATCAGCAATCCCAGTTGCGGCATGGAGCGCGCCAGCGTGCCCATAAAAATACCGATCGAGGTGGTGGCGAACAGGCTCAGCGCCACGCCCAGCATAAACAGCGGTATCGAGCCTTCAATGGGTACGCCGAGCACGCCTTTTACCATCAGCATCAGCGATAAACCGGAAACCACCAGCACCACCAGCCCCATCGACCAGATTTTTGCCATCATGATCTCAAACGGCGTTACCGGCATCACCAGCAGATGCTCAATGGTCCCGTGCTCACGTTCGCGAATTAGCGCCGAGCCGGTGAGCACAATCGCCAGCATGGTAATGTTGTTGATGATTGCCATCACCGCGCCAAAACGGGCAGGTTCCAGATTGGGGTTAAAGCGCATGCGCATTTCCAGCGCCACCGGCGGCTCACTGTTGTCACGGTAACGCGCCACAAAGCTGTTCACTTCGCCGCTGATGATATTCTGGATATAACTGTTGCCGGTAAAGGCCTGGCTCATCCGCGTGGCATCGACGTTAACCTGAATATCCGGCTGTCTTCCTGCCAGCACATCGCGCTGAAAATCAGGCGGAATGTTCACGGCGAAGGTGTAGCGTCCGGCATCCAGCCCGGCATCCATCTCATCGGCGGTGATCATCTCCGGCGGTAAAAACCACGGGCGATAAAAGCTGTTCACAATCCGGTTCGACAGCTGTGACTGGTCCATATCGGCAATAGCAATCGGCGCCAGATGCAGCGAACCCGGCAGGACGGTCGCGGAAGAATAAACCGAAATCGTGAAGGCAAAGACGATCAGCGTCAGCATCGCTTTGTCGCCCAGCAGGCTGCGTAACTCTTTGATGCCGAGGTTATAAATATTGCGTAATCGGCGCATCACCCCTCCTGTTTTTTCAGCAGTAATACGCTCAGACCGATCACCACCGGAATGGCGATTGCCAGCGGCATAAACAGCTGCCAGAGATCCGTCAGATCCAACGCTTTAGAGAACGTTCCACGCGCAATGGTCAAAAAATGACTGGTCGGGTAGATTTCGCCAATCCAGCGGCCCGGCCCTTCGAGCGAGGCGACCGGATCGATCATCCCGGAAAACTGCGTCGCCGGGATAAGCGTAATAATCGCCGTACCAAAAATGGCGGCGATCTGGCTTTTCATAAACGTGGAGATTAACAGCCCCAGCCCGGTGGCAATGGTGACGTACAGCAGCGCGGCCAGCGTCAGGGTCATAAAGCTGCCCTTATGCGGCACGCCGAACACAAACACCGACAGCGCGCACAGCAGCAGAAAGTTCAGCATGCCCAGCACGATGTAAGGCAACTGTTTGCCGAGCAAAAACTCGCTGCGGGTCGTAGGCGTGACGTACAGGTTGATAATCGATCCGAGTTCTTTCTCACGCACTACGCTGAGGGCGCTGAGCATGGAAGGGATCATCATCAACAACAGCGGGATCACCGCCGGAACAATCGCCGGCAGACTCTTTACATCCGGGTTGTAACGATAGCGAGTTTCAATGGTCATCAGCCCGTTTTGCCCACTGGCATTGGGCTGACGCGCCATCACATCCTGCAGCCAGGTCTGGTGCATCGCCTGCACGTAACCTCTGACCGTTTCAGCGCGGCTCGGCATTGCGCCATCGACCCAGACGCCAATCTTCACCGGCGTGCCACGCGCGATATCGCGGCCAAAGTTTGGCGGGATCTCTATTGCTACCGCCACTTCACCCGAACGCATTCGCTTGTCCAGCTCGTCATAACTGGTGAGCGGCGGCTGCTCAATAAAATAGCGCGACCCCGCCAGGTTCAGCGACCACGCCTGGCTGCTGACGGTCTGGTCACGATCGAGCACCGAAAAACGCAGATTTTCCACGTCCATGCTGATGCCGTAGCCCATGATCAGCATCAGGATCACCGTCCCCATCAGCGCCAGCGTTGAACGCACCGGGTCCCGCCGCAGCTCCAGCGCTTCACGGCGGCTGTAGCTGAACAAGCGCCGCAGGCTAAAGCCCTGCCGCGGCGGCTGACTGTTTTCATGCACCAGCGGAGCAGTCGCTTGCGAAAGCGTCGCTTCCGGCGCCGGGCCTGCTGCTTCCTGTAGCCAGGAGATAAAAGCCTCTTCCAGGCTGGCGGCACCACGCTGTTTCACCAGCTCCTGCGGCGTGCCGCTGGCGAGTACTTTTCCGGCGTGCATCAGCGACATACGGTCGCAGCGCTCCGCTTCATTCATAAAGTGGGTAGAGATAAAAATGGTCACTTTATCCTGACGCGACAGATCGACCATCAGTTGCCAGAACATGTCCCTCGCCACCGGATCGACCCCGGAGGTCGGTTCATCAAGAATGAGCATTTCCGGGCGATGGATCACCGCCACCGCCAGCGACAGGCGTTGACGGATCCCCAACGGCAGCGCGCCGGGCAACGCGTCTTCGACATCGGTCAGCGAAAAGCGCTCGCTCATCTCCTGCACCCGCCCAGGGATTTCTGCTTCGGGGATATGGAACAGTCGCGCGTGTAGCTCAAGGTTTTGCCGCACGGTCAGCTCGCTGTAGAGCGAAAACGCCTGCGACATATAGCCTACCCGGCGGCGGGTATCGATATTCTTCGGGTCAACCGCTTGCCCAAACAGCCACGCCTCACCTTCGCTTGCGGGTAGCAGACCGGTGAGCATCTTCATGGTGGTGGATTTACCGCAGCCGTTGGAGCCGAGAAAGCCGAAGATCTCCCCGCGGGGAATACGAAAGTTAACGTGGTCAACGGCGACAAACTTGCCGAAGCGCATGGTCAGATCTTTCGCCTCAATGGCAATCTCTTCCTGCTCAGCATGATACGGCGGGATCACCACCGGCTTATGCGCCTGCCGCTGGGCTTCAGGAAGCAGCGCGATAAACGCCTGCTCCAGCGTGTTGCTGTTGGTTTGTTCGCGTAGCTGCTGGGCGCTCCCGGTGGCTAACACCTCCCCGGCGTTCATCGCCACCAGCCAGTCAAAGCGCTCGGCTTCTTCCATGTAAGCGGTCGCAACCAGCACGCTCATGTTGGTCTGCCGCTGGCGAATGCTGTTAATCAGATCCCAGAACTGGGCGCGGGACAGCGGGTCTACCCCGGTGGTGGGTTCATCAAGAATGAGCAATTCCGGGTCGTGGATTAACGCGCAGCACAGCCCCAGCTTTTGCTTCATCCCACCCGAGAGTTTCCCGGCAGGACGATCGCGAAACGGCGCCAGTCCGGTGCTGTTCAGTAGCTCGGTAATCCGCGCTTCGCGTTCCGCTTTGTCATGACCAAACAGCCGGGCAAAGAAGTCGACGTTCTCATACACCGACAGCGTGTGGTACAGGTTTTTACCCAGCCCTTGCGGCATCCAGGCAATACGCGGGCAGACATCACGACGATGCTTCGGGTCGCGCATATCGCCACCCAGCACCATCACGTTGCCCTGTTCAATCACCCGCGCACCGGAAATAAGCGACAGCAGGCTCGATTTTCCGACGCCATCCGGGCCAATCAGCCCCACCATGCAGCGGGCGGGGATATCCAGCGTGATATTGTTCAGCGCGACCGTTGTCCCGTAATGCTGACTCACGCCGTCAAGGTGCGCCACGGGAGGAACGGGAACCAGCGCCAGATGCGTCATTGCGGCAACCTCACCACCAGCTCGTCAGGCCAGGGGCGATTTTCATCCAGACGCACCCAGGCCATGCCCGGCAGACCGGTTTTCACGTACTCCAGATGCTGCTGCAACAGCTCTGGCGGAATACGCGCTTTGACGCGAAACATCAGCTTCAGCCGTTCATCACTGGTTTCGACCGTTTTCGGTGTGAACTGCGCGACGCTTGCCACAAAGCTGATGGTCGCAGGAATACGCAGATCCGGCGCGGCATCCAGCACCAGGCGAGCTTCACCGCCAATCTTCAATAAACCAGCCTGTTCGGTAGGTAAGAAGAATGTCATGTAGACATCGCTGAGATCGACCATATTCAGCACGCGCCCGCCCGCGGAAAGCACCTCGCCCGGTTCGGCGACACGGTACTGCACGCGACCATCGCGCGGGGCTTTCAGCTCGCTGTCATCAATATCAGCGGCAATACGACGTTCGGTGGCCTGCGCGGCTTCAACGCGGGTTTGCGCCTGAATAATGCTGGTACGGGCGGCTTCGATCGCGGCTTTTGCCGCAGAGACCTGCGCCCTTGCAGATTCCAGCGCCGCGCGAGCGCTTTCCGCCGCAGCCCTGTCGTCATCCAGCTGTTGCTCAGACACCGCACCACGCTGGGATAGCGAACGGGAGCGAACGTGACGTTTAGAGACCGACTGCAGTTCCGCCTCGCGCTGTTTTACCACCGACTGCGCGGCGCGCATTTCACTTTGCCGTTGTTCCAGCAACGCCCGTGCCGCCGCAACTGCACTTTCCGCTTCTTTGATTTGCGCGACCGCTTCCAGCCGCTGCTCGTGCAGCACGCGGGTATCCATTTTCGCCAGCACCTCGCCCTGACGAACGAACTGCCCTTCCGATACGAGGATCGTATCAATACGTCCGGCAATTTTGGTGGCAATATCCACTTCAGTGGCTTCAATTCTGCCGTTGCTGGCGGCAAACCCTTCCGGTATCCCCGCAGGACGCAACATCCACCATGCTATTGCAGCAACCACCACCACAATACCCGCGCCCCACCACACCAGATGACGCTTAATCTTATCCATATTCGACCCGCCGTAATCCCTGTTATCAAACGATGCGTGTCACAAAACCCACTGAACTGCTATTCAGTGAGAGATTCCATCCGGGATGAGAAGGAATGATAAACGATGGCCAAAGAGCGGACAGGCGTTATAGCAACGCATACCGCGAAGGAAGTGAATGACGAAAATGCTGTGAAATCGGGTAGTAATGTTGTCATCATCAGCGTTCCTGGCCGGAAATGAAACACGCATACTCATAACTGCTATCTATTGAATACTAACACCTGGATTCGATATGTCTATTCGGTTGTTCTCGCGATGTCATCGGGCAAAACAGTGTCCGGCAATCCACTCGCCGGACAAGCTTTTGGCGAGTGTTCTGTTTAAAACGCGTGTTGGTATAGCCGCAACGCATCATCTGCCGTGAGCGGAACAGGATTGTTATCCAGAAGACGAGTCTGCTGCATGGCATCCTGAGCCAATATCGCCAGCGTTTCAGCAGGTATATCGACATCGCGCAGCTTTTTCGGTGCACCCGATTCAGCAATAATGCGTACCATCGCAGCAATAAATATCGCGGCATCTTTCTCCATATTCCCCGACACCTCCTCGCCAATAACAGCAGCCAGCTCGGCATAGTACGGCGCAGCGACTGGCGCATTAAACTGCAGCACCGGAATCAGCATCAACGCATTCGACAACCCATGTGGAATATGGTGTCGTGCGCCAAGGGGATAAGCCAGCGCATGCACTGCGGCCACTGGGGAATTGGCAAAAGCCTGGCCTGCCAGCATCGCGCCCAGCAGAACATTTTCTCGCGCTTCACGGTTGTTCCCATCACGACAGGCAGTCACCAGATGGCGGCTAATTAAGCGTAATGCTTCCCGCGCCAGCGCATCCGAAATGGGGTTCTTCTTATGTTTACCGGTATAAGCCTCAATGGCATGCACCATCGCGTCGATGCCAGCCGCCGCCGTATGAACCGGAGGAAGTCCAAGCGTCAATTGCGCATCCAGCAGCACCAAATCGCCATATAGCTGTGGTGCGACAATCCCCATTTTGCTGTCATCATTGGTCGTCAAAATCGAAATATTAGTGACTTCTGAGCCCGTCCCTGCCGTGGTAGGGATGTTAATCAGCGGCAGACGCTGCCCGGAAACTTTGCCAATACCGTAAAGCGCCTGCAGATCTTGCTCAGAGTTGATTAACACGGCCACCAGCTTCGCGACATCCAGCGAGGAGCCGCCGCCCAGACCAATGACCATGTCGCAATGGTCATCACGAGCAACCTGTAAGGCTTCCCGGACAAGACGTTCCTGCGGATCGGGTTGGACCCGATCATAGACCGTCACCTGAAACCCTGCCTCTTGCAGGCTATGCAAAACAGGCGGCAGAATCCCTGCTTTGACCAGTCCGGGGTCGGTCACCAACAACACGCGACGCGCGCTAAATCGCGGCTGAATAATCTCCCCTGCTCGTGATGCTCCCGCCCACTCGACGATAATTTCCGGTACAGTTGAAAACGTAAAATCCTTCATGACATTGTTCATTGATGTACTCCTGGTAGTAAAAATGGCCAGCTTTTAACTACGCGGTGTATCGGCATGAGTGAGAAAGCTTTTCACCTCTTTACGCTCAAGCAACGGGTTGATAATCCCAACGCCAATACGTTGAAAATGCTCCGTTTGTCGATGAAGTTCGAGACCCTCAGGGCAACGATAGGTTTCAATAATCACAAAGCGATCGCCGTCTTCCGTGGAACGGAAAAACTCATAGGTGATGTTTTCAGGCTCCTGACGCGAGGCCTGGGCAAGCAGTCTGAGCGCATCATTGACCTTGTCTCCCATTCCCTTACGAGAAAAATAATGTGCAATAACAAAAAGTTGTGAATTCTCCATGGTCGGGCTCCCGGTGTTCTAACGGTGAAGGTCTATATCCCATAACGCGCTATCACTGCTCGAAACGGCTATCGCGCCGTGTAACAGCGCCGTTTGAGCATGTTCCTCGTTACAGACGAAGCCTGATGCCACTATTGGCGGCAACACATTACGGTCAGCCTGTGAGAGTAGCGGCAACATCTGCGCGGGCATCAGTTGCACGTAATCGGGTTCGCTTTGTTCTACGGCTTTCAGGCTGCGTAGCCAGGTAGAACGGTCGGTGACAAAGATTTTCTGCATCGTCACCAGTCCACACTTTTTCGCTCGCTGTACGGTTTGCAAACGCGTCGAGAGCAACCCCATCGCTCCCGTTTCGGCCACATAATCAATGCCGCCCTTATCCTGGGACAGCCCATTGCAGCTGTCGATATTCACGATGACGTACTTCCCCGCCTGCGACAGCAGTTCTATCACCGGATGGAGCTTAATCAGGTCAATATTGGCAATAATGCAGACTTCCGCCTTGCTGGACAGCGCGGTTTTCAATTGCTCAATACCGTAAATCGCCATAATGACGGGCTGGCGTGCCAGGAGCACGCCAAGATTTTTGATCATTACTGACCTGCCTGATGTGAAAGAAGATCGACGCTTAACCCCAGTTTGCCTGGGTTAAGAATGTTTTTCGGATCCAGCGCGTATTTGATATCCGCCAGAACGGAAAGCGATTCGCCTAAAGAAGCCTGCATATAGGGCGAACGCAGGAGACCAACACCATGATGGTGGCTAAGGGAGGTGTTGTGCTTAATTAGCACCGCATTCGCTGCATCCCATGCCGCACGATACCAGGCCGCACGTTGCTCAATCGCCACATCACCGCGCAATGAGAAATAGAGGCATGCGCCGTCGATGTAGGCGTGAGACTGATGCGCCGAACCGGCCAGCGTGCCGGGTACGGCGTTAATAGCGGCCACCACATCATCATACACGTCGCTAAGATCGCGCCAACGTCCCACCATTTCCAGCGTATCCGCCACCAGACCCGGGCTCTTTTTAAAGCCTTCAGCACTTTTTCCGGTCAGATATCGGGTGTCCAGCCAGCGTTCAAAAATAGCCTCGCCATCGAGTTGTTGTCCGCCGCGTTGGCACACACGTTCGCTGATAGCCATTACTGCATCGACAATCTCAGGCTCCCCCTCATCCGCAATCAACAGGACATTGGTCTCTGGCAGACCAAACTGCACGCCGCTTTCCAGGTTATCGTACAAACGCAGTGCCGCCGGATTCGCCCCATGCTGTAAGATTTCGCGACATGCCTCCAGTCCACTGGCGAAGCTGGAAAAACCCCAGGCGATGGCGCGGCCATAATCCGGCAGGCGATGAAGCTTCAAACGCACACGGACAATCACACCCAATGTGCCTTCAGAACCAATAAACATCTGCTGTAGATCAGGCCCCGTTGCGCTACGCGCATAGCCACCCACGGTGATTAAGCGGCCATCGGCAAGGACGACATCCATCCCATAAACCATATCTTCAATTTTGCCGTAGCGGGTCGACAGCTGTCCCGCGCCACGACAGGCCACCCAACCGCCCACGGTACTGATACCAAACGATGACGGCCAGTGGCCCATCGTCATGCCGTACTCTTTTTGGATAGTTTGTTCAAAAATGTCGCCGAACATGCCGGCTTCAACGTCAACAATCTGGCTTTGTGGATCGAAGTCGATAAGTTTGTTGAGTTCGCAAACGTCCAGCACAATGCCTCCCCGCAACGGCAATGCGGCACCAGTGACGTTACTGCGCCCGGCGGAAACCGTGACCGGGATTGCCAACGCATTCGCCAGACGCATCAAATCCTGAATTTGTTCTACCGTAGAGACACGTACAATCGCCCCTTTTGACGTGGCCGGTGCGCCCTGGGTTTCCGCAATCATCGAACCGGCCCACCAGTCGCGGGTCCAGGTAATCACATCAGATTCCGATGTCAGCACCTCATCTGCAATGACCCGCAGTCGATCAAACGTCGCTTCGCTCATCACCACCGGATCAATCTGCATCCCTTTCGCGCCACCGCTGCTTTTGATATCCGTCGCCCATGCCGGGCGCGTGTGTGCACCTACAGTATAATTTCCACGGTTGTAACCGCGTTTAATCGCTTCTTTACTGATCATTCGGATGTCCCCATAAGTGTTGATTTTTCATGTTTAATTGCCGCCTGATAGCTGGCTACCTGCCGGGCCACCTGTTCAGGCTGAAGCTTGAGCTCTTGTTGCAGAATTTCCCCCACGCGTTGCGCAGCATTCGCTGACGCATCACGAGCCATCAGACGGGCACGAATTCGGCGCGATAACACATCATCAATGGTGCTGGCGAGTTCATGGCGCACGGCATACACCACTTCAGCTTCGGTATAGGGAAGCCCTTCCACAATTGGCTTTGCCAGTAAGGGATTGGACTGGATAAGGTCACTGACAAAATGCGCTTCAGTCCCGTAGCGCTCCCCCAGGTGCGCAGACAAACCGCCCGATGCCAGAATCGCCTGCGGGTCATAGCCCGCCGCCCCCAGCAACCAGGCGGTTTTAGTTGAGCAGGCCTTTTTACGACCGAGTATTTTGCTGGCGGCATCGATGGTCTCTTCTGCCATATGACGTGATGTCGTCAGCTTGCCGCCGACAATCGTAATCAGACCATCTGCCGCAACCGTGATTTCATGATTACGTTTCATTTCAACGGTCTTGCCTCCCGCCGTCCCCACCAGAGGGCGGCAACCGGCGATACTACCCACCACGTCTTCCGGGCGGAGATCGGTTTTCAATGCCGAATTCGCACCTTCCAGCAGAAAGTCCAATTCAGCGCGATTGCAGTGAACATCATTGAGATCGCCCTGATAATCCTCATCCGTGGTCCCCAAATAGGAAACGTTGCCCCAACGGGTGATCGTCGCGCGGCGGCTGCGCCCGGCAACCGGGATCGTCACCGTGCAATCATTGCGGATCTTCATCCACGGAATAGCAACATGTACCCCCTTGGCAGGACGGATATTCAGCGGTGATGCGTCACCTTTTTTCAGCCCATTCCAGTCACGCAGCCAGACGCCCGTCGCCATGATGGCAACCCGCGCGTTGACCTGAATTTCTCTGCCATCGGCACAGACGATGGCCCCATTCACTTTGCCGTGCTGGTCGCGCGTGGTTTCGATGACTTCCGCATGGTTGGTCACCACCGCGCCATGAAACGCCGCCGTGCGCACCAATGCCAACGTAAGTCGGGCATCGTCGACACGGGCATCGAAATACATAAAACCACCGGATAGCTGTTCTTCTTTGAGCGTCGGGCAATGCGACAGCACTTCCGCAGGGGTAAGTTTTTGGTGAAGGATGCCTTCTCTCCATCCTCCCGCAAGGTCGTAGGTCCAGAGCAGGCTTTCAAATGCAGCAGACATCCGCTTGTCGAATACGCCATTTTTATCGAGTACCGGGAATAAAAAGGGTAACCGTTGCACCAGATGACGGGCATTCCTCCGCATACGCTGGCGTTCGAGTAAAGAGTGGCGAACCAGCCCCAGATTCCCTTGTTCGATATAGCGCAGACCGCCGTGTACCATTTTCGATGACTTTGATGACGTGCCTGAGGCAAAGTCACTTTTCTCAATCAGCGCCACCCGGTAGCCACGCAGACTGGCATCCAACGCCGCGTAGGCTCCGGTTACGCCACCACCGACAATCAGAATGTCGTAGGTGTCGCTTTCCAGTCGATCCAGTTGTTCAGCGCGCTGAAGACGTAATGGCTCTGCACCGTACATCTCACTACAGGTTTTGTTGGGCTTTCGCGAAGGGAAAAACTTCATGAGTAAGTATGCTCCTGATTAGCTGAGGTGAGGCTGTCGGCGGCTTCCATTTCGAGTGCAATACGCATCGCCCAGCGGTTAATTTTTTGTTCGCGAAGGTCATGACTGATTTTCGGCTCAAATAGCCGCGCGGTTTTTAGCATGGCGCAGGCATCCGACAGCGAGTCCCACAGCAGCCCATCGGCACCAGCCAAAAACGCAACGCCACGTAAGCTTGCCCGCGCCGTTTCGGCCATTCGCCGCACGGGAATACCGCTAAGATCGGCCTGGATTTGCAATAACGTATCGCTATTGGATAACCCTCCCCCGACTACCAACTCTTTTGTGGGGATCCCGGTTGCCGCTTCATTTGCGCGAATACAGGCCGCGACCGAATGCGCAATCCCTTCCAGAATCGCGTAGGCCACCTGCGAGCGCGTGGTCGAGATTGAGATACCGTTCAGGGACGCACGGGCATGAGGCTGGAGATGGGGTACGCGTAGCCCCGTTAGCGCCGGAATAAAACTCACGCCACCCGCGTCGCTAGCCTGCGCGGCCAGTTCGCTGATCTGTTCGGGTGAGTCAAACCAATGCAGCTTTTCGCACACCCAGTTGAGCGCCGAACCGGTAGTGGGGACAAAGGTTTCGACAGAGAAATGCGAAAGCCCTTTTTGGCGGCGCGCCGTCATGGTGAGCGTACTTTCACAGCCCTTTTGCAAGGTTGGTACCGTTGGCCCCATCATTAAATCAACAAAGCTGCCAGTGCCATGCATACAAAAAGCCTGTCCTCGCTCGGTACACCCCAGCCCAATAGCCCCTGCAAACTGATCCCCTGCGCAGGCCAGGATCGGCACGCTTATCCCCAGAATATCTTCATGAGTGGTGCCGAAGTCATCGGCATCATCATGTAATTCAGGCAGCAATGACGCCGGGAAGCCCAGAGTCTGTAGCCATGGCAAATGATAGTGATGCTCTTTGAGGCAATACGCGCCAGCGGAGGTGGCATTTGTCGGTGTGGTGACACTTTTTTTCTCCTGCGCCAAGTGCCAAAGCAACCAGCTATCAACGGTACCAAAGACCAGCGTTCCAGCCTGATACGCCTTCGCCACCGCAGGCGTATTGGCAAGATGGCGCGACGCCCAAAGATAAGGAGAGCGTATCCCAACCGGTCGCCCAATCCGCGGCAGCAGTTTTGCATCCCATTCAGGGGCTAACTGGGCCAGTTCATCCGTGAAACGCGCATCCTGCCATACCATCGCCGGAGTTAATGCCTTACCCGTTTGCGCATCCCACAGCACTGCCGTTGAGCGTTGGGTCGCAATCGCCAGCGCCACAATGCGCATCTTGTTGCATTGCGCGTTAGCTATCGCTTTGCGACAAACCTCAATAGTGGCCTGCAAGACCTCATCAGCATCTTGTTCCACCACACCATGACGCAGACTGCTGACCTGAAGCGGCTGGTATTCCAGGCAGTGAACCTGGCTATTTTGTGCAACAACTGCCGCACGGGTCCCCGATGTACCTTCATCGATAGCCAGAATGACATCTTCGTATTCACTCATTTCGTACTCCTGTTTGATTCTGGGGTCATCGACTCTGGATAAGGTGAATGGGGTGATTCGAACTGCGGCGCACCTGGCTCGTTATCCGGCTGAATAGTGGTGCGAGTGGGGTCCCACGGAATAACAAAACAGATAATGCTCGCAAACAGCGGCACGGCAGACATGATCAGGAAGGTCGTTTGCAGGCCATACAAATCACGGAATACCGGGAAAATAAACAGCCCGAGCGCCGCACCTATTGCCCCGAGCGCACCGACCACGCCGTTCGCGCCAGCCCGCAGTTCACTGCGAAAAGAGAGTGACGACAGGCTTTTCCCGTTTGCACCAGGTCCGCCAGAGTGGCAAAGAATAAACAGAGCAGGGACCAGCAAAGAGGCCCAAAGTGGCATAGTGTCACTGAACAGACCCAGCGTGAGTAGCACGAGGAAGGCCACGGCAAAACCGATCGCCGAGGAGCGGCGCAATCCCAGACGGCGGCCAATCGCGGGAGATAAGAAACCGCCGACGATACCGAAAACGTTAAAAAATAGTGAACATAAGGTTGCGTAAACAAAATTTTTACCAAACATCGCAGCACTAATAACCGGTAAATACCAGCCCACACCGAAATATTGGATTGACTGGCAGATTTGAACGGTCGAAGCCAGAATCGTACGTGGTAAATAGACGCCACGGAATATTAACAGCACATTTCTTGCGCCTTTTTCAGCCTGACCAATAACGGGTTTCTGTTCTGCTTTCGGCGCCAGAATAAACTGTTCACCATATATTTTATTCATGGCAACGATAGCTTCAGGTAATCGGGATTTCCTTGCCAGCCAAACCGGGCTTTCCACTAAATAACGGAACTGGAAAAACAGAACGATGATTCCACATAACGCCGTTACAGCAATGGAATAACGCCAGATGGCATCACCTACGTCCCATGAGTAAAACATCAGCGCTAATACCAAATTTAAACAAACGGCAACATACCAGACACCCTGCCAGGTATTTAGACGGCTTTTGAGTTTCACAGGCGTGAACTCTGCCAGCATGGCCATTGCCACAGCAAAGTCCATCCCGTAAGAGACGCCAACAAAGAAGCGACCCACGATTATCGTGCTAAAACTGGAGGATGACATCACCAACAAAGCACCAATCACCGCCATTATTTTGGCAATGATCAGCGGTGGCACACGACCCCAGCGATCGGCTATCCAGCCGCCAATCGGGTTAAATAATATGGCGACCCAGGATGAAAATGAGGTAAGCAGTGCAACTTCGGTCGCAGTAAGATTTAAATTGCGGGTCATTGGGTTTAATCCAGCACTGAGAGCTGAATTTGAAAAAGCATCAAGAAAAAGGCCGCCTAGTGCCAACCACCAAATAACGCCAGCTCTGCCACTGATTTTTCCCCTGGCATCGATGCAATTAATGACATCATCTACACCGCGGATTTTTATCGGATTTGAGAATGAACATGCGGACATGGCTTTCCCCTTCATAATATTCGGAAGAAGGTCGCCATTAGCTAAAAAAATGCAATAAGAGACCATCTTAATTTCACAGATAGTCTCTTATCTAAAATCTGTATTTTTCCACTCTAGAAGGTAACCCAAAGCGTGTCAAAGCGACTTTTAGTCTCATCGTTGATTCTGTGACATGTAGCCCAAATGTTAATTAATCATTACAAAACGAGGTCGTTATGAGCCATTTTTCTGTTCTCAGCGGGTGGGATACCACTGTGACTGTACGTAGCCGCCTGATTTGCGCTGAACGTTCGCCGTTCTCCCTGTACGACGCTATTGCAATATCCATCCAAAATAGGTGTTGAATACCAAGTTCGCTTTTATCCTAAATTTCACCAATCACAACAAAAACCTTAAAATTCATAAATATACGCCAACACACATTTGATCGTGATTATTTAAAGCACTAATTTTTCGTTATGTTGATCACATTCGCATCAAAAGAATGGTGATCTTAAAATAGGTTTTAAATATTGTGGTCAGGCCGCTAGACCACAATAAGAGGATATATCATGAAAAGAAAAACAATGGGATGGCTTATCGTTTTTCTTCTTTTTATAGTTTACATGCTTAACTATATGGATCGTTCAGCATTGTCGATCACCGCTCCACTCATCGAAAAGGAATTAGGATTCAATGCTGCTGAGATGGGTATGATATTCAGCGCATTCTTTGTTGGTTATGCACTGTTTAACTTTATCGGTGGCTGGGCCAGTGACCGATTTGGTCCCAAAACAGTATTTCTGGTCGCCGCGTTACTCTGGTCAGTATTTTGTGGGATGACCAGTCTGGTTACTGGATTATGGACTATGCTGGCTGTCCGCGTATTATTCGGCATGGCTGAAGGGCCGGTCAGTGCTGCAGGTAATAAAATTATCAATAACTGGATTTCGCGTAAAGAATCTGCCACTGCCATCGGTATTTTCAGCGCTGGCTCGCCGTTGGGTGGCGCAATTTCCGGTCCGGTAGTTGGCCTGCTGGCTCTTTCATTAGGCTGGCGTCCGGCGTTCGGTATTATTTTCCTGTTTGGTTTAGCCTGGGTATTACTTTGGTATTTCATTGCCAGTGATAAACCTTCAAAAAGTAAACACCTCGCCCCGGAAGAACGTGTCGATTTTGAAAACCATGATGACATCATTTTAGCGGATGACGGTAAAGCGATGCCTTCTCTCGGCTACTACATGAAGCAGCCGATGGTGTGGGCAACGACGCTGGCCTTCTTTAGCTATAACTACATACTCTTTTTCTTCCTGACCTGGTTCCCAAGCTATCTGAACCACTCGCTACACCTTGATATTAAAGAAATCAGCATTGCAACGGTGATCCCCTGGGTGATTGGTGCAATCGGCATGGTATTGGGTGGCGTATGCTCTGACTTTATCTATCGGGTAACGGGCAATGCCCTGCTTTCTCGCCGTCTCATTCTCGGTGTTTGCCTGGCTGGAGCGGCAATCTGTGTGGCGGTTTCTGGAACAGTTACCACTATCGGCAGTGCCGTTGGATTGATGTCAGTCTCGTTATTTCTGTTGTATTTAACTGGACCTATTTATTGGGCAGTTATTCAGGATGTCGTACACAAAGATAAAGTGGGTAGCGTCGGTGGCGCCATGCATGGGCTGGCAAATATCTCCGGAATCATTGGCCCTCTGGTCACCGGATTTATTGTTCAGTTCAGCGGTAAATATGATTACGCATTCTATCTGGCTGGTGCTATTGCGATTGTTTCCAGCTGTCTGGTATTCGTATTTGTCAAAAATAAAGGATTAAAAACAAATGAAAGTCAAAGCTGTCTACATCAATAAACCTGGTGAAATTGAAACCCGTTGGGTTGATTACCCAGAAAAGAAAGATAATGAAGTATTAATAAAAGTTGATGCTGCTGGAATATGTGGCTCTGATATAGGTGCATTTCGCGGCACTAATCCCCTGGTGACCTATCCACGTATTATTGGACATGAAGTCACTGGTATTGTTATTAAACAAGGCAATGGCATGCCAGCAAATATTAAGGAAGGTGACCGCGTTATTGTTGATCCTTATATTTACTGTGGTCATTGCTACCCCTGTTCAGTGGGGAGAACAAATTGCTGTGAAAACCTGAAGGTAATTGGCGTACATATTGATGGTGCGATGCAGGAGGTGGTTGCTCACCCCGCGCATTTGATTCACAAAATCCCGGATGACGTCGCCACTGAGATGGCTCCGTTGGCTGAACCACTGACTATCGCACTGCATGCGCTACATCGCGCCAAACTGACGGCCGGGGAGCATATCGCCATTATTGGAGCCGGTGCGATTGGTCTGATGGCAGCATTGAGCGCATTGCGCTACGGTGCGACGCCAATTCTGATCGATATCGTGGACGAACGACTTCAGTACGCAAAATCGCTGGGCGTGCCTTACGTCATCAATCCGTCGAACACCCAGGTTGTTGAGACGATAAAAGATATCACACAGGGGACGATGGCACAGGTTGTCGTCGAAGCATCTGGTGCCAACAGTGCAATTCGCGAAACGCTGGATCTTGCTTCGTTTGCGGGTCGTATTGCTTTCACCGGCTGGCCAAAACAGGAGACATCGTTACCCACTAACCTGATCACGTTTAAAGAGTTGGATCTGCGCGGATCACGTACCAGTGCTGGCGAATTCGAAGAAGCGTTACAGATGCTGGCTACGCTGAACATTAATCCTGCGGATGTCGTCAGCAAGGTGGTGAATATTGATGATGTGCCTGACGCCGTGAAGGAACTCGATCAATACCCGGAACGCTATCTGAAGATCAATGTGACCTTTCATTAATTTTTCCAGGAGATAAAGCGATGGAACAAACCTGGCGTTGGTATGGCCCGAATGATCCCGTGTCGTTGTCCGATGTTCGTCAAGCCGGTGCAACGGGTGTGGTAACTGCGCTGCACCATATTCCAAACGGTGAAGTCTGGTCCGTAGAAGAAATTCTCAAACGCAAAGCGATCGTGGAAAAAGCCGGTCTGGTCTGGTCGGTCGTGGAAAGCGTGCCGATCCATGAAGACATCAAGACCCACACGGGCCAGTACGATCTGTGGATCAAGAATTACCAGCAGACGCTGCGTAATCTCGCCCAATGCGGCATCTTTACCGTGTGCTACAACTTCATGCCGGTTCTGGACTGGACCCGTACCGACCTGGAATATGTGCTACCCGACGGTTCAAAGGCTCTGCGCTTTGACCAGATTGAGTTTGCCGCCTTTGAACTGCATATCCTCAAGCGTCCCGGTGCAGAAGCGGACTACAGCGCGGAGGAAATTGCACAGGCGCACCAGCGTTTTGTGAATATGAGCGAAGAGGACAAAGCTCGGCTGACGCGAAATATCATTGCAGGTCTGCCAGGTGCTGAGGAAGGCTATACGCTGGACCAATTCCGTAGCCACCTTGCAACCTATAAAGATATCGACAAAGCGGCCTTACGGGAAAATTTCGCCTGGTTCCTGAAAGCCATTATTCCGGTAGCGGAAGAAGTGGGTGTACGTATGGCGGTTCATCCGGACGATCCACCGCGCCCAATTCTTGGCCTGCCGCGCATCGTTTCTACTGTAGAAGATATGCAGTGGATGGTGGACACCGTAAACAGTACAGCCAACGGTTTTACGATGTGTACAGGCTCTTACGGCGTACGCGCAGACAACGATCTGGTTGATATGATCAAACAGTTCGGCCCACGGATTTACTTTACGCACCTGCGTTCCACACAACGTGAAGAGAATCCCAAAACCTTCCATGAGGCGGCACATCTCTCCGGGGATGTCGATA
Organism: Citrobacter sp. wls716; assembly: GCF_005280975.1. Lineage (NCBI taxonomy): Bacteria > Pseudomonadati > Pseudomonadota > Gammaproteobacteria > Enterobacterales > Enterobacteriaceae > Citrobacter > Citrobacter sp. wls716. Next base: position 158,215 of record NZ_SZWX01000025.1, read on the forward strand.
TGTACAGCGTAGTGAAAGCGATAGTCGAAGAAGAACAGCGACGTAAAGCTGAAGGCAACGCCTCACTTATCCCCATGCGACCAGACCATGGTCATCAAATGCTTGATGATCTGAAAAAGAAAACCAACCCAGGGTATTCCGCTATTGGTCGCCTTAAGGGCCTGGCTGAAGTACGCGGCGTTGAACTGGCTATCCAACGCGCCTTCTTCAATCAGTAACCACATTGCCGCATGGTATCCCTGCCATGCGGTTTTTCACTTTCAGTCAGGACCGGTCTTTGATAGCGCATTATCAAAGAAGATCATCAATGACAGGAGTTTGTCATGGACAAGAATCTCGCCACCGCCCAGATTTCCACCCCACGACCACGCTGGGATCGTTCACGCCTCGTTTCGCGCATCGTACATCTTGGTTGCGGCGCTTTTCACCGCGCTCATCAGGCGCTCTATACACATCATTTGCTGGAAAGCAGTGACAGCGACTGGGGTATCTGTGAGGTCAACCTGATGTCCGGAAACGATGCCACACTGATTCAAAACCTGAAGGCGCAGGATCTGCTGTACACCGTTGCCGAGCGCGGAGCACAAACGACAGAGCTTAAAATCATTGGCGCGATGAAAGAAGCGCTGCATCCTGAATTTGACGGCTGTGAAGCCATTATCCACGCAATGGCACGTCCCGAAACGGCCATCGTTTCGCTGACCATCACCGAAAAAGGATATTGCACAGATGCCGCCAGCGGCGAGCTGGATCTGAATCATCCGTTTATCCAGCACGACATTGCTCACCCACAGTCCCCCAAATCAGCAATGGGTTATATCGTCGAAGCCCTCGCGCTACGCCGTCAGCAGGGATTGAAGGCTTTTACTGTGCTGTCCTGCGATAACGTACGAGAAAATGGCCACGTCGCAAAAACCGCTGTCCTGGGTTTAGCCGCCGAGCGCGATCCGCAGTTGGCTGAGTGGATTGCCGAACAGGCAACGTTCCCATGCACGATGGTAGACCGCATCGTTCCGGCAGCGACAGAAGAGACGTTAGCGCAAATCGCAGAACAGCTGGGGGTAGATGATCCCTGTGCCATTGCCTGTGAGCCGTTCCGTCAGTGGGTGATTGAAGATAACTTTGTCAATGGACGCCCGGACTGGGATCGCGTGGGCGTACAGTTTGTAGCAGATGTGGTGCCATTTGAGATGATGAAGTTACGCATGCTCAACGGCAGCCACTCTTTCCTGGCCTACCTTGGTTATCTGGGCGGTTATGAAACAATTGCCGATACGATGACCAACCCGGCGTATCGCAACGCTGCGCGTGCTTTGATGCTCAATGAACAAGCGCCGACACTGTCGATGCCGGAAGGAACAGACCTTGCGGCTTATGCAGAGCTGCTGATTGCGCGCTTTACTAATCCATCACTGAAGCACCGAACCTGGCAAATTGCGATGGATGGCAGCCAGAAACTACCACAACGCTTGCTGGACCCCATTCGACTCCATCTGAAAAAAGGCGAAGATGCCCGCCATCTGATGTTGGGAGTCGCCGGTTGGATGCGCTACATCAGCGGTGTGGATGAACAAGGTCATCCGATTGAGGTGATAGATCCGCTGTCAGCACAGTATCAGGCTATTTATCAACAGTATCCATCAATAGAAGAACGTGTCCGGGCGCTGTTAGCAATTGACACTATCTTTGGGCGAGACCTTTGCGAGAACACAGACTTTATCGAACGCGTAACCGCTGCCTGTCAGCAATTGCACAGCGTAGGCGCACGTGCAGCGGTAGCCGCTCTGAGCCAATAGCGTGGTGTTATTAAAGACCCACGATCTGTCTGACATAGGCCAGATGTTCCAGCGATTTTTGGTAAGCACCGTCAGCATCAGCCTGGCGGATCGCATCCACAATCGCTTTATGCTGTGTATTCATGCTGGTTAATACATCCCGATTGCCGGAACGTTTGTCCAGTCCGGCATACGGGATGTTAACGCGCTGTTCCCACAGCATTCGCGACATATCAAGCAGTACGCGGTTCTGGCTGGCTTCTGATACTGTTAGATGGAATTGCTTATCGAGGGAATAAAAACCATGCACATTGTTTTCGCTAATGGCCTTTTCCATGCTGAGATGCAGTGCTTCAAGCTGGCTAATTAGATCTTCTTTCCCGGCCTGAGCAGCAAGACGCGCACAATGGCTGTCGACCAACTCACGCGAATAGAGGATTTCTTCAATCGTATAATCACTGGTGGAATGCTTTTTATCAGCAACAATCACACCATTACCTGACTGGATGGTGATCCATCCTGAAATCTCCAGCACAATCAGCGCTTCTCTGAGCGATGCGCGACTTACACCGAGTTGCTTCGCCAGCTCACGTTCGGGTGGTAAGAAGCTTCCCGGCGGAAAAATACCATCATTGATGAGCTTAATGATGAGATTGGCTATCTTTTGATAGAGCCGCTCCTGTTTTACCTCAGGAATAACCATGTGTCTCCCGTTCTCTTATCTGTGCGATTTTTAACTGATTTATCATATCATTCCTGGAGTTAAGAAACGCACGTCAGAGTCAGTTCATGTATCACACATCACTATGATATTTTTTCTTATTATGTGCAGACAGAGTCTTTCACTTATTCAGACACCAAATCCTGTGCACATGCCCAGGCGCTCGACCACGCCCACTGGAAGTTATACCCACCCAACCAGCCGGTGACATCCATCACTTCACCAATAAAGTACAGCCCTGGCACTTTGCGGGCTTCCATCGTGCGCGAAGACAGTTCGTTGGTATCCACGCCTCCCAGCGTGACTTCCGCTGTGCGATACCCTTCGGTACCGTTCGGCTGCACCCGCCATTCGGTCAGCGTTTCGACCAGCAATTGCTGATCGCGCACGTTAAGTTGTTTCAGCGTCACATCCGGGATTTGCCCTAATTGCTGCAGGCATTCCACCAGACGTTTCGGCAACTGCATCGCTAACGTGTTCTTTAAGCTCTGATTTGGATGTGCGCTTCGTTGTTCATCGAGGAAGCTCGCAAGGTCAACATCCGGCAACAAATTAATGCTGACAAATTCGCCGGGCTGCCAAAAACTGGAAATTTGCAAAACGGCCGGGCCTGAAAGCCCACGGTGCGTAAAGAGCAGGTTTTCACGAAATACGGTGCCGTCTTCAGCGGTGATAACGGAAGGAACAGACACGCCTGAGAGTACCTGAAGCTGCTCCAACAGTGGCTTATGCAGCGTGAAAGGCACCAAACCGGCACGGGTCGGCAGAACCTTCAGACCAAACTGTTCGGCAATTTTATAACCAAACGGCGTTGCTCCCAGACCCGGCATGGAAAGCCCACCGGAGGCAATAACCAATTTCTTCGCACCGACCGTCATCCCGTTCAGTTCCAGAATGAAGCCATCATCATCCTGTGCGACGCTCAGGACTTCGCTACGTAAACGCATCGTAACGTTACCTTTTTCGCATTCGGCCACCAGCATATCGACGATTTGTTGGGCCGAATCATCGCAGAACAGCTGGCCGAGCGTTTTTTCATGCCAGGCAATGCCGTGTTTACCCACCAAATCGATAAAGTCCCACTGCGTATAGCGAGCCAGCGCCGATTTGCAAAAATGCGGGTTTTGACTCAAATATGCAGCCGGTTCCACATAAAGATTGGTAAAGTTACAGCGCCCTCCGCCGGACATGAGGATCTTACGTCCAGGCTTTTTACCATTATCAATCAGCAGTACTTGACTGCCTGCTTGCCCTGCCTGCGCGGCACAGAACATACCCGCTGCGCCAGCGCCTATAATAACGGTATCAAACCTTTCCACGTTGCGATCCTCTCTAAAAAGCGGGCGTGAATTGTAAAGATTCCTCAGTGGTCGCACCAGCACCAAACTATCAATAATAGGTATTTACCTGAATTCTATAGGATAATTCTTTAGTGGTGTAAAACAAAGCAGGAGACAAATCAAAAAAACTCTATATTTCACTTTGCCCGCGCCGCCAAAGTCACTGATAATGCGCCGCGTTCATGTCCTCAAAATGGCGTAACGTCCTATGCTACATTTGTTTGCTGGCCTGGATTTACATACCGGGCTTTTATTATTGCTTGCTCTGGCTTTTGTGCTGTTCTACGAAGCAATTAACGGCTTCCACGATACAGCCAATGCTGTCGCAACCGTGATCTATACCCGTGCAATGCGTTCGCAATTGGCGGTGGTCATGGCTGCGTTGTTCAACTTCTTTGGTGTTTTGCTGGGTGGTCTCAGCGTAGCTTATGCCATCGTGCATATGCTACCAACGGATCTGCTGCTCAACATGGGTTCTTCACATGGCCTCGCCATGGTGTTCTCCATGCTACTGGCGGCAATTATCTGGAACCTCGGTACCTGGTACTTTGGTCTGCCTGCATCCAGCTCCCACACGCTGATTGGCGCGATCATTGGTATTGGTTTAACCAATGCGTTGATGAACGGGACTTCAGTGGTGGATGCACTTAACATCCCGAAAGTGCTCAATATTTTCGGTTCGCTGATCATTTCCCCTATTGTCGGTCTGGTGTTCGCTGGCGGTCTGATCTTCTTGCTGCGTCGTTACTGGAACGGCACCAAGAAGCGGGCACGTATTCACCTGACACCAGCAGAGCGTGAAAAGAAAGACGGTAAGAAAAAGCCGCCGTTCTGGACGCGTATCGCGCTGATCCTCTCCGCTATCGGTGTGGCGTTTTCTCATGGCGCTAACGATGGGCAGAAAGGTATTGGTCTGGTAATGCTGGTACTGATTGGCGTAGCGCCTGCAGGCTTCGTGGTGAATATGAATGCTTCTGGTTACGAAATTACGCGTACCCGTGATGCTATCAATAACGTCGAAACCTACTTCCAGCAGCGTCCTGATCTGCTCAAACAGGCGACCGGCGTTGATCAGTTGGTTCCGTCTCCGACGGAAACGGCGACAACAACACCGGCAGAGTTCCATTGTCACCCGGCAAATACCATCAACGCGCTTGAGCGTGCAAAAGGTATGCTGGCGAACCTGGAAACCTACGACAAGTTAAGCGTTGAGCAGCGTAGCCAGCTGCGTCGCATTATGCTGTGCATCTCTGATACCACCGATAAAGTCGTGAAACTGCCTGGCGTAAGCAGCGACGATCAGCGACTGCTGAAGAAACTGAAAACCGACATGCTGAGCACCATTGAGTACGCACCCGTCTGGATTATCATGGCTGTTGCTCTGGCTCTGGGCTGCGGTACGATGATTGGCTGGCGTCGCGTGGCGACCACTATTGGTGAGAAAATCGGTAAGAAAGGCATGACCTATGCTCAGGGGATGTCGGCACAGATGACTGCCGCAGTCTCTATCGGTCTCGCCAGTTACACCGGTATGCCTGTTTCCACCACTCACGTTCTCTCCTCTTCTGTTGCAGGGACGATGGTTGTTGACGGTGGCGGTTTGCAGCGTAAAACGGTAACCAGCATTCTGATGGCCTGGGTCTTCACCCTGCCAGCAGCAATTATCCTTTCCGGGGTCCTGTACTGGCTCTCCCTGAAGTTAATCTAAATGCATGCACAGTAAAAAAGCGGGTCAGGAAACTGACCCGCTTTTTTTATATCTGTCGTAGAAATCAGTGCCAGATAATCAGCGCGACCATACTGATTAACACCAGCCCACATAACGCGCTGGTAAGGATGAACTGACCGCGAACCCGCTCACAGCGGCGAATAAACTCATCGTCATGATGATCACGGTAACGCTGAGCGTAGATATACCACACCAGACGCATCTGCTTGTTAGGTTGCCCATGCGAGGTAAAAAAGCCGCCCCCATCGACATACTGGTAAAGTAATGGATCGCAACCACGAAGTACCACTAACAGTGCGCGTAGCGAAGAAAAATAACGCGCCATATTAACAATGCAAACGACACATAAAGCCCAGAATAACGCAATGGTGCTTATCATATCTCCTCCCCGGCGACCCGCCCACGGAACGCCTTTCCGGGACTACCGCTCCCCGATACCCTGCCAAACCATTCAGTGAAGAGTACAACCGAAACCGCTCGTGTTAGTGTCACGCATCCGAGCGCCTCTCTAAATAGTGTAGGAGATTAGTTAATTTTTTTGCCAGAAGGTTAATCACTATCAATGCAATTAACTAAAAAATTTGTTTAACTACTTGGCAAGCAAGGCGGATTGACGGATTATCCCGGTCGCTATAATGTAAGGATAGTCCTTAAAAGGTACGTTTTTACGACTGGGCTAGCCCCGCGCATAAAGTTCGCAGGACGCGGATGACGCGGCGGCAAATGAACGCCAGCAGGCTAGTCATCGACAACTTATGGAAGGAGTAACACTATGGCTTATAAACACATTCTTATCGCGGTTGATCTTTCTCCAGAAAGCAAAGTTCTGGTTGAAAAAGCGGTCTCTATGGCACGGCCTTACAATGCGAAAGTCTCCCTTATCCACGTTGACGTAAACTATTCCGACCTGTACACCGGGCTAATCGACGTGAATCTGGGCGACATGCAGAAACGCATTTCTGAAGAAACCCACCACGCGTTAACCGAGCTGTCCACCAACGCAGGCTACCCTATCACCGAAACCCTGAGCGGTAGCGGCGACCTGGGTCAGGTTCTGGTTGATGCCATCAAAAAATACGACATGGATCTGGTCGTTTGTGGTCATCACCAGGATTTCTGGAGCAAACTGATGTCCTCCGCGCGTCAACTGATCAACACTGTTCACGTCGACATGTTGATTGTTCCGCTGCGTGACGACGAAGAAGCATAAAACGCTGGCCGTCGGGAGATAACCCGGCGCGCTGCAAGTCGTTAAGCCTGTAAACGCCCGCCTGTGCGGGCGTTTTTGTTTTTATCATTCAGACACAATTAGTACATCAATCCAACAAATAAATCATAATTAGTGTGATCAACTAATTGGATCGAAAACTATCTCTATAATAATCTACCCTTACGGCTAATCGCCGCAGTCTATAACAAAATAAGACTTTTTCGGCGCGTTTAAGCATACGCGTTCATACTTTTCGGGATGGCTTTGAAAGGCGAAGGAATATGAATACTACTGCACCTACGGGCTTGCTGCAGCAACCTCGTCCGTTCTTCATGATCTTCTTTGTGGAATTATGGGAACGATTTGGCTATTACGGCGTTCAGGGCATCCTGGCGGTATTTTTTGTTAAGCAACTCGGATTTTCTCAGGAACAGGCATTTGTCACCTTTGGCGCGTTTGCGGCATTGGTATACGGCCTGATATCCATCGGCGGCTACGTCGGCGACCATCTCTTAGGGACCAAACGCACGCTGGTACTCGGCGCCATTGTGCTGGCGATCGGCTACTTCATGACCGGGATGTCACTACTTAAGCCCGACCTGATTTTTATTGCTTTGGGTACCATTGCCGTCGGTAACGGGCTGTTTAAAGCCAACCCGGCAAGCCTGCTGTCAAAATGCTATCCGCCGAAAGACGCCCGTCTGGACGGTGCTTTCACCCTGTTTTATATGTCGATTAACATCGGTTCGCTGTTGTCACTGTCACTGGCGCCGGTGATTGCCGATAAGTTTGGCTACGCAGTGACCTACAACCTGTGCGGAGCCGGGCTTATCGTTGCACTACTGGTCTACTTTGCCTGTCGTGGCATGGTGAAGAATATCGGTTCAGAGCCGGACCATAAGCCGCTGAATTTCCGTAACCTGCTCTATGTGCTGGCCGGTACGGTTGTGATGGTCTTTATCTGCGCCTGGCTGATGCACAATGTACAGGTTGCCAACCTGGTGCTGATCGTCCTGTCGATTGCCGTAACTATCATCTTCTTCCGCCAGGCATTCAAACTGGATAAAACCGGGCGCAACAAGATGTTCGTGGCCTTTATCCTGATGCTGGAAGCGGTGGTGTTCTACGTGCTGTACGCGCAGATGCCAACTTCGCTGAACTTCTTTGCTATCAATAACGTGCACCATGAAATTCTTGGTTTCGCCATCAACCCGGTAAGCTTCCAGGCGCTGAACCCGTTCTGGGTGGTACTGGCGAGTCCGGTGCTGGCCGCTATCTATACCCGTCTGGGAAACAAAGGCAAAGACCTGACCATGCCGATGAAGTTTACGCTTGGCATGTTCCTGTGCTCACTAGGCTTCCTGACTGCCGCCGCAGCCGGGATGTGGTTTGCCGATGCTCAGGGGCTGACGTCGCCGTGGTTTATCGTGCTGGTGTATCTGTTCCAGAGCCTGGGTGAACTGCTGATTAGCGCCCTGGGGCTGGCTATGGTCGCCGCGCTGGTGCCACAACACCTGATGGGCTTTATTCTTGGGATGTGGTTCCTGACGCAGGCAGCAGCCTTCCTGATGGGGGGTTACGTCGCAACGTTTACCGCAGTACCGGAAAACATTACCGACCCACTCCAGACGCTGCCTATTTATACTAACGTGTTCAGTAAGATAGGCCTGGTGACCCTGGCGGTAACGGTTGTAATGGCGATTATGGTGCCATGGCTGAACCGCATGATTAATACACCGAGCACCGAGCAATAACCTTCAGTGCCGGATGGCGGCTATTACCTTATCCGGCCTACATTCAATATGCCCGATCGCCTTGCGCTATCGGGCATTTTAACTCGCTATCCTTTGCGAGCATCAATCCACTCCTGTACTTCCACCACGAAGGTATCTGGCGCTTTGCGATACATTTTGCGCGCCAAGTCCAGAATCGTATGCTGACCGAGCGCTTCTTCCATCCGCTGCTGGGCCATGTCCATTACCGAACGCACACCACAAATGCCTTCACAGGCCCACTCTGGTGGATGCTCCTCAAATACCGCCAACCGCTGACGAATTTCACGACATTCAAAGATGCGCTTATCACCATCAATAGCATTCACCACATCCAGCACGGTGATGTCTTCCGCGGGTTTGGCCAACTGGAACCCGCCGCCCTTACCCTCGATACTGCGCACCAGACCAGCTTTCGACAGACGGGTGAAGATTTTTGCCAGATAGTCATACGGCACGCTTTGTAGTTCGGCAATTTCCCGCACGCTCATATCCCGCGCGTCGCCTTTGCTATCGACCATACACATCAGGCTATGGATGCCGTACTCAACCCCGGAACTGTAAAATGCCATTTTTTATCTCAGCCAAAATGAATCTGAGTTTATTGTAGCTTTTTCATCTAAGGCATTCCAGATAACAGAGCAACCCCGCATGAACATAAAAATATAAATAGATATTTATCAAACAGATAATAAAACACCCTGGCGTAATACTGAAAAAAGGATCAGGATCGCATTGCAATCCTTAACTACGACAAATAAAATCCGAGTAAATGATTCGTAGTCACCAGTGAGAAAAAACCAATGCATAAACAAATTCTGATCGTGGGCGCCGGCTTTGCCGGTATGTGGGCAGCACTAAGCGCCGCGCGACTGGCGGACAAACACCAGCAGACCATTGATATTACGGTGATTGCGCCACAGCCAGAGCTGCGTGTCCGCCCGCGCTTTTATGAAAGCGCCGTTCATACGCTGGTCGCACCGTTGCAACCGCTGTTTGACGTTACTGGCGTCAACTTCCAGCAAGGTCACGTCGAGCAGATCCTCCCGGACTCTAAAGAGGTGAGCTGGAAAGATGCCAACGGTGACATTCATCTGCGCCGCTACGACCGCCTGGTGCTCGCCAGCGGAAGTCACGTAAACCGCGATATCGTTGCCGGTGCCGCCGAGCACGCGTTTGACCTTGACCAATTGGAAAGCGCGACGGTACTGGAGCAGCATCTGAAAGATCTGGCCGGCCTGCCTGAGAGCGACGCGCGTAACACCGTGGTGGTGTGCGGCGGAGGCTTCACCGGGATTGAGATGGCGCTGGAGCTTCCGGGCCGTCTGCGTGAAATTCTGGGTGAAGATGCTAAGACCAGAATTGTCGTAGTTGAACGCGGCGCTCAGCCAGGCGGACGCTGGAGCCAGGAATTACGTGACGTGATTATCGAAGCCTCTGCTGAACTGGGCGTCGAGTGGCGGGTGAATACGGAAGTGGAGTGCGTAGATGCGTCCGGCGTAACGCTGAAAGATGGGCAGACCATTGCCTCACAGACCGTTATCTGGACGGTTGGCGTACAGGCAAACGGGTTAACGGCGCAAATTGACGCACCGCGCGATCGTCAGGGCCGCCTGCATGTGGACGCAAACCTTCAGGTCATCGGCCATGATAATATCTATGCCACCGGCGATGTGGCTTATGCCGCCACCGATGACAAAGGCAATCATGCGCTGATGACCTGCCAGCACGCCATCTTGCTGGGTAAATTCGCCGGTAACAATGCCGCCGCCAGCTTGCTGAACGTTGCGCCACTGCCGTATCGTCAGGAAAACTACGTCACCTGTCTGGATCTTGGCGCATGGGGCGCGGTGTATAGCGAAGGATGGGATCAGCAGGTGAAACTGACGCGCGCAGAAGCGAAAAAGCTGAAGGTATCTATTGTCAGTGAGTTGATATATCCACCGAAGGCTGACAAGGCCGTGGCGTTTGAGATTGCCGATCCGTTGGCTCCATTCGTGTAGTCGAATCGCCGGATGCGGCTACCGCCTTATCCGGCCTACTAACGGCACCGAACTGTAGGCCTGATAAGCGCAGCGCCATCGGGCACTATAGCTCACCATCTGGCCTATGCCGTTCCCGCATAAATATCAAACCGATGCCCTTTCGTGACTACCGCATTGGGTGTCGCCACATCAGCGAGCGGCGGCGCGTAATCCGGGCGCTTCACCACGACACGTTTAGTCGCCAGCTGACGTGCTGGCACCAACAAACCATCGGCATCTAAGTCTGGCCCCACCAGCGACTGAAACACGCGCATCTCTTTTTTCACCAGCGCGCTTTTCTGCTTATGTGGGAACATCGGGTCGAGGTACACCACCTGCGGGCGCGGCGTGATATCGGTTAACGCCGTCAGGCTTGAGGCGTGAATCAACTGCAAACGCTCCTGCAGCCACGGGCCAATTTCCGGGTCGGCATACCCGCGCGCCAGGCCATCGTCGAGCAGTGCCGCAACCACCGGATTACGTTCCAGCATCCGTACATGGCAGCCCACCGAGGCCAGTACAAACGCATCGCGTCCCAGCCCGGCGGTCGCATCGACCACGTCCGGCAGGTAATCGCCTTTAATGCCGACCGCCTTCGCCACCGCTTCACCGCGGCCACCGCCAAATTTGCGCCGATGGGCCATCGCACCGCCGACAAAATCAACGAAAATGCCGCCGAGTTTCGGCTCATCACGCTTGCGCAGCTCCAGGTGTTCCGGCGTCATTACCAGCGCCATCAGGTTATCTTCATCGTGTTCCAGCCCCCAGCGGGCGGCCAGAACAGATAAGGCGCCGTCTCCGGCGCCTGTTTCATCAATTAAGCAGATTTTCAATTCCGCTTTACCCTAAATAATTCGAGTTGCATCAAGACAACAAGTGAAGGAATCCCTGGGAACGTACAAATAGTACGTGACCAGGGTGAGTGAGCGCAGTTGCCGAAGAGGCAGCTTGAAGTATGACGGGTAAATCAGCCTTTAATCCCGTAATGCTCAAGCATCGCATCAAGCTGTGGTTCACGACCACGGAAGCGTTTGAACAGCGCCATAGGCTCTTCAGAACCGCCACGGGTAAGGATGTTATCGAGGAACGATTGTCCGGTTTCGCGGTTGAAAATTCCCTCTTCTTCAAAGCGAGAGAACGCGTCCGCCGCCAGGACATCAGCCCACAGATAGCTGTAGTAGCCTGCTGCGTAGCCGCCCGCAAAGATATGGCTAAAAGCGTGTGGGAAGCGGCCCCACGCTGGGCCCGGCACCACGGCGACCTGTTTCTTGATTTCCGCCAGCGTGTCGAGGATTTTCGCCCCTTGCTGCGGGTTAAACTCTGCGTGCAGACGGAAGTCAAACAGACCGAACTCCAGTTGACGCAGAATAAACAGCGCCGCCTGGTAGTTTTTCGCCGCCAGCATTTTATCCAGCAGTTCCTTCGGCAGCGGTTCACCGGTCTCAAAGTGACCAGAGATAAACGCCAACGCTTCCGGCTCCCAGCACCAGTTTTCCATAAACTGGCTCGGCAGTTCGACCGCATCCCATGGCACACCGTTAATACCGGAAACGCCCGCGGTTTCGATACGGGTCAGCATATGATGCAGACCGTGGCCGAACTCGTGGAACAGGGTAATCACTTCATCGTGGGTAAACAGCGCAGGTTTGCCGTTCACCGGACGGTTAAAGTTACAGGTCAGGTAGGCGACCGGTTTTTGCAACGTGCCGTCACTTTTACGCATCTGGCCGACGCAGTCATCCATCCACGCCCCGCCGCGTTTATGTTCACGGGCATACAGGTCGAGGTAGAAGCTGCCGCGCAGCTCGTTATTTTCGTCATACAGCTCGAAGAAACGAACTTCCGGATGCCAGACGTCAACATCGGTGCGCTCTTTGGCGGTAATGCCGTAAATACGTTTAACCACTTCAAACAGACCGTTAACGGCTTTGTTTTCCGGGAAATATGGGCGCAGCTGCTCGTCGCTGATGCTGTAGAGGTGCTGTTTTTGTTTCTCGCTGTAGTAAGCGATATCCCACGGCTGCAGCTCATCAACACCAAATTCCGCTTTCGCGAAGGCGCGCAACTGAGCCAGCTCTTTCTCCCCCTGCGGACGGGCACGTTTCGCCAGATCGGTCAGGAAGTCGAGGACCTGCTGCGGGTTCTCCGCCATTTTGGTGGCCAGAGATTTAAAGGCGTAGCTTTCAAAGCCCAGCAGCTGTGCCAGTTCGTGGCGCAGCGCGAGGATCTCTTCCATTATCGGGCTGTTGTCCCATTTGCCCGCATTCGGCCCCTGGTCAGACGCGCGCGTGGAGTAAGCGCGATACATCTCTTCACGCAGTCCCTGGTTGTCACAGTAGGTCATCACCGGCAGGTAGCTTGGGATATCCAGCGTTAACAGATAGCCTTCCTGCTCTTTGGCTTGCGCCTGAGCCTTCGCCGCAGCCAGCGCGCTTTCCGGCATACCAGCCAGCTCGGCTTCATCGGTGACTAACTTCGTCCAGCCCATCGTGGCATCCAGCACGTTATTGCTGTACAAGTTGCCGAGCTCAGACAGGCGGGTGGCGATCTCACCATAGCGCTGCTGTTTTTCCTTCGGCAGACCAATACCAGAAAGCTCAAAATCGCGCAGCGCGTTATCGACCGCTTTTTTCTGCGCGGTGTTCAGGGTGGCGTAATGATCGCCATCACGCAGGTCGCGGTACGCTTTGTACAGGCCTTCATGTTGTCCAACCCAGGTGCTGTATTCAGACAGCAGCGGCAGCGTTTGTTCGTAGGCTTCGCGCAGTTCCGGGCTGTTTTTCACCGAGTTCAGATGGCTGACCGGAGAGAAAATACGCCCCAGTACGTCGTCAACTTCCGCCAGAGGCTGGCAGAGATTTTCCCAGGTATACGGCGCGCCCTGCGCAACCACGCGTTCAACGTTTTCGCGGCAATCGTTCAGCGCCTTAGTGACGGCAGGCACAACGTGCTCAGGCTGAATTTTAGAAAACGGCGGCAGTTCGAAGGGAGTCAGCAATGGATTGGTCATTAGCGCGGTCCTGTTGAAAAGAGTGAATGAAGCGCGTATCCGGCGCTGTGCATATTAATTTGTACAATGGGGTTAAGTGTAGAGGATTTCAATGCTAACCGTGACGGAAAGACGCCCGGTGGTGCTGCGCTTACCGGGCCTACGGGTAATCTGTGCCGATCTGCTGTAAACTGTGGCAAATCGTCATTTCAGCGGAATTTCATTACCCATGCTCAGTTATCGCCACAGTTATCACGCAGGCAACCACGCCGACGTCCTGAAACACACCGTCCAGAGCCTGATCATCGAGTCGCTCAAAGAGAAAGAAAAACCGTTTCTCTATCTGGATACCCATGCTGGCGCTGGCCGTTATCAGCTGAGCAGTGAGCATGCCGAACGTACCGGTGAATATCTGGAAGGGATCGCCCGTATCTGGCAGCAGGACGATTTGCCAGCCGAACTGGAACCCTACATTGGCGTGGTGCAGCACTTCAACCGCAGCGGTCAGTTGCGCTACTACCCTGGCTCTCCGCTGATTGCCCGCCAGTTGTTGCGTGAGCAGGACAGCCTGCAGTTAACTGAACTGCACCCGAGCGACTTTCCTCTGCTGCGCGGCGAATTCCAGAAAGATGAGCGCGCGCGCGTGGCCAAAGCCGATGGTTATCAGCAGTTAAAAGCGAAATTACCGCCGGTTTCCCGTCGCGGGCTGATCCTTATCGATCCACCCTACGAAATCAAAAGCGACTACCAGGCGGTGGTCACCGGTATTAACGAAGGCTACAAGCGTTTCGCGACCGGCACTTATGCGCTGTGGTATCCGGTGGTTCTGCGCCAACAAATCAAGCGCATGATCCACGATCTCGAAGACACCGGCATCCGCAAAATTCTGCAAATTGAACTGGCGGTGCGCCCGGACAGCGATCAGCGCGGTATGACAGCGTCTGGCATGATTGTGATTAACCCGCCGTGGAAGCTTGAGCAGCAGATGAACAACGTTCTGCCGTGGTTGCACAGCAAACTGGTTCCGGCAGGAACCGGTCATACCTCGGTAAGCTGGATCGTGCCGGAGTAATCGCAGCCATCGGTGGAACCTTTTAATATCAGGTATACAATCGCGAATATTTTGGCGGATGGCGTAACGCTTCTCCGCCCTACAATGAACATGAAGGAGCGGTCATGACCAAGCACTATGATTACATCGCTATTGGCGGCGGCAGCGGCGGTATTGCCTCCATTAACCGTGCGGCAATGTACGGCCAGAAATGCGCGCTGATTGAAGCCAAAGAGCTGGGCGGCACCTGCGTTAACGTTGGCTGCGTACCGAAGAAAGTGATGTGGCATGCCGCACAAATCCGCGAAGCGATCCATATGTACGGCCCGGATTACGGTTTCGACACCACCATCAATAAGTTCGACTGGGATAAACTGATCGCCAGCCGTACCGCCTATATCGATCGCATTCATACCTCGTACGACAACGTGCTGGGTAAAAATAACGTCGATGTCATTAAAGGTTTTGCCCGCTTCGTGGACGCTAAAACCATTGAAGTGAACGGTGAAACCATTACTGCCGATCATATTTTGATTGCTACCGGCGGTCGCCCGAGCCATCCGAACATTCCGGGTGTGGAATACGGGATCGACTCCGACGGTTTCTTTGAGCTGCCCGCGCTGCCGAAGCGCGTTGCGGTCGTCGGCGCAGGTTACATCGCCGTTGAGCTGGCAGGCGTGATTAACGGCCTGGGTGCCCAAACGCATCTGTTCGTGCGTAAACACGCACCGCTGCGCAGCTTCGACCCGATGATCGTCGACACGCTGGTCGAGGTGATGAACGCCGAAGGTCCGACCCTGCATACGCACGCGATTCCGAAAGCGGTCGTTAAAAACGCTGACGGCAGCCTGACCTTGCAACTGGAAGATGGTCGTAGCGAAACGGTAGATTGCCTGATTTGGGCAATTGGTCGTGAACCAGCCACCGATAACTTCAACCTGGCAGTTACTGGCGTAAAAACCAACGAAAAAGGCTACATCGTCGTTGATAAATTCCAGAACACCAGCGTGCCGGGTATTTATGCCGTCGGCGATAACACCGGCGCCGTTGAGCTGACGCCGGTTGCCGTTGCCGCGGGCCGTCGCCTGTCTGAGCGTCTGTTTAACAACAAACCGGACGAACATCTGGACTACAGCAACATCCCGACCGTGGTCTTCAGCCATCCGCCAATTGGCACCGTAGGCCTGACCGAGCAGCAGGCTCGTGAACAGCACGGCGATGACCAAGTGAAAGTGTATAAATCATCGTTTACCGCGATGTACACCGCCGTCACCACGCACCGTCAGCCGTGCCGCATGAAGCTGGTTTGCGTCGGTCCGGAAGAGAAGATTGTCGGTATTCACGGTATTGGTTTTGGAATGGATGAAATGCTGCAAGGCTTCGCGGTCGCACTGAAAATGGGCGCAACCAAGAAAGACTTTGATAACACCGTTGCGATTCACCCAACGGCAGCAGAAGAGTTCGTTACCATGCGTTAATCGCACTTCATGAGTGTTAAAGGGCAAAGAGGGGTTAGCTCTTTGCCCTTAGTTACGTTTCCGCTATCAGTTCAAAAGTTGCAGCAGATAGCGGATCAGCTCCAGCAACGCGATTAACGCTCCCAGAACGATGATTGCTTTATCAATCACCCGTTTTCTCCATCAGATGGAGTGAGAATGCACCCGCTTACTCATCCATTGCCTGTCACGGGGCATGCTCCATTGTTAGATGATAACTATCTCACCCCGGCCAGAGCCACCAACTCGGGCTGAAGCGTAAAAAAACCGACGTGAAGTCGGTTTTTTTACGTCCGAATCAGGACCAGGGCAAAGTCTATTTACCCTGCATATATGGCGTATACACCCCGTTCAGGCTCTCAAGGAACGCCACGATATCGTCAATATCTTCCTGCGGCAGTTCTTTACCCACCTGATAACGCAGCATCAGTTTTACCGCACCGTCGAGCGTAGGCACATCACCGCGATGGAAATAAGGCGCGGTCAGCGCAACGTTACGCAAGCCAGGGACTTTTTGACGCAGCTTGTCACGTAATTCATTAGTGACGTTCATGCGGCCAATATCTGCGGCAGTGACCTCGCCGAAATTAAAGTCCTTTTTCAAACCCAATGGCTCAAATGAACGCCCGCCTAAAATAATACCGCCATGACAGGTTGCGCACTTATTATCTTTAAACAACTGATAGCCATGTTTCTGCTGGGCAGTTAACGCCGCTTCATCGCCGCGTAGCCATTTATCAAACGGCGAATTTGGCGTAATCAGCGTTTTCTCAAACTCAGCAATCGCATCGGTAATATTGTCCCCGCTGAATCCCTGCGGATAAACGGCGATAAACTCTTGTTTGAGTTGCGGATCTTTATCCAGTTTCTGAATAATTTCATCCCAGGATTTAGACGCCATCTCGATAGGGTTCAACGGCGGGCCGCCTGCCTGCGCCTGCAATGTTGGTGCTCGACCATCCCAGAATTGTTCCACGTTGAAGACCGAGTTAAATACCGTCGGCGCATTGATAGGACCAACCGCGCCGCCTACGCCGATTGACGTTTTGCGGCCATCCACGCCGCCTGCGTTCAGGGCGTGGCAGTGCGCGCAAGAAATCGTGCTGTCACCGGAAATACGCGGGTCGTGGTAAAGCGTAAAGCCTAGCGCCACTTTGCGGGCATCGGTCGGAATGCTTTCCGGTATCGGCTGCACAGGCTCGTTACGATGCTGCGCGGCGGTATCGTTACTGGCGTAATACTGCTCGCGCTGTTTCGCAATCCAGCCCAGGATCTCTGCTCGCTCCGTATCGCTTACCTTGCCAGCCCAGTGCAGTGCGGTATAACGCGTTGGCGGCATGGTGTCGTACTGCATCACCCATTCAATTTTATTCAGATCGCTTTGCGAAACGGGTTTATCCGCAACCAGCGCCGCACGCACGGCTTCAAGATTGAATGATTTGTATCCCAGTTGAATATCGTAATTCATCAACTGTTTAGCGACAGGAAAAGAAGAATAGAAAGGTAATTCCGCTGAAGGGGTATGACAATAATCGCATCCTTTTTCGCGTAAAAACCCTAATACTTTATTATTTTCTTCCAGCGTAGAGGCCTGAACATCAGCCTGTTTACTCCGTTGATTATCGTGATACCACACATAACCGGATAATCCAAAATAACAAATCACGACGCCAGCTATGGCTATCGCGGTAAGACGGGTAATGGTTTTCATTATTTTACCCTCACCGTTGTGAGTTATTGTGACCCAGAAAAATTAGAATAATGAGTGCATAGTCTTTATCAGACTTAACCATCATAGAAAGTAGGGGATTTATTATTTTGATAAGTATCAAGCAATTACATGGGGGATAACTATCGATAGAATAGCCTGTGCCTATTACGGAGATAAGCTGTTATGGTTTTCCGTTCACAACTCGTTGCAATCGAATGTTCTGAAAATGAAATATCTTCAGATCAGGCAGAATTATGAATTCTTCATTATATTCATTGGGATAGTCTTATTTTCTAAATAATATGCAGCACTAAAATGTGATCAACCGCACGCTTTACTCACCCGGCACCGAAGCGAATGTCTACGCTTAACTGACGACCGGGCAATAGCCTTAATCTTTCAACGTCCATCGGAGGTCTTTCTCATTATGCTCAACCAGAAACTACCCCACGCCCCTTCAGAAGAAATGACGATCGATATCGATCTGCTTTATGAAATGGATCCGTGCGAGTTAAAGCTGGATGAAATGATTGAGGCGGAGCCAGAGCCGGAGATGATTGCAGGGTTACCCGCGTCAGATGCGTTAACCCCCGCCGATCGTTACCTCGAGCTGTTTGAACACGTCCAGTCATCCAAACTATTTGCTGATAGCAAAACCTTCCCTGATTGTGCGCCCAAAATGGACCCACTGGACATTTTAATCCGCTATCGCAAAGTTAAACGCCACCGCGACTTTGATCTGCGACGTTTCGTCGAGAACCATTTCTGGCTACCGGAAACGCCCTCCAGTGAATATGTGTCCGATCCGGCAAGCTCGCTGAAAGAACATATCGATCAACTGTGGCCTGTGCTGACGCGCGAGCCGCAGGATCACATTCCCTGGTCCTCACTGCTGGCGTTACCGCAGTCATATATTGTGCCCGGCGGACGTTTTAGCGAAACCTACTACTGGGATTCCTACTTTACCATGCTGGGTCTGGCAGAGAGCGGCCGCGAAGATCTGCTGAAGTGTATGGCGGATAACTTTGCCTGGATGATTGAAAACTATGGTCACATCCCCAACGGTAACCGTACCTACTACCTGAGCCGTTCGCAGCCACCGGTCTTTGCGCTGATGGTGGAACTGTTTGAAGAGGATGGCGTACGCGGCGCGCGTCGCTACCTTGAACATCTAAAAATGGAATACGCATTCTGGATGGATGGCGCCGATTCCCTGGTGCTCAACCAGGCCTACCGTCACGTGATCAGAATGTCGGACGGCTCTCTGCTCAACCGCTATTGGGACGATCGTGATACCCCGCGCGATGAGTCCTGGCTTGAAGACGTAGAAACGGCTAAGCATTCAGGCCGACCACCTAATGAGGTATATCGGGATTTGCGCGCGGGCGCGGCCTCCGGCTGGGATTATTCCTCGCGCTGGCTACGCGATGCAGGCCGCCTTGCCAGCATACGCACCACTCAGTTCATCCCGATTGATCTGAACGCCTTCCTCTACAAGCTGGAAAGCACTATCGCCAATATTTCCGCGCTGAAAGGCGACAAAGAAACGGAAGCGCAGTTTCGCCAGAAAGCCAGTGACCGCCGCGATGCGGTGAACCGCTATCTGTGGGACGATGAAAACGGCTGCTATCGCGATTACGACTGGCGGCGCGAACAAATGGCCCTTTTCTCTGCCGCCAGTATTGTGCCGCTGTATGTCGGCATGGCAACACATGAACAAGCTGACCGACTCGCCAATGCGGTACGCAGCCGCTTACTCACGCCAGGCGGGATTTTAGCAACCGAGTATGAAACCGGCGAGCAGTGGGATAAACCCAACGGCTGGGCACCGCTGCAGTGGATGGCGATTCAGGGGTTTAAACTGTATGGCGATGACCATCTCGGTGATGAAATTGCCAGTAACTGGCTGAAAACAGTTAATATTTTTTATCAGGAACACCACAAGCTAATTGAAAAGTACCATATCGCTGACGGCACGCCGCGCGAAGGCGGCGGTGGGGAATATCCGCTGCAGGACGGATTTGGCTGGACGAATGGAGTGGTGCGCCGATTAATCGGTTTGTACGGTGAACCGTAAATGTCTGACGGCCTGATGCCACGAAATGCATCGGGCCGTTAGTTAATGGCATCGTACAGCGCGGTGTGGATTTTCTGCCATTTTTTGTTCTCTGCATTTGGATCTGCGCGCACACGCAGTTGGGCCTGTTCCATATCATACTGCTGACGAGCAACGACCTCCGGTGTCGAGCAGAAACTTTGTAGGTAGCTTTTATGCAGTGACGTCAGTGATGCGCCATTCGACATGGCATGACTGAGCGTAGTCATAAACTGCTGGCAGGGTTTAGCCTCATCCATCTGTGAGGGATACCGCAGCAGCAGCTTCAGAACTGCGGTGTTCCCCGCGGAAAATGCCTGCTCCGTCCACGCCAGCTTCCAGTCCATACCTCCTTGCAGGAACAGCGACGTGACGCGGGTATCGTTGCGATCGATAGCCGCCCGCATATTAAAGGTATCCCATGTAATGCCCATCCGGGTCACCGATTCTCGCGCAGAAGGCGCATCACGCCGCGGCTCTTCCTGCACTATCTCAACAGTTTGCCCTGAAGATGCTTGCGGTGCAGGTGCATTGAATAGCCAGAAAGCGCCCAGCGAGATCGCCAGAACCATAACACCGACAGCCACCCACAACATGCCGGAAATCAGCTGTTCGCGCTCTTCGGCCGTACGCTGCGCTCGCTTCTCAGGAGGATCGATACTGTCAGCAATTTCCTTTTTATCGCCTCCAGCCTGCTCGTCTTTTTGCCTTGCCGTTTCCCAGAATTGACGAACCGTCGACTCATCAGATTCCAGATACGATGCAGGATTGATACGCGTTCGGCGCTCTTCAAACGCTCGCTGCACAGAATGCGTAATTTGTTGGTACTGGTAATTTAACAGCATCAGCTGTACTGACGTCAGCGGTTGCTGAGCAATGACAGCGTTTCGCGCCAGTCGGCAATCATCCAGAAACATTCGCAGCGTTAAGCGCGGTTCGACAAACAGCATCAACACTGACGTATCATTAAAAATCTGCGTAAAGTGGCGAACAAATAGTTTCTTATCGACCACCATCAACGCCAGTTCGCTAAACAACATGCCGTCCAGCGCATCACGTCCTTCGCCCAGCTTTAACCAGCGACGCAAGCGTTCGGCACCAAAGTGCTGCTTCAGAAAACTGTTTAGCGGATGCTGATCTGGCCATACCCGTGCGACGAGGGCTTTGAGCGTTAACTCTATTGCGCGAAGCTGACGCTGCGCCCGCATCTGCGTATCCGGCCCCCCGATGTCGATATCGGTTTGATAGTTCAGGAGCGGCTGTTGCTGGCGTAATTGCTCCAGTGCTGCTACAAAACGCAGCGCGGAAATCAGCTGGTTTTCACTGACATCCTGACCGCTTTCATACTGAGGCACACTCTGTTGAAGATGGCGTAAACGCAACGTGAACTGGCTGAGTTGCGCATCATTCATCTGCAAGCGTCTGGCGACAGCCCCCCAACCGCCCAGATTCAGTCGGGCCTGATCGAGTTGCTCCAGAAACCAACGCGGATCTTTGCCCTCAGCCACATGTACGCCTAACAGCAGCAAAATTTCCACCGACGCCTGACGGATGATCCCCAAACAGTGTTCAAATGGCGCACATGTCGCCTGTAACGCGCTATTGGTCATTATCTTCCCTAAAAGAGCCCAGAAAGGTGCGGCCTCACGATGTATTTCGTTATCTTTTTATAAACGTGGCACAGCGCAGAATTGTGCCGCTGTAGACTAGAACACATTCATATAACAAATAAATGCGTTTTGCAGTGACAACGGCAAAATCATTGAAATTTATTCTGGAGATAAATCCGTGTCGGTGTTGAAAACAGCGCGACTGCCCCTCAATGACGGGGGGTGACTGGTTATGCCTGGCGATGCGCAATAGCATATCGGGAAAAGTGCCTGAGATGACAGGATGTTTAGCCGGTTAAAACGTGAATGCCGCCCCTTAAGTCGTAAGGCGTTTATGGCCAAAAATGGCCATATGGCAACTACGTCTGCTGATAATTATCTTTATACTGTTTTTCTTTTAAGAGAAATCATTATGCCGCATTGCGCCGCTCATTTTACCTCCGCCGGTATTGCATTTATCAAGCAATGGCAGGGCCTGTCGCTGGAAAAGTATCAGGATAAAAATGGTGTATGGGTCATTGGCTACGGGCATGAAATTACACCCGATGAAACCTTTGTTGCCCCCATTTCAATGGCGCAGGCAGAATCCCTGCTGCTCACAGATCTGGATATCTGCCAAGCATTAATACGCACAAATAAACCTCAGCTTAACGACCCGTTTCAACAAGAAGTCTTTATTGCGTGGATGCTAAGTGTTGGGATAACGCGCTTTTGTCACGCAGAAAGGTGGCCGGTTAATATTTCACAGCCAGATAGCGTCTGACCGTGAAATAAATATCAATTATAGAAATTCATTTAACATCATTGCTGCCTGAGTACGGTTTTTAACTTCCAGGCGCTGATAAAGTGACTCAAGGTGGGCTTTTACTGTTCCGGTACTGATATTTAACAGCCGACCAATTTGTTTATTTGACTCACCAGCCGCCAGCATGGTCAGGATCTCCCGCTGGCGGGCGCTTAATGTTTTTATATTTTGCCGACTGCTATCGTTTGTCGCTAAGTGATCCCTGGGAAGAAACATCATGCCCATCGCAACGCTGTTAAGCGCCAGAGTAAAGGTTTCTGCATCAGAGTCACGCGGCACAATGGCCAACACGTTTAATTGCGTCACATCCTGCAGCCATTTCTTACTGCAATCAGTGGCAGAGATCAGCACCTTCACCGTTGAAAAAGAGTGTGCAATCTGTTGCAGCAAGCTGCAGCAAAACTCACCGTCGAGATCACCGTCCAGCATGAGCAGCGCATCTGGGGTATTTTCCAGTTTTTGCCAAAGGTCATCTGCCTGACTGACACCCTGAACATTCACTCCTGGAATTCGTTGCTGCAAACTTATATTCATTCCATGAATAAATATTGACTGCCTGTCAAACATTATTACCTGCATTATTAACTCTCCGTCTAAAAAATAGTAGTCTTGAGACGCGAAAGGGTATTCTTCACGAGGAAAAATAATAACTCACCATTTGGCAGGGGTCATTCTACCGATAAGCGAAGAATAAAAAAGCAAGAGTTATGAATAGTTACAGCTCAAGAAAAAGGATTACACAAAGCGGGCAGAACAGGATAGATTTCTGAGACATTCCTCATTTATCGAGGGTCAGAATTCCTTATTAATATTAATTTTCAGAGAATACATTTTTAGCTGAAAATAAGATATCCTGAAAAAATAATAAATATGTTACAAATTACAATATAGCATTAAGTGCTCATTCAACAGCTATCGCAGCCTATTGAATAAGCACGTTGCACGTTACAGGAACATCCCGCCAGATACCTCAATACGCTGTGCAGTCATCCAGGCGAGTTCATCGCTGAGCAACGCGGCGATGGCATCACCGATATCATCCGGTAACCCGACGCGTCCCAGCGCCGTTTGCGAGGCAATATATGCATTCAGTTGCGCGTTATCACGCACGTTCCCACCGCCGAAATCAGTTTCAATCGCGCCCGGCGCAATAATATTTGCCGTAATACCGCGTTCCCCCAACTCTTTAGCCTGATACCGGGTAAGCACTTCCATCGCCCCTTTCATGGCGGCATAGGCGCTGTAGCCCGGTAGAGCAAAACGCGCCAGGCCGGTCGAGACATTGAGGATCCTTCCCCCCTTGTTCATCAGCGGAAGAAGACTCTGCGTCAGGAAAAATGGCCCCTTAAACTGGATGCTCAGCAATTGGTCAAATTGCGCTTCGGTGAATGCAGAGTACGGCGCAGTAATGCCGATTCCGGCATTGTTCAATAAATAATCAAACCCTTCGCTTTGCCACTGTGCCTTTAAGGTGTGCTTCATCTGTTCAACGAAGGATGGGAAAGTTGAAATATCCCCGACATTTAACGGTAATGCCGCTGCTTTTCCACCAGATTGCCGAATTTCATCCACAACCTGCTGCGCCTCTTTTTCATTGCTGTTCCACGTCAGGACGATACCTATTCCTTTGTTCGCCAGCTTAAGTGCCGCGTTTTTACCGAGCCCACGACCGCCACCGGTCACTAATGCGATACGTTGCGTCATAAGAAACCTCATTTCAGATGTTGTGATGATTGAGACAAAGCTTATTAGGTGGTAGAAGAACAATAAATATCGCTAATTGCGCATTACTGTTTCATTCAGAACAACAATAGGGCATGGGAATGGATAAAATTCACGCAATGCAGTTGTTCATCCGCGTCGCAGAACTGGAGAGTTTTTCGCGTGCGGCAGACACCCTTGGACTTCCTAAAGGTAGCGTATCGCGCCAAATCCAGGCCCTGGAAAATCATCTGGGTACGCAGCTTCTGCACCGCACTACCCGCCGCGTTCAGCTCACACAAGACGGCATGATCTATTACGAACGTGCAAAAGATCTGTTGAGCAATCTGGATGAACTGGATGGGTTGTTCCATCACGATCCAGCCAGTATCAGCGGTAAGCTGCGCGTCGATATGCCGGTTGGCGTGGCGAGAAATCTGGTCATGCCCCGCCTGCCCGTCTTTTTGCATCAGTATCCAGGGCTGGAGCTTGAACTCAGCAGCAGTGACCGCCTGGTAGACTTAATTCGTGAGGGTTTCGACTGCGTCGTACGCGTTGGCACACTGAAAGATTCGGGGCTGATTGCCCGACCGCTGGGGAAACTCACGCAGATTAACTGTGCCAGTCCACAGTATCTGGCCCGCTTTGGTTATCCGGAAAGCCTGGAGGATTTGGCCTCACATGCCGTGGTGCATTATTCGGTCAATTTGGGAACACGCGCACAGGGCTTCGAGGTGGCTACAGACAATGGGACTGCATGGGTAAAAACGGGCGGCATGCTGACCGTGAACAGCACAGAAACCTATCATGCGGCATGTCTTGCCGGGCTGGGCATTATTCAGGTACCACGCGTCGGGGTGCGTGAAGCCCTTCGCGCCGGTACGCTGGTTGAAGTGTTACCGCAATATCGGGCCGAACCCATGCCCGTTTCTTTGCTCTATCCACATCGCCGGAACCTTTCCCGCCGGGTACATCTGTTCATGGAATGGTTGACCGGTGTGATGAAAGACTATGTGGATTAGCCCATTTTTCGGGAAGTGGGTCTGAGCGGCTATAATGTCATGAGTAAACAAAATAAGGACTACCGATCGGATGACGCAGGAACACGACGCAAAGCACCCTACGCCTGAACAACAGCAAACCGCCACAACGCCGGTGAAAAACGCCACAGCGAACCAGGCGCTGAAAACAGTCATAACCTTCGCAGATAAAATTCAACGTCAACCTGTTATCGCCCACCTGATCCGCGCAGCAGAGCGTTTTAATGACCGAATGGGAAATCAGTTTGGCGCAGCCATCACGTATTTCTCGTTCCTGTCGATGATCCCTATCCTGATGGTGTCGTTTGCGGCGGCCGGTTTTATTCTCGCCTCACACCCCACGTTATTACAGGATATCTTCAGCAAAATATTGCTCAACGTTAGCGATCCGACGCTGGCCTCGACGCTGAAAAACACCATCAATACTGCCGTTCAGCAACGTACCACCGTGGGTCTGGTGGGGCTTGGAATCGCCCTCTACTCTGGTATTAACTGGATGGGAAACCTGCGTGAAGCTATTCGTGCACAGTCGCGGGACCTCTGGGAACGCACACCGCAGGATCAGGAAAAAATATGGGTTAAATACCTGCGTGATTTTGTCTCATTGATTGGATTGCTGATTGCGCTGATCGTTACGCTGTCGATTACCTCCATTGCCGGTTCTGCCCAGCAAATGATCATCTCGGCACTGTATCTCGACGGTATTGAGTGGCTGAAACCCGCGTGGCGATTGATTGGTCTGGCGATCTCCATTTTCGCCAACTATTTGCTGTTCTTCTGGATTTTCTGGCGGCTACCGCGTCACCGACCGCGTAAGAAGGCGCTGATTCGCGGAACATTTATTGCGGCTATTGGCTTTGAGGTGATTAAGATCGTCATGACCTACACGCTGCCATCGTTGGTAAAATCCCCCTCCGGCGCGGCGTTTGGTTCGGTGCTTGGGCTGATGGCATTCTTTTACTTCTTCGCGCGTTTGACCCTGTTCTGCGCCGCCTGGATTGCCACAGCGGAATACAAAGACGACCCGCGTATGCCGGGGAAAACGCAATAGCCACCGCCGGATTAGTTGTGAATTGCCGGATAAGCGCAGCGCCATCCGGCAATTATAATGCCGCCTGCTCTCACCGATTTAGTGAATAAATCCAGAACGTAACTTTTATTTAACCAAAAACCAGTTTTATCAACTAAGTTTTAAATTGTGTGAAGCATTTCATGGAAGTGAAATCTCAAGCCTAAAAATTATCCCCTTTTTGCTCCATTTTTGACCGATCTCAAAGTTTGTTACAGATTGAAATGTCTCTTTTGCTGTGCGTAATATGGCCTTTCGTTCGACCCAAAATAAGAAAATATTATGCAAGCAACCGCCACAACACTCGATAACGAACAAGAACACGCCCCGGTCAATTCGCGCAATAAAGTCGTCGTCGCTTCGCTCATCGGCACTGCCATTGAGTTCTTCGACTTCTATATTTACGCGACCGCGGCGGTGATCGTGTTCCCCCACATCTTCTTCCCGCAGGGTGACCCCACGGCGGCCACACTACAGTCGCTGGCTACCTTTGCTATCGCCTTCGTGGCCCGCCCGATCGGCTCCGCCGTATTCGGCCATTTCGGCGATCGTGTTGGACGTAAAGTCACGCTGGTTGCTTCACTGCTCACCATGGGGATTTCAACGGTTGTGATTGGCCTGCTGCCGGGCTATGAAACAATCGGCATTTTCGCCCCCTTGCTGCTGGCGCTGGCGCGTTTTGGTCAGGGTTTAGGTCTGGGCGGTGAATGGGGCGGCGCGGCGTTGCTGGCAACGGAAAACGCACCACCGCGTAAACGCGCGCTGTACGGTTCATTCCCGCAGTTGGGTGCGCCTATCGGTTTCTTCTTCGCTAACGGCACGTTCCTGTTGCTCTCCTGGCTGTTGACCGACGAACAGTTTATGAGCTGGGGCTGGCGCGTGCCGTTTATCTTCTCTGCCGTACTGGTCATTATCGGTCTCTACGTCCGTGTTTCTCTCCACGAATCGCCGGTATTTGCCAAAGTCGCCGCAGCGAAAAAACAGGTGAAAATCCCGCTGGGTACTCTGCTGACAAAACATGTTCGTGTGACGATCCTTGGCACATTCATCATGCTGGCGACCTATACACTGTTTTATATCATGACCGTCTATTCGATGACGTTCAGCACTGCCGCAGCCCCCGTAGGGCTTGGCCTGCCGCGTAATGAAGTGTTGTGGATGCTGATGATGGCGGTTATTGGCTTTGGCGTTATGGTACCAGTGGCTGGCCTACTGGCCGATGCGTTTGGTCGTCGCAAGAGCATGCTCATCATCACCACGCTTATCATTCTGTTTGCGCTGTTTGCCTTTAAACCGCTGCTCGGTTCTGGCAATCCGGTGTTGGTGTTCGCTTTCCTGTTGCTTGGCCTGAGCCTGATGGGTCTGACATTCGGCCCGATGGGGGCACTGCTGCCGGAGTTGTTCCCAACTGAAGTGCGCTATACGGGAGCGTCGTTCTCATATAACGTCTCGTCAATTCTCGGTGCCTCTGTTGCCCCTTATATTGCCGCATGGCTGCAGGGGAACTACGGTCTGGCGGCGGTCGGTACGTATCTGGCATCGATGGCGGCTTTAACGCTGATTGCGCTGCTGTTAACCCATGAGACACGGCATCAATCGCTGTAATTTGATTGCCTGATGGCGCTATGCTTATCAGGCCTACAGACTGCAATCCCCCGTAGGCCGGATAAGGTGTTTACACCGCATCCGGCGCGCTCATCACTTCTTCATCTGCGACAGGATTGTCCGGCACTGATTCGTTTCGTTTTCAGACGGAGAAATTAGCGCCAGCAGCGCCGCCGCTGGCGTAACCAGCGTTGCCAGCGCGGCAGCCACCGCACCGCGTGCAATCAGCGGCCCGGCCTTCACGCCAGCCTGTGGATTTTTAAAGGTCCCACGGACATACAGCGGCGAACGCAGGGTAATAATACGAATGCCTTTGCTCTCCGGGTCGATGGTTAAATCCAGTTGCTCAGATGCAAAGCTTGCAGTCCCGGTCACGTTGATCACCGCGTTTTCTGTGTCGAACGCGAAAATTTGTGGGCGCGCGATGCCATTGACGATATCCAGATTTGCCGCTGCGCAGTTCACCCGTACTTCGTCATCACCGAATATTTGTCCGACGATATAGTTACCCAGATTCAGCCCAACGATCTCCATCAGATTGCGACTGACCAATCCATCATTCATCAATAGCTTCAGGTTACCGTTGCTGTTACCCAGCAGCGCAGCCACTGAATTTCCGCTACCGCTCAACCTGGCGTCACCGTTCATCTCACCGAGCGTTTTCTGCATCAACTCCACGTCCGGCATCAGCGCTTTTAGCTTCAGGCGACGAGCCTGAATATCCGCCTGCCCCCGCATCGGCTTTTTATCCCCTTCCAGATGAATGCTGGAAACAATACTGCCCCCTGCGAGGCCAAATTTCAGTGGCTGCAGGCGCAAGTCAGCATTTTTCAGGAGGATATGGGTGGAGAGATCGCTGATTGGCAGGCTACTGCCGTGTTCGATACGCCGTCCTTTGAAACGCACATCAGCATCCATTACGTTCCATTTGTCGGTTTCAAAACGGTCATACGGCAACACCTTGTCAGCAGGCTGAACGCTCTTCTCACCTTTGCGCTGTTCAGATTGTTTTGCCCGTTCTGCCCCTTTGCCTGAATCCACACCGATCAGCGGCCCCAAATCAGCCAGCCTCAGCTGGCGTGATTCCACATCGCCCTTCAGCATGGGTCGCGGCTTGCCGGTGGTGTAGGCCAGCGTCCCGTGAATATCGCTATCGCCAATGCGACCATTAAAATGGCGGTATTCAAAAAGAGAGGACTTTTCCGGATCGATTTTCGCCACCAGACGCCCGTCCGTTTCAAACGGTGGTGTATCCGGTAACAGCACACCGGTCAAATCGTATAAATCCCCAAGTGAATCCCCAGAGAATTTAAGCCGTAGATCGACACCGCCCATATTCATCGGGTCATTTATCGTGCCGCTAAATACCACGCGCGTGTTGCCCGAGCGAAAGTCTGCCTGTATCGGAAAAGGGGTACCTTCGCCGCGTAACGCCAACATCCCGCCAATTTTTCCCGTTCCGGTTAGCGGCTCACCGTTGTAGCGGCCCTGGGCTTTCAGACCAAAAATGTAATCCTCAACACTGGCGCCCCCTTCTTTGCTGTTGGTGCCTGTCACTTCGCTAAACGGTAGCGGCTTGCCTAGTGGATCGACCAGGATCTCAAGCTCCGACTTCGTCACCTTATCATTAACAGCGATACGCCCTTGATCGAACAAAATGTTATCCAGCCTGAAAGACCACGCGGGTGGCGGCGCATTGGGGTCGCGTTTTTCATCCCCGGCGAAGTTAAAGGTCCAGTTGTTGTTTTCCTCCGACAGCCGAATGAGCCGCGCATCGGGTTTCACCATCTTGACCCACGGTAACCAGATGGTTTTTGTCAGCAATGCCAGTGGGGCGAGCGTAGCTTCAACACGCGGGAGATGCACCATGGTAACGTCGGGAATATCTGGCGGGTTGCCGAGGATGATATCTTCAGCATGAACATGCGGCCACGGAACCCAACTGCGCCAGCCGGTTTCCTGCTTCTGGCGTTCCCAGACGACGCCCAGATCACCGCGTATGGCGAATGGACGGTTGAGTTCAGTAGAGACTTTCTGGTTGATGGTCGGTTTGAGCCGGTTCCAGTCAAATGTCGCAATCACAATGATGAGCACGACGATCAGCAACAAGAAAAACCCTACTACGGATGCGGCTATTTTGCCTGTTTTCGTCACGTTTTCCTCCTGACTTCCTCCCTTGCCTGTCCTAAAGATAGTCCAGCAGGGCGAAAAGGAGGCACGCTACATCCGCATCAAAGCGACAGAATCACCTCTTCCAGGGTACTCAGTGGCACCGGACGAGAGAGGAAATAGCCCTGAGCAGCAAAAGCTGGTGAGTTTTGCACATCGCGCCACTCTTCCAGGGTTTCAACACCTTCGACAATCACGCCACGGCAATAGCGGTTCATAAGCTGGAGCAGCAAAGTGAAGAGGTTACGGCCTTCCGGCGTCTGACGCAGCATGACAAACAGATCCCGCGCCACTTTGATGTAGTCGTAACTCACTTCGCTAAGGGCCGAGAAATTGGCCATCCCGGTACCAAAATCATCCAGCCAGAGCGGGCCGAACTCGCACATCGAGGCAAACGACGATCCCTTCGGTAAGCGGATATGCTCGACCAACTCAAAGCGTAACCAGGGCAGGCATTCAATGATTTTCAGGATCTCGGGGTCCTGGCGCATCGCAATGAGCGTCGGGCCATCGACATTGACGGAGGCCAGCAGATCGTGGGCTCTGAAAAAATCACTTTTCAGTTCAAGTTGTTCAAGCTGCTCTTTCACTACCTCAACGCGATGCCGAACAGCAACTTCAGCAAAATAACGGTCTGGCGCAATGCGTTGAGCAGGGTTATCAGGATGACTCACGACGGTTAGCAGCTCTACGGCCATCAGCCGACCATTGGTCTGGTAAATGGGCTGATAAGTGTAAGCACGCTCGCACTGCAGCCAATAGCGTCGCTCCTGCAAGCATTCGATACTCGCATCTGGCGTAATTAGCTGCTGGGTGACCTGCTTTATCATCTGAGGTGTCCTGTAAATAAGAGTGTGACTGACCGGACTCGTCAAAGGTTATCGGCGCTCAGGCGCAGAACTTTACGTTCAGCAGTACGCAAAATAAAAACAGCGGTAAAAACGACACAGAACACGTTCTGGCTCAAAAAAATAATGGAACGTTGTTTTAATATAGTTGACCACTTAACACCCACAGCGCACACTAACGCTAATTTTTTTCAGAGCAGGTTACGACTATGTCCAGGAAGATTGCCGTGATTGGCGAATGCATGATTGAGCTGTCACAGAAAGGCGCCGACGTTCAGCGCGGATTCGGTGGCGACACGTTGAATACATCCGTTTATATTGCCCGTCAGGTCGATTCTGCGGCCCTTTCCGTACATTACGTCACGGCGCTGGGCACTGACAGTTTCAGCCAGCAAATGCTGGAATCCTGGCAGGGAGAAAACGTCGATACGTCATTAACCCAGCGTATGGAAAACCGTCTGCCGGGTCTCTATTACATTGAGACTGACAGTACTGGCGAGCGCACCTTCTATTACTGGCGTAATGAAGCGGCGGCAAAATTCTGGCTGGAGAGCGAACAATCCGGCGCCATTTGCAAAACGCTGGCGACATTCGACTACCTGTACCTGAGCGGAATCAGCCTGGCGATTTTAAGCCCGGCCAGCCGTGACAAACTGCTGTCGCTGCTGCGCGAGTGTCGCGCCAACGGCGGCAAGGTCATTTTTGACAACAACTACCGCCCGCGTCTGTGGAGCAGCAAAGAAGAAACTCAGCAGGTGTATCAGCAGATGCTGGAGTGCACCAATATTGCGTTCCTGACGCTGGACGATGAAGACGCGCTGTGGGGTGAAAAACCCGTAGAGGACGTAATTGCCCGGACTCACGCAGCTGGCGTACAGGAAGTGGTTGTGAAGCGCGGCGCAGACTCTTGCCTGGTGTCCATCGAGGGTGAAGGACTTATCGATGTACCGGCTGTAAAATTACCGAAAGAAAAAGTGATCGATACCACGGCGGCAGGAGACTCCTTCAGTGCCGGGTATCTGGCAGTGCGTTTAACCGGTGGCGATGCCGCTGAAGCCGCAAAACGCGGCCACCTGACAGCAAGCACCGTTATTCAGCATCGCGGGGCGATTATCCCACGCGATGCCATGCCGCAGTAACGTCGATTATCCGGTCTGCATACCGTAGGCCGGACAAGCAAAGCGCCCCCGGCATCTCCAATGCCGGATAGCGGCGTAACCCCCTTATCCGGCCTACAGGTTACTGTACTGGCGGGATATCCGTCACTTCAGGATGTGATTCATCCGTTTCAGCCGACGTTGCCGCTGCGGTAACCGGCGCCATTATGCTATCCCATGTCGCCTGCAGATCCTTCATGTTGAACTCAGGTTCCCCTTTCGGCTGAAGAAGAATGAGAGCCATATCCTGCGATAGCTGCTGACGCAAATCCTGATTCAGCATCTCAACGGTCAGGCCATTAAGGAAGTTCTGCCGTAAACGCTGATACTGTTCTGGCGCGATATCCACCACCTGGTTTTGCAACGAGCGCAAACGCTGGCTGATCAAAATATCGGTATCGGTGCGGCCGTAGGTGGCAAACAGTTTCTGCAATTCCAGATTTTTTTGCGCTACCAGCGCATTGAACTCTTCTTCCGGCAGGCCCTTGTCCCGCACTTTCGCCAGTTCACGAGCCACCGTGCCCAGGTTCGCATTCAGCTTATCGTTCGGCGATTCAACGTTAATAGCGCACTGTGCACGCAGGAACAGCACCCGACAGTCAAAGCCGAGGCCGATGTCTTTCGCGTTGTTCCTGGATAACGTCTGCTGGATATGCCAGAACAGCGCTTCACGGGCTAAATCGGCACGCCAGTAGCGTAACAACGCGGCGGATTCACGAATAGGTTGCCACGGCGCGTCCCACATGATGGAAAGACGATCCTGGCGTACCGCATCGGTCATAATGCTTACCGCTTCCGCACGCAGTGGAGAGAGCGTAGGCACCGGAGCCGGCGTTTCACGTTTTCCGTTTAACTCACCGAAGGTTTTATTGATTTGCTCAGCCACGCTGCGAGCATCAACGTTACCGACGATAATCAGCGTCATCGCATCCGGGGTATACCATTTCTGGTAGAACGACTGAATTTTTGCTGCATCAATCGGCTTTTTCAGCGGATCGGCAGGATCGTGCCCTAACAGCGTGGAGCCTTTCAGACGATAGCGCCACCATCCCTCTTTGGTATCTGACGGCCAGGTTGCCACCATATCTTCGCTGCTCAGCGCATGGTTAACCGTTTCAGGGGTAATGGTCAGCTTGCCGGAAATATTCGCCAGGTAAGAAAGTGACTCTTTCAGCAGGTCATTCCGGCTATTGGGCAAGCTAAGGTTATACAGCGTGGAATCATAGGAAACGATAACGGGCGGCATGGGGCGTTTAGGATCAAACCCCTGCTGCCACAATGAACGGGCTTGCGTGGCATCAAGGCCACCGCTTTGCGTCAGCGCGATACGTGGGATCGCATGGCTGAAACCACTCTGTTGCGTACTTTCGGTGAGTGAACCGGTATTAACCAGCAGGCGAACCTCAATACGGTCGCTGGGACGCTGGGGAGTGGCTAACACTTGCCACTGGAGACCATTTGCCAGCGTGCCCTGTTGCCACGCCGGGTCAGGCTGGAGCGCATCTGCCTGCACATAGCCGGCAGAGGCCATCATCAGCAAGCCGCCCGCTAAAAGTCGAATTTTTGTGCCCTGCATGTGAACCCCTGATCAACTATCCTGGAAATAAAAAGACAGCCCTGAGAAGGACCCTCTGAATATGACGTTAAAAACACTTCGTGTTAGACCGCAAGAACATAAAAATGTCACGGAAGAAGTGAAAAAATCCCGAAACCGTCGAACAGACAGTTTCAGGCACAGGGGGTAATTATGCGCAAACGCCCGCAGTCCTGGAAGGGACTACGGGCATAAGTGGAGAGATTAAGAGGATAAATCGTGCGTTTTGCCATCCGGCGCACGATTATTCAGCACATCATCAAGCTTTTTGTGGTCCAGTTCTTTCACCCACTTAGCCACAACGACCGTTGCCACCCCGTTACCGACCAGGTTAGTCAGCGCACGCGCTTCAGACATAAAGCGGTCAATACCCAGGATGAGCGCCAGACCCGCTACCGGCAGATGCCCTACTGCGGAAATTGTCGCTGCCAGCACGATAAAGCCACTTCCGGTCACGCCCGCTGCACCTTTTGAGGAGAGCAGGAGCACCACCAACAGGGTTATCTGATGGAAGATATCCATATGACTATTGGTGGCCTGCGCGATAAACACCGCCGCCATAGTCAGATATATCGATGTCCCATCAAGGTTAAACGAGTAGCCCGTGGGTATAACCAACCCGACAACCGACTTCCGGCAGCCCAGTTTTTCCATCTTATCAAGCATACGCGGCAGCGCTGATTCAGAAGAAGACGTACCCAGTACGATCAGCAGTTCTTCACGGATATAGCGGATGAATTTGAAAATGCTGAAGCCGGTTGCGCGAGCAATGGAGCCCAGAACCACGACCACAAACAGGATACAGGTAATGTAGAAGCAGATAATCAACTGACCCAGTTGCACCAGCGTTCCGACGCCATACTTACCGATGGTAAAGGCCATGGCACCGAAAGCACCTATCGGTGCAAGGCGCATGATCATGTTGATAATGCCGAAAATAACCTGCGAGAAACTTTCAATTACGTTGAAAATCATCTGGCCTTTGCTGCCCAGACGGTGCAGAGCAAAACCAAACATCACCGCGAACAGTAATACCTGCAGGATGTTGCCGCTGGCGAACGCGCCAATGACGCTACCCGGGATAATATCCATCAGGAAGCCCACGATCCCCTGGTCTTTTGCCTGCTCGGCGTAGATCGCTACCGCTTTGGCATCCAGCGTTGCCGGATCGACGTTCATCCCGGCGCCGGGTTGCACCACGTTGACAATGATAAGACCAATGATCAGCGCAATCGTACTAACCACTTCAAAATAAAGCAGTGCAACCGCACCGGTGCGGCCTACTGCTTTCATACTTTCCATACCTGCAATGCCGGTAACGACAGTACAGAAGATAACAGGTGCGATGACCATCTTAATGAGCTTAACGAACGCGTCGCCAAGCGGTTTCATTTGGGCGCCTAATTCAGGGTAGTAATGGCCAAGGAGGATACCAATGGCAATTGCTGTCAGGACCTGAAAGTAAAGGCTTTTGAAGATAGAGGTTTTCATAGGGTGTCCTTAAAGTAAAAACCACAGGTCTTGTAAGGTTTTGTTTAACCTGCGGCCTTAAAGTAACACCCACACAACATGACAGAAATGCACCCGGATCATAATTGATACAAATTTGTTAAAAATTTTGAACTGGCTCGCACAAGCGCTACCTTTTTTAACTTTTGTAATCAGCTGATTCCTTCGCTAAATAGCGTTCTTCGAAGATATCTGCCGGAACCGGACGGGCAAACAGGAATCCTTGCGCGACGTCCACCCCTGCCTGTGATAACCAGTCGCGTTGCGCTTCGGTTTCAACGCCTTCCGCAATCATTTGCAAATTGAGACTGTGAGCCAGCTGAATAATGGCAGAAATCATACTGCTATCTTCTGGCAGGCCTTCAACAAACATCTTATCGATTTTGAGCACATCAACTGGCAGTGACTTCATGTGCTGCAACTGTCGCAGACCCGCATAGCCCATACCAAAGTCATCCAACGCAATGCGTACCCCCGCATTGCGCAGCGGGCGCAGGATAGCGACAGCGGCGTTTGGATCATCTATATGCCGGCTTTCGGTAACTTCCAGAATCAAGGTACCGGGCTTAATGCGATATCGGTTTAACAACTCCAGCAGATCCGACACCATACTGGGGTGCATGAGCTGTAGCGCAGACAGATTCACCGACAGCGGTAACATCAGACCACGTTCCTGCCAGGCCGCAAGCTGGCGACAAGACTCCTCCAGCACCCAATATCCAACCGTCACCATCAGACCGCAGGATTCAATCCTGTCGATTAACCCTTCCGGTAATTCCCAGCTTCCGTCTGCCTGCTGCATCCGCAATAAAGCTTCAGCACTCAACATCTTGCCGCTGGCGATCTCTACCTGCGGCTGCATCCACAGCGCAAATTGCTGGTGATCAAGCGCGGTCAGAATGTCGTTCTCTTCGGTCAAACGCTGCTGTGCTTCTTCCATTTGCTGCGGATCAAAGAATTGGATCTGATTTTTACCCTTGCGACGCGAGGTTAGCACTGCCGATAGCGCGCGACTGTATAGCTGTTCCGCCGTCAAATCGCCGTAGTACATCGCCACCCCAATGTTGCAGCTCGGACGCAGCTGAATACCCTGAATGGGCAACCGTTCATTCATGATAGTAAGTACTTGCTGACCTAATGTGATTGCATGCCAGGGTTCCTTCACACCGTGCGCGATAATCGCGAAGTCATAGCCGCTCACCTGAGTAAGCACCATTCTGGGCGCCAGCACCGATCTCAGTTTCTCAACCAGCGTCAACAGCAGGATTTCCCGCTGGGTCTCGGTCAATACACCGGCGGTATCACGCAGGGTTTCGCAGGTGACAATCATCAGCGCAGTTGTTTGCGGGCCAGTAACAATCTGCTCAAGTAGCCCCATTAAGAACGTCTTATTTGGCAGTTCAGAGACCGGAAAGCGCATCGAATTGTCGTTCTGCTCTTCACTGTGGCGCAGGACCAGTTGCTGATTCAGGTTGTAGCTACGCACCAGCATCCCAATCTCATCATCCTGATGCATAGGCGGTAATGCCAGTTGATAGCCGATCAGCTCCTGCTGCGGAATATCGTTCAGTTCGCGAGCAATTTTGCGTAACGGGTGCACAATCAGGCGGTTAATACACCAGGAGATGGCTACCGACAGGATTAACGACAAAAGTAAGTAAATGGTCACTAACGTTGAAAGCGTGCTCGTCACGAATTTGTACATGCGGTATGAATCCGCCTGTAACACCAGATACGCCAGCGGCTGTGGGTTGGCAGAGCGCTCAAGAGAATAGACCGGGAGCGAAATCTGCACCGGCAGTTCAAACAGTCGGGTCACCGTAACCGGAACGGGGCGTTCAGGGATAAAGCTCATCCGCAATGCCTGAAACTGGTTGGGCAGTACCACATCCGCGCGACTGACCACGCCAGCGGGCTGGATACGGCTTAAAATCATTTCTGCTTCGGGGATATCCCCCTTCAGGATGGCAGCCGACAGAGGTTCACGGACGGAGCGAGCGATGCTTTCCAGTTGCGTAGCCGTGTTATAGCGGTTCTGCTGGACCAAATGGAACAACAAAACGGTGCAAAAAATAAAAACAAACACCATGACAACGGCCGCAACC
Organism: Citrobacter sp. wls716; assembly: GCF_005280975.1. NCBI lineage: Bacteria > Pseudomonadati > Pseudomonadota > Gammaproteobacteria > Enterobacterales > Enterobacteriaceae > Citrobacter > Citrobacter sp. wls716. The sequence continues at coordinate 195,340 of NZ_SZWX01000025.1, forward strand.
ATCGCCATCTGCTTTATTGTTAACGAGCGACTGACACGCAAACTGACTCTCCACGGATAGACAAAAACTGCCGTCAGAGTATACCCGATCGTAGCGGTATTAAGAGAGGCGGTATCTGAAAACTTCCCAGCGTGCATTATCGCGACAGGATAGGCACCTGGCGACGAGATTTATCTGCATTTAAGCCGAAAAAGGCCGCAAGGTTAACCCCTGCGGCCTGGTTCGGGCGCATGTTGCCATTACGGCAGGCAGACACCCGCAAAGTGCATTACTTCCTGTTACGCAGCCAGTTCACAATCAGGCTGGCAATAATGCCAGCGATAATTGGAGCCGCTAAATCGTGCCAGAAAGCCACACCTAACTGTGTGAGCGTCATATAGCCGCCTGTGTTGCAATGGCAACTGTTCGCGGCTATTCTTAACTTGTCTGGAGTCAAGTTAGCCCCCGTTTAGTTGCCTGGTTTATACCGAACAACGTGCGGGGGTTTTCTCTTTCCAGCAACCGATGCCGCCGGGGATCAAGCCCCCGCAACATTGCGCCTCACCGGGAACCCCCGGCTTGCCGCTGATTCTACGGTAGCCCACTCGCCATATCACTGCGCAATATTGCGCTCTGCGTAGCGCTTCGCATTTCACCGGTTTTCTCGCCAGTACGCTGGAAAGATTCTTGCCAGTTGGCAACATTCCTGCCGACAATTAATGTCAGAATACAAATAACCAATTGATATATATTGATTTATTTTCTGGCACAGCGATTGCTATTTGACTGTGAGCTGTTCTGTTCCGAATCAAAGGAGATATCATGTCTGACTGTCGTACTTACGGATTCAATACCCAGATCGTTCACGCGGGGCAACAACCCGACCCTTCAACTGGCGCGCTCAGTACGCCTATCTTCCAGACTTCAACGTTTGTTTTTGACAGCGCCGAACAAGGTGCCGCCCGCTTTGCGCTCGAAGAGTCCGGGTACATTTATACCCGTTTGGGCAACCCTACCACCGATGCGCTGGAGAAAAAGCTGGCGGTGCTGGAAAGAGGTGAAGCCGCGCTGGCAACGGCATCCGGCATTTCCGCGATCACCACAACGCTGCTGACGCTGTGCCAGCAGGGCGACCATATCGTTTCCGCCAGCGCGATTTATGGTTGTACTCACGCATTTCTGTCGCACAGCATGCCGAAGTTCGGCATTAACGTGAGTTTTGTCGACGCCGCGAAACCGGAAGAAATCCGCGCCGCCATGCGCCCGGAAACCAAAGTTGTGTATATCGAAACGCCCGCTAACCCGACGCTGTCGCTGGTCGACATTGAAACGGTAGCCGGTATCGCCCATCAGCAAGGCGCATTGCTGGTGGTGGATAACACCTTTATGTCGCCGTACTGTCAGCAGCCTCTGCAATTGGGCGCAGACATCGTGGTGCATAGCGTCACCAAATATATCAACGGACACGGTGATGTGATTGGCGGCATCATTGTCGGGAAACAGGAGTTTATCGACCAGGCGCGGTTTGTCGGTTTGAAGGATATTACCGGTGGCTGTATGAGCCCTTTCAACGCCTGGCTGACGCTGCGCGGCGTTAAAACATTGGGCATTCGTATGGAACGTCACTGTGAAAACGCGCTAAAAATCGCCCGCTTCCTCGAAGGGCATCCGTCCATTACCCGCGTTTATTACCCTGGCCTGGCTTCGCACCCACAGTATGAACTGGGCCAACGGCAGATGAGCCTGCCAGGGGGAATTATCAGCTTTGAAATTGCCGGCGGCCTCGAGGCTGGCAGACGGATGATCAATTCTGTAGAATTGTGCCTCCTCGCGGTCAGTCTCGGTGATACCGAAACCCTCATTCAGCACCCAGCGTCTATGACACATTCGCCCGTTGCGCCAGAGGAACGGCTTAAAGCAGGTATTACCGACGGGCTTATCCGTCTTTCTGTGGGTCTTGAAGATCCAGAAGATATTATTAACGACCTTGAACACGCCATCAGAAAGGCAACATTCTGACCATTACGGCCTGAACCGACGACGCTCGGTTCAGGTCGTTGAGCATCAAGGCACAACAGTCTGGCTATACGCGCGCTCCTTTTCGGGGAGAACGGGTATTTTGGGCAGGGGGTTCTATGCAGGACAACACAATACAATTAAGCAACAATACAGCAACCGCCGTACCATTCTCAAAGAAAATACCGTTTACAAAATACGATTTTGGCTGGGTATTACTCTGCATCGGCATGGCAATTGGTGCGGGTACAGTTCTGATGCCGGTACAAATTGGCTTAACCGGCATTTGGGTTTTTATTGTCGCCTTTATTATCGCTTACCCGGCAACGTACATTGTGCAGGACATTTATTTAAAAACATTATCCGAAAGTGAAACCTGCAATGACTACACCGATATTATAAGTCATTACCTTGGGAAAAACTGGGGTGTATTCCTCGGTGTGATTTACTTTTTGATGATTATTCATGGAATATTCATCTATTCATTATCGGTGGTTTTTGACAGCGCCTCGTATATCAAAACTTTTGGGCTAACCGATACCGACCTTTCGCAGTCAATCATCTACAAAGTGGCCATTTTTGCCGTACTGGTAGCCATTGCTTCCGGGGGAGAAAAGCTACTGTTCAAAATCTCCGGTCCGATGGTGGTGGTAAAAGTCGGCATTATCATCATCTTCGGCTTTGCGATGGTTCCGCACTGGAACTTCAGCAATATCAGCGCCTTTCCTGAAGCATCGGTGTTCTTTCGCGATGTGCTGCTAACTATCCCATTCTGCTTCTTCTCGGCGGTGTTTATTCAAGTGCTGAACCCCATGAACATTGCCTACCGCAAACGGGTGGCGGACCGGGTACTGGCCACACGTATGGCTATACGCACGCATCGGATCAGTTACATTACGCTGATTGCGGTCATCCTGTTTTTCTCCTTCTCTTTTACCTTTTCGATTAGCCACGAAGAGGCCGTTTCAGCCTTCGAACAGAATATTTCTGCACTGGCTCTGGCGGCGCAGGTTATTCCTGGTCAGATTATTCACATCACCTCAACGGTGTTAAATATCTTCGCTGTATTAACCGCATTCTTTGGTATTTATTTGGGATTCCACGAGGCGATTAAAGGAATTATTCTTAACGTTCTGAGCCGCGTTATTGACGTGGAGAAAATTAATCCTCTGGTGCTTACGCTGGGTATTTGCACATTTATCGTTATTACGCTAGTTATTTGGGTATCGTTTCGCGTATCGGTACTGGTGTTCTTCCAGTTAGGCAGCCCGCTGTACGGGATTGTGTCGTGTATTATTCCGTTTTTCCTGATCTATAAAGTCACACAGCTGGAAAAACTGCGCGGGCTGAAAACCTGGCTAATTCTGCTGTACGGGATCCTGCTGTGCCTGTCGCCATTACTGAAGCTGATTGAATAACCCGCGTAAACTGCGCCGTCAACACCTGGCGGCGCTTAGCTCACACTCTCCAGTTGATAGCTGCGAATTTTATTCAGTACCGTGGTATGTGACACCCCCAGCGCTTTGGCGATATGCCGTGACGACACATTCTCCTCCACCATCTGTTCAATTAACTGACGCTCGGCGCACTGGACCTGCTCTTTAAAAGGACGTTCTGTCGGGCCTTGCTTAACGGCGGGAAAATTCACTATTCCTAATTCTTCCCGCGTTATGACATCGGACTCCGCCATTAGCATCAGGCGAATAATGGTATTTTCCAGTTCGCGCACATTTCCCGGCCAACTGTGATGATGCAGGGCATCAAAGCAAGCTTTATCCAGAATGATCCGCCGCTGGAACTCCTTCGCGTATTTCTGCACAAAGTGGCGAATCAACAGACTGATATCCTGTGGGCGTTCCCGCAAGGGTGGAATAGTCAGGGAAAGTACATTGATGCGGTAATAGAGATCGGCGCGCAGCAGGCGTTGCTCCACCATCTCTTCCAGATTGGCGTTGGTTGCCACAATAATGCGTACATTAACCGGAATAATTTGCGCCCCGCCAACGCGACGGATCCCGCCATCCTGCAGGACGCGCAATAATTTAGCCTGTAAGCCCAGCGACATTTCACCAAATTCATCGAGAAAAAGGGTGCCTTTCTCGGCCATTTCAAACAACCCTTTTTTACCTTTACAGTCTGCACCGCTAAAAGCCCCTTTCTCATAGCCAAAGAATTCACTCTCCATCAACGACTCAGGTAGCGCAGAGCAGTTAACCGGAATAAACGGATAAAAACGCCGCTGACCGGAATTATGGATAGCCCGGGCCAGCAATTCTTTGCCAGTGCCCGTATCACCACGGATCAGAACGGTATATTTGCTGTCAGCAATTTTTATCGCCTTTTCGATAAGCGCGTGCATGCTCTGGCTGCTGCAAATAATGTCAGAGAAATAGCGCGGGCGTTCCGGCTCAGACATCGACAACTCGCTTATCTCTTCACACAGGTAAGCGACGTTAATAATATCGGCGCGTCGGCTTAAACAGGATTGCACGCAGGAAATATCCTGTAACTGGCGACACCAGGATTTAATCAGGATCCGTCCAGGTGTGACTTTCATGGAGATGATATTGATATCACAACAGGAAAATTCCTTCAGGACATCCTCAACCATCGACAGACGATCAATTGTTTTAATATCCCAGCGTATCGTGACCACATTTGCTCCTGGTAGTTAGCAACTGCGAAGTAGATATTTCTGTGCCGTCCAAAAATCTGACTATATTCTAGACACTATGGAATAATGTTCTGCCAATGGACTCACATTGTGGGAGTAAAAACGAATTATAAAAAAACCGGAGCACAAGGCTCCGGTTATCGGGTCATAACCCACGTTTATTGCTGTGGGTTTTCGTCCTGGTCAACGGCGAAACAGGCTACCAGTTGACCACCATAGTCTTTTAACTGTGGCTGAAGCTGAGTACACGGACCAAAGCGACGACGGCAACGGGCGTTGAACGCACAGCCCGGTGGCGGATTCAGCGGGCTTGGCAGCTCACCAGTCAGCTTGATACGCTCGCGGCGATCGTCCGGGTTCAGGCGCGGCGTTGCGGAAAGCAGCGCCTGAGTGTACGGATGACGTGGATTATTGAAGATCTGATCCTTGGTTCCTTTTTCCACGCAGCGGCCCAAATACATCACCATCACTTCATCAGCAATGTGCTCTACCACCGACAGGTCGTGCGAGATAAAGACGTAGGACAGCCCCAGTTCCTGCTGCAAGTCCATCATCAGGTTCAGCACCTGCGCACGTACGGAAACGTCCAGCGCCGAGACCGGTTCGTCGGCAATCACCACATCCGGGTCAAGCATCAAACCGCGGGCAATGGCGATACGCTGACGCTGACCGCCGGAGAACATATGCGGATAGCGGTCGTAGTGCTCGGTTTTCAGTCCCACTTTCGCCATCATCGCCAGCGCTTTTTCACGACGCTCCTCTTTGCTGAGCGTCGTGTTGATCAGCAACGGCTCTTCCAGAATCTGCCCAACTTTCTTACGTGGGTTCAGGGAACCGTAGGGGTTCTGGAATACTATCTGGATTTTCTGCCGACGCAGCTTCTGCGCATGCGGGTCGTGCTTGAGTAAATCCTGTCCTTGGTAATACAGCTCACCGCCGGTCGGGATTTCAATCATCGTCAGCAGACGGCCAAGGGTGGATTTTCCACAGCCCGACTCACCTACCACCGCCAGCGTTTTACCGCGCTCCAGAGTAAAGGAAACACCATCCAGCGCTTTCACCAGGCGTTCCGGGGCGAACATGCCCTTTTTCACCGGGTAGTGTTTTTTCAGGTCAATGGCCTGCAACAGCGGCTGTTGCGCGGCGGCCTTTTGCGTACTCATAGCCCAGGCCTCCCGGCATCATCAAGTGGGTAGTGGCATTTCGACTGACGACCGCCATCCAGCAGGTTCAGTTCAGGTTCTTCAGCGCGGCATTTGTCGGTCGCATAGGGGCAGCGCGGGTTCAGCAAACAGCCGTTCGGGCGGTCATATTTACCTGGCACCACGCCCGGTAGCGAAGCCAGACGCGCTTTATCCTGCGCAAACTCCGGCAACGCGCGCAGCAGCGCCTGGGTATAGGGATGGCGCGGCGCACGGAAAATATCCTGTGCGGCCCCGGTTTCCACCACCTGCCCAGCGTACATCACGATGATTTTGTGCGCCGCTTCAGCCACCAGCGCCAGATCGTGGGTAATCAAGACCAACGCCATGTTCTCTTTTTGCTGCAGTTCCAGCAGCAGCTCGATGATCTGCGCCTGAATGGTCACATCCAACGCCGTTGTCGGTTCATCGGCAATCAGCAGCTTCGGACGACAGGCAATCGCCATCGCGATCATCACGCGCTGGCTCATCCCACCGGACAACTGGTGCGGATAGACATCCAGGCGCGAGGCCGGATCGGGGATCCCCACCAGCGTCAGCAGGTCAATCGCCCGCTGAATACGCGTTTTTTTGTTGCCGCCCTGGTGCACCTTGATGGCTTCCATAATCTGGTAGCCGACGGTGTAGCAGGGGTTAAGGCTGGTCATCGGGTCCTGGAAGATCATTGCCACTTCCGCACCCACCAGTTGGCGACGCTCTTTCTCAGAGATGCGCTTCAGGTCGCGACCATTAAACTCCAGATTTTCAGCCATAACGCGGCCTGGGTAGTCAATCAACCCCATAATCGCCAGCGAGCTGACGGACTTACCAGAACCAGATTCCCCAACAATGCCAACCACTTCACCCTGGTTCACACTGTAGCTAATGCGGTCCACGGCGCGGAATTCGGAACCTACGTCGCCGAAGTGCACCGATAATTTATCTACATTTAATAACGCCATCTCGAACCTCTTACTGCTTCAGTTTGGGATCGAGCGCGTCACGCAGACCGTCACCCATCAGGTTAAATGCCAGCACCGTCAGCAGGATCGCCAGACCCGGGAAGGTCACGACCCACCAGGCGCTTTGAGCGAACTGCAGCACGTCAGAGAGCATGGTGCCCCATTCCGGCGTAGGCGGCTGTGCGCCCATCCCCAGAAAGCCGAGGGCAGCCATATCGAGAATGGCGTTCGAGAAGCCAAGCGACGCCTGAACAATCAGCGGCGCAAGACAGTTAGGCAGAATATTGACGAACATCTGGCGCATCGCGCCGGCTCCCGCCACGCGGGATGCGGTGACGTAGTCGCGGTTAACTTCCACCAGCACAGCGGCGCGCGTCAGACGGACATAGTGCGGCAATGCCACGAACGTCAGCGCCAGCGCGGCGTTGCCTATCGAGGGACCAAATACCGCCACCAGCACCAGCGCCAGTAACAGGCTCGGCAGCGCCAGCATGATATCAACCACGCGCATGATGACGTTATCGACAATCCCGCCAAAGTAACCGGCGATAAGCCCGAGAACCACGCCCATCAGCAGGGAAAGCACCACCACCAGACAGCCAACCAACAGCGACAGACGCGCCCCGTACATCAGGCGGGACAGCACATCGCGGCCCACATCATCAGTACCAAGCAGGTGCGCCATGGAACCGCCTTCCTGCCATGCCGGCGGAGCCAGCAGCGTATCGCGGAACTGGTCTGCCGGGTTGTACGGCGCGAGAACGTTGGCAAAGACCGCAATCAGGATCATCACCACAACGTACACCAGCCCAACAACCGCACCTTTGTTGCGTTTAAAATAGTGCCAGAACTCCTGCAGCGGCGTCATCGGCACCGGTGCGGCAATAACTTTATTTTCAGTAACCTGTGACATGATGGCCCCTTACTTCTTATGCCGAATACGCGGGTTCACCACGCCGTACAGCAGGTCTACCAGCAGGTTGACGAGGATAATCATCGTCGCGACCAGTAATACCCCGCCCTGCACTACCGGATAATCACGGCGTTGCAGCGCATCGATCAGCCAGCGTCCCAGCCCCGGCCACGAGAAGATAGTCTCGGTCAGGATTGCCCCGGCCAGCAGCGTACCGACCTGCAGGCCGATAACGGTGACAACCGGCAGCATCGCGTTACGCAGAGCATGAATGATGATGACGCGCATCCGGGTCAGCCCCTTGGCGCGCGCGGTGCGGATGTAATCCTCACCCAACACTTCCAGCATCGATGAACGGGTCATACGCACAATGACCGCCAGAGGTATAGTGCCCAGCACCATTGCCGGCAGAACCATATGCGCCAGCGCATCGATGAAGTTGCCCTCTTCACCCCAGATGGCGGTGTCGATCAGCATAAAACCGGTCAGCGGATTGGAATCATCAAGGAACACCATGTCGCTCACCCGACCGGAAACCGGCGTCAGGTTCCACTGTACGGACACCAGCATGATCAGCATCATGCCCCACCAGAAGATCGGCATGGAGTAACCGGTCAGCGCCAGGCCAACGGCGGTATGATCGAAAATGGAGCCGCGCTTAACGGCAGCAAGAACACCCACCGGGATACCTACTGCGACGGCGAAAATCATCGCGCAGACGCCGAGTTCCAGCGTCGCTTTGAAGCGAGGCACGAACTCTTCCCACACCGGTAAGCGGCTTTTCAGCGAGATACCTAAATCACCATGCATAACCCCCCAGATATAGTGGAGGTACTGCTGCCACATCGGCTTATCCAGCCCGAGTTCAGCCAACAGTTGAGCATGACGCTCAGGGGAGATCCCACGTTCACCCGCCATGATCATAACCGGATCGCCGGGGATCATATGGACGAAGGCAAAGGTGAGAAGAGTGATACCGATAAACGTGGGGATGACGAGTCCCAAACGTCGGAGAATGAACTGCAACATAACCCGGATTCTCTCTAATGACGCACGGCCTGGAACCGCGAGTCTGTATTGCTCACAAATCTTATCCCACGCAAACTGCATCGTGGGTAAAGCATTACGCCGGATGGCGCTGCGCTTATCCGGCCTACACAATACCGGGGCGCAGCGCTTCCTTAATTGCTTTTAATTATTCGACAGAGACGTTTTCGAAGTGGTGTTTGCCTAATGGATCAACCACATAGCCTTTCACTTCTTTACGCACTGGTTCGTACACGGTGGAGTGAGCAACAATCAGAGCCGGAGCCTGATCGTGCATAACAACCTGAGCTTGCTTGTACAGTTCAATACGTTTGTTGTGATCGTCGGTCGCACGCGCCGGTTGGATCAGGTCTTCAAACGGTTTGTAGCACCAGCGAGAGTAGTTAGAACCGTCTTTCGCTGCCGCACAGCTGAACAGGGTGGCGAAGAAGTTGTCCGGATCCCCATTATCACCGGTCCAGCCCATCATCACCGCCTGATGTTCACCCGCTTTGGCGCGTTTCAGATACTCGCCCCACTCGTAGGTCACAATCTTGGCCTGAACGCCAATTTTCGCCCAGTCAGCCTGAACCATTTCCGCCATACGACGGGCGTTCGGGTTATATGGACGCTGTACCGGCATAGCCCACAGCTCAACGGTAAAGCCTTTGTCCTGACCGGCTTCCTTCAGCAGTGCTTTGGCTTTCTCAGGATCGTAGGTGTAATCTTTAATGTCGTCGTTATAGCCCCACATGGTCGGTGGGATCAGGTTTTTCGCGGCAACGCCAGCACCCTGATAAACCGCTTTAATGATCGCGTCTTTGTTGACCGCGTAGGTCAGCGCCTGACGGACTTTCACGTCATCAAACGGTTTCTTCTCGGTGTTGAAAGAGAGGTAGCCAACGTTCAGACCGGCCTGCTCCATCAGATTGATGTTTTTATCCTGCTTCATGCGCGCGATGTCTGCCGGGTTCGGGTACGGCATCACCTGGCACTCGTTCTTCTGCAACTTGGCATAACGCACGGAAGCGTCAGGCGTAATGGAGAAGACCAGACGGTCGATCTGCGGCTTAGTGCCCCAGTAACCTTCGAATGCTTTATACAGAATACGGGAGTCTTTCTGGTACTGCTGCAGCTGGAACGGACCGGTACCGATTGGGTTCAGATCCACTTTCTCCGGGGAACCGGCTTTCAGCATGTTGTCCGCATATTCTTTGGAAAGAATAGAAGCGAAGTCCATCGCCAGGTCAGCCAGGAACGGTGCTTCCGGGCGAGTCAGCACGAACTGAACGGTTTTATCATCCACCTTTTTCACTTCGGAGATCAGATCCGGCAGGCCCATCCCTTCGAAGTATTCATAGCTGCCGCCAGAAACTTTGTGGTACGGGTTCTGGGCATTTTTCTGACGATCGAAAGAGAACACCACGTCATCGGCGTTGAAATCGCGCGTCGGTTTGAAATCTTTGTTGTCCTGCCACTTCACGCCAGGGCGAAGGTGGAAGGTATAGGTTTTACCGTCTTCGCTGATTTCCCACTTCTCAGCAAGTCCCGGGATCACTTCAGTTGTGCCGGTTTTGAACTCGACCAGGCGGTTATAGATCGGCACGGAGCTGGCATCATAGGTGGTACCAGAGGTGAAAAGCTGCGGGTTAAAGCCTTCAGGAGATCCTTCTGAACAATAAACCAGAGTTTTAGCCTGTACGCTTGCTGCGACGGTCATAGCCACCAGGCTCAGACCAAGCTTCAGCATCCCTGACTTCTTCAAGGAAATACTCATTCTTCTGCTCCAAATGTGATGTTTGTTGTTTTACCCTTTGCAGTGGGTTTGCACCGCCTGGCCTTTTTTGTTTTTTACCCGGCCAGGTCGGCGTTAAGAGGATGGGGATTCCGTTCACATAAGCGACTGAGTTGCAGCGCGGATTCTCCATGAAATGCCCCTCATGCCCTACAATCTGTCAACAGAATGTGAAAACGTCAATACAGGTAACCGCGATTTACACCAACGGTGAGAATTGGCAAACAAAGATTAAAAAAAGTGCAGGCGGGTATTTTCAGCAGGGAAATTTGTGCTACGCGCACTATGCCAGAATAAATATCTTCATATTCAGAAACATTTGGTGATTAACATTTATGCAAATTATGAAAATTTTCTCAACACATGCTGCATATCTGAGCGATTAATACCATGAACGTTAAAACGCACAGCGGAAAATGCTGGGTTCAGCCATAAGTAACGCAAAAAAAGATTCAAGCAAATATAAAAAAAGGCAATGGAATATGTCACAGAATCGTTAACAGTCAGTGGGAAGTGGTGCACAATTTTTGCAGATAAAATGAAGGTCAAAGGTGGGGTTGGAATAACACCATACACGCCGGGATGAAACTGAGCCTGTAGGCCGGATAAGGCGTCTGCGCCGCCATCCGGCGATACCAAAATGCTGCAATGTTTTGCCTGATGGCGCTGCGCTTATCAGGCCTACAAAGCAAAAAACCCTGCTCGCTGAGCAGGGTTTTGAATTTGGTCGGTGATAGAGGATTCGAACCTCCGACCCCTTCGTCCCGAACGAAGTGCGCTACCAGGCTGCGCCAATCACCGAATGCGGGGCGCATCTTACTGCTCAGCTGCGCGCCCGTCAATCCCTTAGTATCAAAATGCCATTCGATCGGCGAGAAAGTCAGCAGCCCATTACTGGGTTACAATCTTCTTGTCGTCCGGGACATGACACCAGTTGTTATTCTCATTTATACCGCCGTTTGGCGAGGTATATCCAAGGCAACCGAGAATGGTGTCGTACAGTTCAACATGGCGACGCGGAATCTTCATATCAGCCTCCTGCTTAAGGTGGGCGAAGGCTTTCGCATGATCGGGGTCTTCCAGATACTTATCAGACATCCACACCATCATAGGAACGCGGAACTGCTCTGGCGGTGCCATTTTACGTGGCGTACCGTGCAGATGCTCACGCTCGTTGATCGACTCACCGTGATCGGCAGCATAGAACACAATCGCTTTCTTATCGCGCAGCTGGTCAAACACTTTGGTGATAAAGTGGTCAACATAGGTTACCGAGTTATCAAATGAGTTAATCATCTGCGCTTTCGAACAACCGCTATCAACATTGACACACTCCGGCTTCCACTGGGCGTACTCACGGGTATAGCGCTGCGTGTAGTTAAAGTGCGAGCCTTTGGTATGCAGGATAATCAGGTGTTTACCATTATCGTCCGGTTTGATTGATTGCTGCATCTCAGAGATCAGCAGCATATCGTCAACCGTTTTGCCACGGTTACGCGGCTCAGCGCCAATCTGCTCACGATAGGCAATGTTCTCTGCCATAGTATTGCTGTAGAACCACATCTCGCTTTGCATCGCGTAAAGATCGGTATTAAAACCTAGCTGGCTGAGTACGGAAAAGACGTTTTGTTCTTTCAGCGTACGCTGCGGGTTATCGCTCGCCCCACCTTCACGAACAAACATACAGCGTAGCGAAAGTTTGGTTGCCGTATCACACGAATATCCGCGGAACGCGGCCAGGTTTTTTTCCTGAGCCAGCCTTGGCGTAGTATTTCTCTCGTAGCCAAAAATGCCCATATGATCCCAGCGGGTCGTTTCGCCGATAATAAACACGACGTAGGTATCATCAATATTCTTGGGGGCGACGTAGGTAAATTTCTTCGCCGGATTCATCAACGAATTGTTATCTGAAGATTCATCCACCTGCGCCCAGGCATACAGACCCAGCGCGGACAGCCAGTTTGAAGGCAAATATGAATTTGCCACTACGCCACCGTAGCTGGGCAAATCAATACCCGTTTCCCGTTCAACTGATTTTTGCTGTATTCCAAGTAAACGAATCGGCGCCCACACCATCAAGCCAGCCAGCAGAACAACGGCCACACTACGCCATCTCATACCTGGCGTACGTATTTGTTTTAGCAGGGTATAGCGGCAACGGTTACTCCAGATAAGCAGCAGCGGCAAAATGCTGACCGACACCAGCCACACGATAAAATGCCAGCCCACAACTTCCTTTGATAAATCAATATCGGTTGTCATGACCGAGGCAATAATGCCGTAGCCAATGACCACATTCAGGAAAGTCATGTAATAGCTGGCACCAGCGGAACACAGCACCACCAAGGTAGCCAGTACGCGCCAGGCCCGCCGACCAAACAGAGACAGAAGACGAAGTAAAAAGAAGGTAACCAGCACGGTGCCGGCCAATTCAACAACCGCAGAGATTCCTTTCAACGCGGTAAATTCCTGCACATAGCTGCCGAAGCGGCGATAAAAAACTGCGCAGTTCATAAACAGACCGATATAGATCGCAAGCAAGAAGCTAAGCTTTTGCTGCGTCATCGATTTAATGTATCTCATGCAAAAAAACCCTGGGAATCGGGATAAAAACACCCTGTGAAGTGGTCAATCGACCAAACAGGGGAAAATGCGACAACAGCAGAGATGAAATGTCTACGGGCGCGGCTAAGTAGACCACAGGAGGGGAGAAAAGTGCTTATGGTGAATGCAAACGGCGCATATATTTTTGTAAATATATGCGCCGGGTATTAATCAGACCGCTAATAGATTCAGGCGTGAGCCTCAGTAAATACGCTACGTTGCGGCTGGCGAATGGTGGTAGAAAGCGCCAGCGAGATGATTAACAGCGCAAAGATAACGCAGAAGGTGACATAGAACCCACCAAACAGCGAAGCGATAATCGAACCACAAATACTGCCGATACCAAAGCCAAGATAGATAACACCGTAGTTTTTCGCCAGGTTATTCAGGCCGAAGAACTCGCTCACCAGTGACGGGAAGACCGTAATGGTGCCACCGAAGTTGAAGGCAACACAGGCAATGGCTGCGAAGAATGTCACTTCATTCAGCGGGGCAAAAAGCAGCGCCGCCATGCCCACCAGCGAAACAACCTGACCAATGGTGATAACGCGAATACGGGAAATTTTGTCGCACAGAATACCCAGAACCAGACGACCTGACAGGTTCGCGATAGAAATAACGGTTACCGCATTCGCCGCTGTTGCCACATCCATTTTTGCCAGGCTTTGGGCGATATCTTTCGCGACACCAATCACGTAAAGCCCGCTCATGCACGCCGTCAGGAACATCACTGCCAGCATCCAGTACTGTGGTTTACGCATGGATTGTGCCAGCGTGTAGTCATTCTCTACCACGCCATTTACGGCTTTAACTTCCTGGTTTGGCGCATCTTTCATCAGCGTGGAGCCAAAGACAATCATCACCAGTACGATCGCGCCCCAAATCATAAAGGTCTTTTCCAGACCCACAGTGCTCAGCAGTTGGCTGTCGATAAATTTAAAACCAAGGCTACCCAGGCCGTAAGAGCCGATCGCAAAGGCGGAAATCAGCCCTTTACGCTCAGGGAACCATTTCACGCAGTTGGACAGGGTTAACAGGTACCCTGCACCGTCAGCCAGACCAACCAACACACCGGCACTCAGCCACAGCATAATCAGGCTGTCAGAATGCGCGGTTAAGAAGAAGCCCACACCCAGTAAGATACCCGATGCCATGGTGACGCGTTTCACACCGAAACGTTCCTGAAGCTTCCCGGCGACGGAAGAAGAGATCGCCAGACCCAGACTCAGCAAACCAAAGGAAAATGCAACCTGACTCACCGGCGCATCAAGCTTAGAAGAGAGCGCACCGTTAAACAGGCTCCAGGTATAAACAGAACCTAATGCAAATTGGGTAATGATGGTGCCGATCAGTGTCAGCCACCGGGTACGCTGATAATCAGAAGTTTTCATGGCAGTCTTCCTGCATAAACAAAATGGGAAATTCTCTGCCGACAACCATACCGAAGTGCTTTTATGACCAGGAGAAAACGGCATGAAATGCCATCAGGACGGAATGAAATGCCTGGATTGCGGAATGAATGACGAGACAAAAAGTCGGGTTACTGAATTTTATTGCCGGAGTTAGTGCACGCTATCGCTGGAATGCGTGTGATTATTGATCCCAATATGTAACAGAGATGTTTTATCCCAGCATTCTTTCGTTAAAATTTAGCACTCACTCCCATGGTGTACAGATAATCGCTGTTATTCGTACTATTTTCTGCCTGAGAAAGTGCCGCATAGGCAGCCATATGCTGATTCAGCAGCATATCTGCACCGACCGTGACATCGACCCAGTTACCATCCTGGCTCGCCGCCGCCATACGATTGAGACCCGATTGCGCCTTCCAGATATTCTCGCCAAACTGCTGGTTATAGCTGATTTGCGCCCATGACCGTACATCGCCAAACTGCGAGTCGACCCGCCAGCCCAGGGTACTGACGCTGGCATGCCACATCGGATCGGTCAGCGTTAGCGAAGTCACACTGTCGCCAAATTCGTTGTAGGTAGAGGTGGCTGAACCATCATAATGCAGGGCTGCGACGGGTCCCGTCGTCACCTTACGGGAAAGGGGAAAATTCCAGCCCACGCTCATACCGCTGGTCGCATCCAGAGCCGTTTGGTCCGCCAGATTCACCACCGGCCCCGCCACGTTCTGGGTGGAGCGAATGCGCTCTTCCAGAATGTCGTTATAACGTGGTTGGTGATCGCTGTCCCATGTATAGCGTTCCGACGTATGACCCGACAGCGCATCAACGATATATTCTTGTTGCCAGCCATATGCCGTATTGGCAAACAGCGCACAGACGATGACGTTCACCAGAGTTAACCTCTGACGACCACTACTGTTTCTTATAATCATCAACGCGACTCCAGAAAAGAGCCGAATACGGCGATATTATTGTCATTGTTTAAAGGATATCGGGCACATGAGGCCCTGTATTAAATATTGTCTTTTTAGCGGGCGCGTCAAGGCGGGCCGAATGAAATTTTTACGCCAGTAAAAACAGCGAGGAAGAGTATGCAACGTTGCGGCTGGGTCAGTCAGGATCCACTATACATTGCCTATCATGACAAGGAATGGGGCGTCCCGGAAACCGATGGTAAAAAGCTGTTCGAAATGATCTGCCTTGAAGGCCAGCAGGCTGGGCTGTCGTGGATAACGGTGCTGAAAAAACGGGAAAACTATCGCCAGGCATTTCACCACTTCGATCCTGCCACCGTTGCGGCGATGACCGAAGAGGATGTAGAAAGGCTGGTACTGGATGCCGGTATTATCCGCCATCGGGGAAAGATTCAGGCCATTATCGGCAACGCCCGCGCATGGCTGGCAATGGAGCAAAACGGTGAGCCGTTTAGCGAGTTCGTCTGGTCATTCGTCGATAACCAACCGCAGTTAACCCGTGCCGCCAGTCTGAGCAATATCCCTACTTCAACGCCCGCCTCTGACGCACTTTCTAAAGCGTTAAAAAAACGTGGATTTAAGTTTGTTGGCACCACTATCTGTTACTCCTTTATGCAGGCATGCGGTCTGGTCAACGACCATGTCACCGGCTGCATCTGTTACCCAGGAGAACAACATGATTCGTGAATCCAACGCTGACGATCTGGCACCAATTCTGGCACTGTGGATGGAAAGCACCATTTTTGCCCATCCTTTTATCGAAGAACGCTACTGGCGCGAGAGTGAGCCTATCGTACGTGATGTCTACCTGCCCGCTGCGCAAACCTGGGTGTGGGAAGAAAACGGTGTGCTCAAAGGTTTTGCCAGCGTGATGGAAGAGCGCTTTTTAGGCGCGCTGTTTGTCGCGCCTGCCGCCATCAGAAGCGGTATCGGTAAAGCACTGGTGCAACATGTGCAGCAGCGCTTTTCGTTGCTCAGCCTGGAGGTCTACCAGAAGAACCAATCAGCGGTAAACTTCTACCACGCACTGGGCTTTCGCATTGAAGACAGCGCATGGCAGGAAGAGACTCACCATCCAACCTGGATTATGGGCTGGCAGGCGGATCAAACGCGGTAAGTGTCAGCGTGGGCCCACTGTACTTCTCCAGCCACGCCAGCGCAGTATTGCCCGCACAGCCGTTCCCCAGCTTCGAGCTGGGGAGATCTTTGGTCAGCACGTTGACAGCACCATTTTTACAAATCCCGTCGGCGGCCGGGTCCAAATCAGGCCAGGCCCCCTCATGAATACAAATCACGCCAGGTTTGATCCCTGTCGTCACGACAGCACCCGCCAGGATATGCCCGCGGTGGTTCCACACTCTGACCGTATCGCCATCGGCAATCCCCCGCGCTTGCGCATCCTGCGGATGAATTGTTACCGGCTCCCGATCCGCCACCGCATACTGTTCGCGTAACGCACTGTAGTTGAGCTGGCTGTGCAAACGGTGAGCCGGATGGGCGGAGAGCACCTGCAGTTGGTCGGGTTCGGCATTGCCGAACCACTCATCCGGCTCCAGCCACATCGGGTGTCCTGCACAATCCGCATAGCCGTAACCTGCAATTTTTGCAGAATAGATTTCAATTTTTCCACTGTCCGTTTTCAGCGGATGCGCCTGTGGATCACGGCGAAAATCAGCAAAACGGATAAACTGCGTATTGGCGGCGTTTTCCGGCATTTCGATCAGTGCATTCTTTTGCCAGAACTCAGCGAAGGGCGGCAGTGTAACCTGCTGGCTGGCACCACGCTGCGCGGCAATGTCGTAAAAAGTTTCCAGCCACGCCAGTTCGCTTTTACCTTCGGTGAATCGCTCGTAACCGCCCAGT
Organism: Citrobacter sp. wls716; assembly: GCF_005280975.1. Classification (NCBI taxonomy): domain Bacteria; kingdom Pseudomonadati; phylum Pseudomonadota; class Gammaproteobacteria; order Enterobacterales; family Enterobacteriaceae; genus Citrobacter; species Citrobacter sp. wls716. The sequence goes on from NZ_SZWX01000025.1 coordinate 212,739, forward strand.
TCCCAGCGCTCGCTAAGCTCGGCAAAAACATCAAAATCGTTGCGTGCTTCAGCCTGTGGCGGCACGACCTGCTTCATCGGCACCAGGTGCTGATTGCTGTAATCGCCGGTCATGGTCAAATCGTTACGTTCAAAAGAGGTTGTCGCAGGTAACACGATATCGGCATGCTTCGCCGCAGCGGTCCAGAAACACTCAGAGATAACCACCAAATCCGGTTTTTGCCAGGCGCGAATCAAACGATTGGTATCCTGGTGATGGGTGAAGTTGGCGCCGCCCGCCCACCACAGCATGCGGATGTCCGGGAAATGCCGATCCATACCGTTATGCTGATAGAAACCGCCGGGGTTTTCCAGCGCCTCAACGATACGCGCCACCGGGATTTTATCCACCGCGTCGGTACCGCCTTTGAGGCTCCCTTGCATCGAAGCCAGTACCGCTGCACGACGTGTCGGGTTCCCGCCGTTGGCAAAATGGTACGACAGCCCAAAGCCACCGCCGGGCGTGCCAATTTGACCGAGCATGGCGGCCAGCGTGACGATCATCCAGTGTTTTTGCTCGCCATACTGCTGACGCTGCATCCCCCAGCCGGCCATCAGCATGGTGGTATTTTGGTGAAATATTGCCGCAAGTTCGCGTATTTTCGCTGCCGGAATACCACAAATTTCAGCAGCCCATTCTGCCGTTTTCGCTATCCCATCGGATTCACCCAGTAGGTAGTCGGCGAACGAATCATATCCGGTTGTACAACGGGCGAGAAAATCCTCGTCGTGCCAGTCGTTTTCCACCAGCGTATGCGCGATACCCAGCATCAACGCTACATCGGTTCCCATATGCGGGGCGATCCATTCCATTTTGTCGCCAAAGAACGCCACACTTTCCGATCGCATTGGATCGATGCAGATCAATCGCTTACCGCTATCGCGCAGCGCTTCAAAGTAAGCAATACCCTGTTCGTCAGAAGCATTCCAGGCAATTTTCAGTGTATTCAGTGGATTAGCGCTCCACAGCACCACCACATCGCTATGCTCCAGCACCATCGGCCAACTGGTCTGCTGCTGGTAAACTTCGTTGCCCCCCACCACATACGGCATAATGGCCTGTGCAGCCCCCGTAGAATAATCCCCCAGGTGTCCGGTATACCCCCCCGCCAGCGCCATATAACGCTGTAGCAGGGTTGCCGCTTTGTGTAACACGCCATTAGATCGCCAGCCGTAGGAACCGGCAAAAATCGAGGCCGGGCCGTAGCTGTCACGGATGCGTTTATGCTGCGTATGGATAAGATTCAGCGCGTCGTCCCAACTGACGCGAACAAACTCATCCTGCCCGCGCACGCCTTGCGGATTCTCCGGCGAGGCGAGAAAGCCTTTACGCACCATTGGAAAACGTACCCGCGTTTTACTGTGAACCTGGTCGCGCACCACGGTTTGCAAGGAGTTGGGATGGGAAGTGGGCAGCGCGCCACGCGAGGAGAAAACCGTCTCACCATCGGTGTCGACGAGAATTGGTCCCCAGTGGGCGGCAGTTAACACCGGGTAATGTGCGGGTGAATTAGCCAAGATGGCGCTCCTGAATGCGATGTGACGGCTTAGTTATTATGCCGTTCAATGTTACTTACAAATTTCAGAGTCTTCCCTGGAATTTTCTTCATGTTCACACGTCATAATCAACCGCCACGGTCGCTGTGGCAAAGAAGAAAAAGTCATTAAGGAATTAAGATGAAGAAACGTGTTTTTGTTATTGCTGCCATCGTGAGCGGCGCCCTGGCGGTTTCTGGCTGCACAACAAACCCTTACACCGGCGAACGCGAAGCGGGTAAATCCGGCATTGGCGCGGGTATTGGTTCCCTGGTCGGCGCGGGCATTGGCGCACTCTCTTCTTCGAAGAAAGATCGCGGTAAAGGCGCGTTGATTGGTGCAGCGGCGGGTGCGGCCGTTGGCGGCGGTGTCGGTTATTACATGGACGTGCAGGAAGCCAAACTGCGCGACAAAATGCAGGGAACGGGCGTCAGCGTGACGCGTAGTGGCGATAACATCATTCTGAATATGCCGAATAACGTCACCTTCGACAGCAGCAGCGCCAACCTGAAACCTGCTGGTGCCAACACCCTGACCGGCGTGGCAATGGTACTGAAAGAGTACAATAAAACAGCCGTCAACGTGCTGGGCTTCACCGACAGCACGGGCAGCCAGGATTTGAACATGCGTCTGTCACAGCAGCGTGCCGACTCCGTCGCCAGTGCATTGATTACCCAGGGCGTAGCAGCGAACCGCATTCGCACTCAGGGTATGGGTCCGGCGAACCCCATCGCCAGCAACAGCACGGCGGAAGGTAAAGCGCAGAACCGTCGCGTAGAGATTACGTTGAGTCCTGTGCAGTAATCGTTGAGCCGGGTGGCGGCTTCGCCTTACCCGGCCTACGTTCGACATGTAGGCCCGGTAAGCGCAGCGCCACCGGGCAAATTACTTGCTTCGTCAGATTTTCCCGCTAAGGTATTCACACGAAATTCAGGGAAATCAGCGATGAGCAAATCAACACGGGCAACCATCAGCGATGTGGCAAAGGCCGCAAAAACCGGCAAGACCAGCATTTCACGCTACCTCAACGGTGAAAAGCATCTGCTATCCGACGCGCTGTTAGCCCGCATTGAAAAAGCCATTGCCGATCTCGACTACCGTCCCAGCCTGATGGCCAGAGGCCTGAAGCATGGGCGTACCCGCCTGATTGGCCTGATTATCGCTGACATAACTAATCCCTACTCCGTCAACGTGTTAAGCGGCATTGAAGCCGCCTGTCGCGATAAAGGCTTTACTCCACTGGTGTGCAACACCAACAACGAAGTGGATCAGGAACTGCATTATCTCGACCTGCTGCGCAGCTACCAGGTCGAAGGGATTGTGGTCAACGCCGTCGGGATGCGCGAAGAGGGGCTGAACCGCCTGCAACAGTCTGCGCTGCCGATGGTGCTGATTGACCGTAAAATTCCCGATTTCGCCTGTGATATGGTCGGGCTGGATAACACTCAGGCGGCAACAGTTGCCACGGAACATCTGGTCGAACAAGGTTTTGAAGCCATCTTGTTCCTCAGCGAACCGCTGGGCATGGTGAATACCCGCCGCGAGCGCCTGAGCGCTTTTCGCGCCACCCTCGCACAGTACCCCGGCGTTATCGCGCAAAATGCCGAAGTCCCGCTCACGGACAATACGCAACTCGATGACACCCTGCGCCAGTTCCACCAGCAGCACCGGGGAATGCGCAAAGCCGTTATCTCAGCTAATGGCGCTCTCACACTGCAGGTTGCCCGCGCCCTGAAACGCATTGGCCTTAACTGGGGCAGCGATATCGGCCTGCTCGGTTTTGACGAACTGGAATGGGCCGAACTGGCGGGCGTTGGTATTACCACGTTGAAACAACCTACCTGGCAGATTGGCTATACCGCCGTTGAGCAGGTTGTACGCAGGATCGATGGCGGCTCTGCTGCCATTCAGGAACAGGTCTTCTCCGGCGAATTGATCGTTCGCGGCTCTACCGCCCGCTAAATTTCCTTCGTGATGGTGATCATAAATTCAACATCATAGCCTTTTCTTTGGAACCGGTTCCATCTAGCGTTATAGCAAGAACGCTAGTTTTGGAGTTTCCATGAAAAGAAAAATTATGGTGGTCACTGCCGCTTACGGCTACGACCAGGTACGCGCCGCAGGTGGGCAAACCGCCCTGCTGCCTATCATTGCCGAAGCCGGTGCTGACGGGGTTGAAATCCGTCGCGAGATGCTGACCGACGCCGAGCTAAAAACACTGCCAACCATGGCCTCTGCTGTCGAAATCTTCGGCCTGCTGGCCTGTTACTCAGCGCCTGAGCCGTTGTTCCTTGAGGACGGTAGCCTCAATCCCCGACTTCCTGCGCTACTTGAAGAAGCACAGGCCCTGCAGGCGCTGTGGCTAAAAGTCTCCCTCGGCCATTTCTCCCATACCGAACAGTTCAACGTGTTACGTGAATGGCTGGACAACAGCGGGATGGAGCTGGTTGTCGAAAACGATCAAACGTCCTGCGGACGCCTGAAGCCGATGCAGCGCTTTAACGAAGCCTGCCAGACGCAAAATCTGCCGATATCTCTGACCTTCGATATGGGCAACTGGCTGTGGGTGGGCGACGTTCCGGAAGAGGCTGCACAGCAGTTGGGCTCAAGCGTTGGATACATCCATGTGAAAGCCGCCACATCACATCACGACAGTTACCGTGCCGTGCCGCCTGATCACGCGGAACCACGCTGGCTGGCGCTGTTGGACACGTTGCCCGCAGATGTTCCACGCGGCATTGAGTTTCCCCTGGAAGGGCAGGATTTGGCGGCGGTTACCCGTCACTACGTCGCTCTGTTACGCAAGGAGTAACACATGAAAAATTCACTGGATGTGGTCACTATTGGTGAAGCGATGGCGATGTTTGTCGCCACGCAAACCGGTGATTTGGCGGACGTGGAGCAGTTTATTAAACGCGTTGCAGGCGCTGAACTTAATGTCGCAACCGGACTTGCTCGCCTGGGTCTGAACGTAGGCTGGGTAAGCCGCGTGGGTAACGACAGTTTTGGCCGTTTTATTATTAAGTCGCTGGAGAAAGAAGGGATTAATGCGCAGGGAGTTACTCTGGACGGGCGCTACGCTACCGGCTTTCAGCTTAAATCTAAAGTCGAAAATGGAACCGATCCCATTGTGGAATATTTCCGCAAAGGTTCTGCTGCCAGCCATCTCAGCGTTGAGGATTATCACGATGGGTATTTCTCCAGCGCACGCCACCTGCACCTGAGCGGCGTTGCAGCTGCGCTGTCTGCCAGTTCATATGAACTACTGGCGCACACCGCCCGCACGCTAAAAACGCAAGGGAAGACCATCTCGTTCGATCCGAATTTACGCCCAGTGCTGTGGAAAAGCGAAGGCGAGATGGTGGAAAAACTCAACCGACTGGCATTCCAGGCTGACTGGGTTTTGCCTGGATTAAAAGAGGGCATGATTTTAACCGGTCAGCAGACACCAGAAGCCATTGCCGACTTTTATCTGCGTCATGGCGTGAAGGCCGTGATTATCAAAACCGGGGCTGATGGGGCCTGGTACAAAGCAGCGAGCGGCGAGCAAGGCTGCGTCGCACCGGTGAAAGTCGACAATGTGGTCGATACCGTCGGTGCGGGTGATGGCTTTGCCGTCGGCGTTATCAGCGCCCTGCTGGAAGGGCGCTCGCTGCATCAGGCGGTGACCCGGGGCAATAAAATTGGCGCTCTGGCCATTCAGGTCCAGGGCGACAGTGAAGGATTACCCACACGTGAACAATTAGGGGAATAAATTCCCGGCCAACTCTGTCTCTGTACCCTACATTCAGAGGCGGCGTATCAGCATAACCAGAGGGCAGTCTATGAATAGCTCAACCAATGCAGCAAAACGCTGGTGGTACATCATGCCAATCGTGTTTATCACGTACAGCCTGGCGTACCTTGATCGCGCGAACTTCAGCTTCGCTTCCGCAGCCGGCATCAACGAGGATCTCGGTATTACCAAAGGGATCTCTTCCCTGCTGGGGGCTCTGTTTTTTCTTGGCTATTTCTTCTTCCAGATCCCAGGCGCAATTTACGCCGAACGCCGCAGCGTACGTAAACTGATTTTTATCTGCCTGATTCTGTGGGGCGCCTGCGCGTCACTGACCGGGATGGTCAGCAACATTCCAATGCTTGCCGCCATCCGATTTATTCTTGGCGTCGTTGAAGCCGCGGTCATGCCCGCAATGCTGATTTATATCAGTAACTGGTTTACGAAGTCCGAGCGTTCGCGTGCTAATACCTTCCTGATCCTCGGTAACCCCGTCACCGTCCTGTGGATGTCCGTCGTGTCCGGATACCTGATTCAGGCGCTGGGCTGGCGTGAAATGTTCATCATTGAAGGTTTTCCGGCCATCATCTGGGCGTTCTGCTGGTGGGTACTGGTAAAAGATAAACCGTCGCAGGTAGGCTGGTTGTCAGAATCCGAAAAAGCCGCGCTGCAGGCCCAGTTAGAAAAAGAACAGCAGGGTATCAAAGCCGTGCGTAACTACGGCGAAGCGTTCCGTTCACGTAACGTTATTCTGCTGTGCATGCAGTACTTTGCCTGGAGTATTGGCGTCTACGGTTTTGTTCTGTGGTTGCCGTCAATTATCCGCAGCGGCGGTGCCAACCTGGGTATGGTAGAGGTCGGCTGGCTTTCGTCCGTTCCGTATCTGGCCGCAACGGCGGCGATGATCCTGGTTTCATGGGCTTCCGATAAACTGCAAAACCGTAAGCTGTTTGTCTGGCCACTGCTGCTGATTGCCGCTTTCGCCTTTATTGGCTCCTGGGCCGTTGGCGCAGACCATTTCTGGATTTCTTACACACTGCTGGTTATCGCCGGTGCGGCCATGTACGCCCCTTATGGCCCCTTCTTCGCCATCATTCCTGAGATGTTGCCGCGCAACGTCGCTGGGGGAGCAATGGCATTAATCAACAGCATGGGCGCATTAGGCTCATTCTTTGGTTCCTGGTTTGTCGGCTACCTCAATGGCACCACCGGCAGCCCGTCCGCCTCATACATTTTTATGGGGGTAGCGCTTTTTGTCTCAGTATGGCTAACTCTGATCGTTAAGCCTGCTAATAATCAACAGCTACCTATTGGCGCACGCCACGCTTAAATTTTAACTTACGGAGATTCGCATGAAGCCGTCCATTATTCTCTATAAAGCGTTACCTGACGATTTACTGCATCGCCTGGAAGAGCATTTTACTGTCACTCAGGTGCCTAACCTGCGTTCAGAAACCGTAGCACAGCACGCCGAAGCCTTTGCCAGCGCGGAAGGCCTGCTGGGCTCCAGTGAAGCCGTCAATACCGCCCTGCTGGAGAAAATGCCGAAACTGCGCGCGACCTCCACCATTTCTGTAGGCTATGACAACTTCGATGTCGATGCCCTTAACGCACGTAAGGTGCTGCTGATGCACACGCCAACGGTGCTGACAGAAACCGTGGCAGACACGGTAATGGCGCTGGTGTTAAGCACCGCTCGCCGCGTGGTGGAAGTCGCCGAGCGCGTGAAGGCAGGCGAATGGACAAAAAGCATCGGAGCCGACTGGTTTGGTACCGATGTTCACCACAAGACGCTGGGCATTGTCGGCATGGGACGCATTGGGCTGGCGCTGGCGCAACGCGCGCATTTCGGCTTTAGCATGCCGATTCTCTACAACGCGCGTCGTCACCATCAGGAAGCGGAAGAACGTTTCAACGCGCGCTACTGCGACCTGGATACGCTGCTGCAGGAAGCGGATTTTGTTTGCCTGATTCTGCCGTTAACGGACGAAACCCACCATCTGTTCAGTACCGAACAGTTTGCCAAAATGAAGTCTTCTGCCATTTTCATTAACGCTGGGCGTGGCCCGGTGGTGGATGAAAACGCACTGATCGCCGCACTGCAAAGCGGGGAGATTCATGCCGCAGGCCTGGATGTGTTTGAACAAGAGCCGTTGCCGTCAGACTCACCGCTGCTGTCGTTGCCGAATGTGGTGGCGGTACCGCATATTGGTTCAGCCACGCATGAAACGCGCTATAACATGGCGGCTTGTGCTGTGGATAACTTAATTGACGCACTGCAGGGGAAAGTTGAGAAGAACTGCGTGAATCCGCAAGTGGCCAAATAACACAAAAGGCCGGGTAGCATTGATGCTCACCCGGCCTTTAATGTGTCTTACCGTACGACGATTACTGCGCGGCATTCACCGCAGCAGTCCATGCCTGATTAAATGCCTGATGCTGCGCCGCCAGCGGGCCAATCAGCGTATTGTACTGACTGGCCTGTTGTGAGGTTGGGAACTGGATGCCGTTGGCGACAAAGCTCACCTGCGTATCCTGCTGCGCGATAAAATCGCCTACCTGCACCAACTGCTGCGTGAAAACTTGCGCGGCTGGGATCAGCGGCTGTAACGCCTCTGCCGGTGCGGTCACGACTTTGCTGTAAACCTGATCAAAGACAGGTTTCAGGTCATCACCCTGCTTCAGCGCGCCATGGGCAGCATCTGCCTGTAGCTTCGCATTCTGCAACTGTTGTCCTAACACACCCAGCGCGCCATTTGCCTGACGCAGCGGTTCACGCTGAGTCATATAATCCTGAGGAACACGGATTGCATTTACGCTATCAACAACCGGGCGCAGACCGGAGTCCATTGCCTGATTAACCTGCTGTGAATAGCCATAAAGAATCGCGTAATCGGACACAAACGGGCCAAACTGTTTTTTCTGATCGGCAGTCAGCGTCGGTAAACGCTCTCCGCTACGCATTGCAGTATTCTGCAGAAAATCGATAAACGCTTTGCGTTGATCGCCTTCTTTATCAAAACACCCACTCAGGCCAACTACCATTAAGAGCGCCAAAACAGGCGCAAACCAGCGAGAGCAGGACTTACCTGTCGCCATTTTAATACTCCTTTCACCCAAAAATGCGCACAACGACACCCGCGTGCCTGACGTTGACAAGGATAGTCCAGGTCAGCCCCGCAAGATACCCTTTCCGCGTAATCTTGTGGGGGAAAATAACGGTTTCCGCCGCCCTGTGTTTTGCTCAACAATGCTCCCTTCACATAGCGGCACTCTATTTTAGTCATCTTTACAATTGGAATGGTTCGATCGGAGATCCCGACCTTTATCAGTTCGTTAGCCAACTAAAGGTTGTCACCCGCGATTCGCTGAAACGAATCCACAACGCATACCTTAAATTCGCCTTCATTTTTTCCGACTACGCTTAATGAGCTTCGATGAAATTCACGATCCCGCTGTGTGATTTATAGGAGTTCTCAATGGAATACAAAGATCCTATGTTTGAACTGCTAAGCAGTCTGGAGCAGATTGTTTTTAAAGATGTATCGCAGACGGTTACCCAGACGCAAAAAACCAACCCTTTCGCTGAATTTGAACAACTACGACGAGGGACAGGTTTAAAAACAGATGATTTCGCCCGGGTGATGGGCGTAACGGTCGCTATGGTTCATGAATGGGAGTCTAAACGAGTGAAGCCATCCAGTACCGAATTGAAGTTGATGCGCCTGATTCAGGCAGACCCACGATTAAGTAAGCAGTTGATGGATTAAGTTATTTTCAAGTTTGACATAAGAGCGGTCCTGCAGAAGGGCCGTTCCTCCACTGCCAATATCCGCAAAAAAGAAAATAGTAGTTGCATCCACCTGCGTAAAATGAGTTAATGCCCTCAACGGTTTGACGTACAGACCATTACAGCAGTTAGTAAGGCAAGTCCCTTCAAGAGTTATCGTTGATACCCTCGTAGTGAGCATTTCCTTTACTGTTAAAAAATCTGTAAAGCACGCCATATCGCCGAAAGGCACACTTATTTTTTAAAAGGTAATACACTATGTCCGGTAAAATGACTGGTATCGTAAAATGGTTCAACGCTGACAAAGGCTTCGGCTTCATCACTCCTGACGATGGCTCTAAAGACGTGTTCGTACACTTCTCTGCTATCCAGAACGATGGCTACAAATCTCTGGACGAAGGTCAGAAAGTTTCCTTCACCATCGAAAGCGGCGCTAAAGGCCCGGCAGCTGGCAACGTAACCAGCCTGTAAGCTTAAAAAGCTCAAAATTCTGAATCCCTGCCCAACGGCGGGGATTTTTTTTATCTGTACTTCGAAAAACGCCTCGCCCACACGCGTCTTTGCATTACTTTACCCGCCGCCCCTTTGACCTTTCCCTAAGGGCAAGCTTTATAGTGAGCCAGTCTGTATTCCACAACGTTCACAAGGAATTGAAGCTATGTCGAAATCCTCATTGCTGCTGGTTTTAGGTTTACTCACCACCGGTAGCGCGTTCGCCGCAACCCCTGAAGCCACCTTTTTGGCGGAACACGGGCTCAGCGGGAAATCCGTCGAGCAAATCGTCGAAGCTATTGACCAGTCTCCCCAGAGCCGCCCACTGCCCTACTCGGCATCCATCACCAGTACTGAACTGAAGCTCTCTTCAGGCGATCAGATCTATACCCTGCCGCTCGGTGACAAGTTCTATCTGTCATTTGCCCCTTATGAATGGCAAACACATCCTTGCTTCAACCACAGCCTTTCCGGTTGCCAGGGCGAAATGCCGGAGAAGACATTCAATGTCAAAGTGACGGATAACAAGGGTGATGTAGTGCTACAAAAAGAGATGAAGAGCGGTCGAAATGGCTTCGTCGGGGTTTGGCTACCGCGCAATATGGCAGGCTCCATCGCAGTAAGCTACAACGGCAAAACAGCGGAGTATCCCATTAAGACCATGGAAGACAGCCAGACCTGTCTGACTAAATTACAGCTGCGCTAACAACATAAAAAAATGCCGGATGGCGCAATGCTTATCCGGCATTTTCTAAGTCAACTCAGGACCGTGTTACTGCAGCAGCGAAATATCCGCCACGCGCAGGAACAGTTCACGCAGTTTTTCGAGCATAGACAGACGGTTAATACGCAGATCTTTATCTTCCACGTTAACCATCACTTTCTCGAAGAACGCATCGACCGGTTCACGTAGCGCAGATAGCTCAACCAGCGCTTCCTGGTAATGACCGGCAGCGAAGACAGGCTCCAGCTTATCGCGCAGCACCACAACCTGCATCGCCAGCGCAATTTCTTCCGGCTCTTTCAGCGTTGCCGCATTCACACGGTCGTTCAGCGTTTCTTCAGACTTCGCCAGAATATTTGATACGCGCTTGTTCGCGGCAGCCAGTGCAGAAGCAGCTTCCAGCGTACGGAAGTGTGAAACCGCCTTCATACGTGCGTCGAAATCAGCCGGACGAGTCGGACGACGCGCCAGCACGGCCTGAATGGTATCGACGGTGTAACCTTCGTCCTGATACCAGGCGCGGAAGCGACCAAGCATAAAGTCGATAACGTCATCAACCACTTTCGCGTTGGTCAGCTTATCGCCATACAGACGAACAGCCTCTTCCGTCAGCGTTTGCAGATCCAGATTCAGGTTCTTCTCAACGATGATACGCAGCACGCCCAGCGCAGCACGACGCAGCGCAAACGGGTCTTTGTCGCCTTTCGGATGCTGACCAATACCGAAGATACCCGCCAGGGTGTCCATCTTGTCAGCAATCGCCACGGCACAAGCCACCGGGTTAGACGGCAGGTCATCACCGGCAAAGCGCGGCTGATACTGCTCGTTCAGCGCCACAGCAACATCTTCCGCTTCGCCATCGTGACGCGCGTAGTGCATACCCATCACGCCCTGGGTGTCGGTGAACTCGAAGACCATGTTGGTCATCAGATCGCACTTGGACAGCAGGCCAGCACGCGTTGCGTGGTTAACGTCAGCGCCAATTTGACCAGCAATCCAGCCCGCCAGCGCCTGGATACGGTCAGTCTTGTCGCGCAGCGTACCCAGCTGCTGTTGGAACAGCACGGTTTGCAGACGCGGCAGATGATCTTCCAGTCGTTTTTTACGGTCGGTATTGAAGAAGAATTCGGCATCCGCCAGACGCGGACGAACCACCTTCTCGTTACCGGAGATAATCTGGGTCGGATCTTTCGATTCGATGTTGGCCACGAAGATAAAGTTCGGCAGCAATTTGCCGTCGTTCGCATAAACCGGGAAGTACTTCTGGTCACCTTTCATGGTGTGTACCAGCGCTTCAGACGGAACCGCGAGGAATTTCTCTTCGAACTTCGCGGTCAGCACGACCGGCCATTCTACCAGCGAGGTGACCTCTTCCAGCAGGCTTTCGCTCAGGTCAGCGTTACCGCCGATCTTACGCGCCGCTTCTTCAGCATCGGCTTTGATTTTCGCTTTACGCTCGGCGTAATCGGCAATCACCTTGCCGCGCTCACGCAGGATTTCCGGGTACTGATCGGCAGTATCAATAGTAAATTCAGGCTCGCCCATAAAACGATGACCGCGGATCACGCGATCGGACTGAATTCCCAGAATCGTTGCCGGAATGACTTTGTCGCCCAGCAGCAGGGTCACGGTGTGAACAGGACGCACGAAGTGAACGTCAGACGCGCCCCAGCGCATCAGTTTCGGGATCGGCAGCTTCGCCAGCGAAGTGGCGATCATGTTCGGCAGCAGCGTTTCAGCGCTTTCGCCTTTCACATGCGCGCGATACAGCAGCCACTCGCCTTTGTCGGTGGTCAGACGCTCAGCCTGATCAACCGTGATACCGCAACCGCGCGCCCAACCTTCTGCCGCTTTACTCGGTTTACCTTCAGCATCAAACGCCTGGGCAATGGCCGGCCCGCGTTTCTCAACTTCACGATCGGGTTGAGATTCTGCCAGGGCAGCGACTTTCAGCGCCAGACGACGTGGAGCGGCAAACCACTCAACATTGCCGTGCGCGAGGCCAGCGTTGTCCAGCTCCGCGGTAACGTTCGCAGCAAAGGACTCAGCCAGGCTGCGCAGTGCTTTTGGTGGCAGCTCTTCAGTGCCGATTTCCACCAGAAAAGTTTTCTCAGACATGGCCGCCTCTTATTTGTCTTTGTTGCACATCGGGAAGCCAAGGGCTTCACGGGAAGCGTAGTAAGCTTCTGCCACTGCTTTGGTCAGGGTGCGAATGCGCAGGATGTAGCGCTGACGCTCGGTGACGGAGATGGCTTTACGCGCATCCAGCAGGTTGAAGCTATGGGCGGCTTTCAGAATACGTTCATACGCAGGCAGCGGCAGCGGGTTTTCCAGCGCCAGCAGCTGCTGCGCTTCTTTCTCGTACTGCTCGAAGCAGGTGAACAGGAAGTCCACATCGGCGTATTCGAAGTTGTAGGTGGATTGCTCCACTTCGTTCTGATGGAACACGTCGCCGTAGGTTGTTTTGCCCAGCGGACCGTCGCTCCAGACCAGGTCGTAAACGCTGTCTACGCCCTGAATGTACATGGCCAGACGTTCCAGACCGTAGGTGATTTCCCCGGTAACTGGCTTACATTCCAGACCACCAACCTGCTGGAAGTAGGTGAACTGCGTGACTTCCATGCCGTTCAGCCACACTTCCCAACCCAGACCCCAGGCGCCCAGTGTTGGGTTTTCCCAGTTATCTTCCACGAAACGGATATCGTGAATGGTCGGGTCCATACCCAGCTCTTTCAGAGAACCCAGGTACAATTCCTGAATATTGTCCGGTGACGGCTTAATCACCACCTGGAACTGATAGTAGTGCTGTAAGCGGTTCGGGTTTTCGCCATAGCGCCCGTCGGTCGGACGACGAGAAGGCTGCACATAAGCAGTCGCCATCGGTTCCGGCCCCAGTGCACGCAGGCAGGTCATTGGGTGAGATGTCCCCGCGCCGACTTCCATGTCCAATGGTTGAACGATGGTGCAGCCCTGGCGAGCCCAGTAATCCTGTAAGGTCAGGATCAAGCCCTGGAAGGTCCTGGTATCAAACTTTTGCATATTATTTCGTGCTGGATACGTGTGGATTTAAAGGAAGCGATCAGTATACCCGCTGGCTGCAAGATATACAGTACGAAACGGGAAAAAGGGGGAACTTAGCGCATGGAAAGGTGCAAAAACTGCCCGTCTGCGTCAAATGAGCAGACAAAACTCTCTTTGCGGAAGGTAGAACCGCGCATCTCATAGCTACCCTGAAATTGCTCAAGGCCGGTGATAGCAATTTTCTGGGCACCCGTATTATAAAGCTCCGATGCTTCACTTTTGCACAATGACTCCATATCCAGCGAACGCGTGGCGGTAATTTTGCCCTTTTGCGCTTTCTGCACGGGTGTTGACGATTGTGGATCGGCGCATCCCACCAGCAGCAGCGTGAGGATTGCGGGAAAGAAATACTTCATCATCATTTTATTACCGCCTGGTTTGCTGGTCAGTCTTATTATTAGTGTCTGGGAACGGATCCTATTGTGAGAATCTCCCCAGGCCATCACAAGCTTTAGCGTAATAACTCGGATTAATCCAGTGAGCGATGTTCGCAAATATTGGTCAGACTTTTTTTAATGAAAACAGAGGAACTGATGCAGCCCAAAATTTACTGGATTGATAATCTGCGCGGGATCGCCTGTTTAATGGTTGTGATGATTCACACCACGACCTGGTACATCACCAATGCGCAAAGCGTCAGCCCGGTAAATTGGGATCTGGCCAACGTGCTCAATTCCGCCTCTCGCGTCAGCGTCCCGCTGTTTTTTATGATCTCGGGTTATCTCTTTTTCGGCGAACGCAGCGCCAAACCGCGCCATTTCACGCGCATCGCGCTCTGCATTCTGTTTTACAGTAGCGTGGCGCTGGCCTACATCCTGCTGTTTACCTCGATCAACGCTGAGCTGTCGCTGAAGAACCTGCTGCAAAAGCCGGTGTTCTACCACCTATGGTTTTTCTTCGCTATTGCCGTTATCTACCTGGTATCCCCGCTTATTCAGGTGAAAAATGTCAGCGGAAAAATGCTGCTGGCATTGATGGTGGTGATAGGCGTGATTGCCAATCCCAATACCGTCTCGCAAAAAATTGGCGGCTTTGAGTGGCTTCCCATCAACCTGTACATCAGCGGCGATACGTTCTACTACATTCTATACGGCATGCTGGGCCGGGCAATTGGTATGATGGAGACACAAAAGCGCTCACTCACCTGGCTCTGCGCAGCGTTGTGTATTGTCGCCGTGTTTGTTATTTCCCGCGGGACACTGCATGAGCTCCAGTGGCGAGGCAATTTTGCCGATACCTGGTATCTCTACTGCGGACCAGCGGTATTTATCTGTGCCGCCTCACTTCTGACGCTGGTCAAAAATACGCTCAGCACGCGCACTTTGCCGGTACTGGGCCTTATTTCCCGCCACTCATTGGGCATCTATGGCTTTCATGCGCTGATCATTCACGCGCTGCGCACCAACGGCATAGAACTCAAGAACTGGCCGCCGCTGGATATATTGTGGATTTTTAGCGCCACGCTGGCAGGAAGTTTACTGTTGTCCATATTGTTGCAGCGCATCGATACGCGCAGGCTGGTAAGTTAAAATGAAAAACCCCCGCTCGTTACCGAACGGGGGGCTACCGATTATTCCGTAAACTCTTCTGCAATCGCCACAGTTTCTTTTGAACGTTCAAAACCACCATCGCGAATGTTTTTCTGCACGGCAACTGCGCCAAACAGACTCAAAAAGAAAGCCAGACCGTAAAACCCTTTCTCACTGAGTAACAGGGTGGCGTTCCACAAACCAACAACCAGTAATGCTACCGCGATAACAAACGCGGCCAGGCAGGTTACATAGTAAATCGGCGTCGTAGGGATACCTTCATATTTATCCCGTACCGTCTTTTGATACGACGCAGCAGAAAACAAACCAAGCACCAACACAGCAAAGTAATACCCCTTTTCATTCAACTGCATACCCGCATTCCACAGCCCCAGAAGATACGTCACAATGCCGCCGAAAAGCGCTATCCATGACACAATGCTAAATGCGGGAGAATACGTTGAAGTTCTGTTATCCATTCAGAGTTCCTGTCCTTTAGGTGTATTTTCTGATGAGCGCAACAATAAAATTTGCCCCCATAAACAAATAAAGAATGCCGCTGGGTACAGCGCCTTTTCAATGGGCGCTAATGGAGCGTTCCACACACCCACCAGTAGCAATCCTATCGTGATGAGTGCCACCATCTGACACACAGAGGCGAAGCGTTCGTCGCTCTGATTGAGATTTTCACCACGCTGATAAACATATGTCACAAACATTCCCGCCATCAGCACGCCGAAAAAATAGCCTTTGCCACTCAATAACGGGCATGCCTGCCAAAAGCCAATAACGTAAATCAGCGCGCCAGAAAGGAATAATATCCAGGGCAACAGCCTTGTCGTCTTCATTGGGATCTCCTTATCCATCATGGATACAATATGAATAACCCGCTAAAGACAACACAGAAAAATGCCACTACGCCGGACTTTCAGAATAAATTCATGCACGCCAATTATTTATTAGATTGAAATATATATTTGATAAATCCCCTCTGTTTACCAGAGGGGATTTAGGGTCAGGACATCAGTGGTTGTAATTGCTGATAGATTCGGCGGAAGGTTTCTCGACGCTGTTGGTAAAGAGCATGACGCCCGGCGTCAGGATAATGCGCCTGCTCCAGCGTAAGCTGAGGCAACAGGTCAGATAATGGCCGTTGCGGATTGATGGCAATTTGCGCCAGGCGCGCCGCACCGAGTGCAGGGCCAACATCACCGCCGGTACGGTAATCCAGCTGCAATCCGCTGATGTCAGACAGCATTTGACGCCAGTATTCACTGCGCGCCCCACCGCCAATCAGTGTAATGCTGGCGGGCTGCACGCCACAGGCATGTACCACATCCATACCATCGGCTAAGGCAAATCCCACACCTTCCAGTACCGCTCGCGCCAGTTCTGCCGGACCATGCTGATGCGTCAGACCAAAAAAGACACCCTTCGCTTGCGGGTTGTTGTGCGGCGTACGTTCACCTGAGAGATAGGGTAAAAACCAGACCGGTTCAGCCTGCTCATTTGCCTGCTGTGCGGCATCAATCAGCGCAGGTACACTTGCCATCCCGGTTAGTTTTGCCGCCCAGTCCAAGCAGGATGCCGCACTTAGCATCACGGACATCAGGTGCCACCGTTCAGGTAGAGCATGGCAAAAGCTATGGACTGCGCTTTCCGGTTTGCTGAGAAAACCGTCGCTGACCGCAAAATAGACCCCGGAAGTCCCCAGCGAGAGCATAGCCTGACCGGCATTCATCATGCCGACGCCAACCGCCCCCGCCGCGTTATCACCGCCACCCGCCACTACGGGAATCTCTGACATGCCCCAGGATTGCGCGACACCAGGCAACAGCGTTCCAGTAATCGCACTGCCCTCGTACAAGGTCGGCATATGTGCGCGAGTCAGTTGACACGCAGACAACATGACGTCACTCCAGTCACGTTTCGCGACATCCAGCCACATCGTACCTGCGGCATCCGACATATCGCTGGCAAACTCTCCGGTCATACGCAGACGCAGGTAATCTTTCGGCAGCAGAACTTTATCAACCCGGCTGAAAATGTCCGGTTCGTGGCGCTGCACCCACAGCAATTTAGGGGCGGTAAAGCCAGGCATCATCAGGTTGCCGGTGATGGCACGCGATTGCGGAACCCGCTCCTCAAGCATGACGCACTCTTCAGCACAGCGACCATCGTTCCACAGGATTGCCGGACGCAGAACCTTCTGTTGCTCATCCAGTAGCGTCGCACCGTGCATCTGTCCGGCAATCCCCAACGCTTTCACCTCGCGAAGCGAATGCTGCTGGCCCAACGTTTTCACAGCCCGATCCGTCGCCAGCCACCACTGTTCAGGATCCTGCTCCGACCATAACGGATGCGGGCGCGAGACGGTCAGTTTCTCCGTGTGCGAGGCCACCACATCGCCCTGCTCGTTGAGCAGAATGGCCTTTACGCCTGATGTACCAAGATCTATCCCGATATACATAGGGTATCGTTCCTTAAAGAAAGGCCCGGTAGCAAATCGCTATCCGGGCTTACGGACGTACTCAGCAGTCCGTTATTTGTCGAACAAATAATGGTTTACCAGATTTTCCAGCAATTCCTGATGACCGCTCTGGTGCACCGGTGCCAGGTTATGTTGTTCAGCGTACTGCGCAATTTCCGTCAGCGTCATCTGACCTTTCAGAATTTGCTGGCCCAGCTCACCATTCCAACCGGCATAACGTTTTGCCACGCGCTGATCCAGGCCACCGTCTTCAATCATACGGGCCGCAATTTTCAGCGACAGCGCCATGGTATCCATCGCACCAATATGACCATAGAACAGATCGTATTTATCAGTACTCTGACGACGGACTTTGGCATCAAAGTTCAGGCCTCCAGTGGTAAAACCGCCCGCTTTCAGGATTTCGTACATGACCAGCGCATTCTCTTCTACGCTGTTCGGGAACTGGTCAGTGTCCCAGCCCAGTTGCGCGTCGCCACGGTTCGCATCGACGGAACCAAATAGCCCCAGAGCAATCGCCGTAGCGATTTCGTGGTGGAACGAATGGCCTGCCAGCGTGGCATGGTTTGCTTCAATATTCAGTTTGATCTCTTTTTCCAGACCGAACTGCTTCAGGAATCCGTAAACAGTCGCGGCATCGTAGTCATACTGATGTTTAGTGGGTTCCTGCGGCTTCGGTTCGATCAGTAAGGTGCCCTGAAAACCTGTTTTGTGTTTATGCTCGACCACCAGTTGCATAAAGCGGCCAATCTGCTCACGTTCCTGACGCAGGTCGGTATTAAGCAGCGTTTCATAACCTTCACGGCCGCCCCACAGGACGTAGTTTTCGCCACCTAACTTATGTGTGGCATCCATGGCAGTCACGACCTGCGTAGCCGCCCAGCTGAAGACTTCCGGATCCGGGTTAGTCGCCGCACCTGCGCCATAACGTGGGTTAGTAAAGCAGTTTGCCGTACCCCACAGCAGTTTCACGCCGCTCTGTTCCTGTTTTGCCGCCAGCACATCCACCATCTGGGCAAAGTTATTTTTATACTCTTTCAGTGACGCGCCTTCAGGCGAGACGTCAACATCATGGAAGCAGTAGTAAGGCACATTCAGCTTATGGAAAAACTCAAATGCCACATCCGCTTTACGTTTTGCCAGCGCCAATGCTTCACCCGGCTGTTGCCACGGACGGTCGAATGCCCCCATACCGAACATATCCGCGCCGTTCCAGCAGAAAGTGTGCCAGTAGCAGGCGGCAAAGCGCAGATGCTCTTCCATGCGCTTGCCCAGCACGATTTCATCAGGGTTGTAATGGCGAAATGCGAGTGGATTAGTGGATTTTGTACCTTCAAAACGAACGCGATCGAGTTGGTCAAAATAAGCCTGCATAATAAGCTCCATAATCAGGTAATACGGCAAGTAAACTGCGATACAGTCATACTGGAATTTCCTGATTTATTGCTCAATTACGTTATTTCACACCGCCATTAAGAGAATACCCAAATGTGCGCTGGCTCCCAAAAATGCACACTGAATAAGCAATTAAAAAAGCGATCGCGATCGGCTCTTCATCAATAAACAAAAAACCGTAATACACAGATAAGAAATGACAATTGTCTTCCTGGTCGGGGTGTGTGAATTTTGCGTAGCGTTACGCAAATAAGAAATTTGTCACGCTTCATCAAGTAGTCGCACCTGCGGTTTTGGTAGTATTGACAGGCCACGTTAACCTTTCAGGACAGGCTCTTATGTTTGATAAACGACACCGCATCACCCTATTATTTAATGCTAATAAAGCCTATGACCGTCAGGTGGTAGAGGGCGTAGGTGAATATTTACAGGCATCGCAATCCGAGTGGGATATATTCATTGAGGAAGATTTCCGTGCCCGTATTGATAATATCAAAGACTGGTTAGGCGACGGTGTTATTGCTGATTATGACGATGATGACATTGCGCAATTACTTGCCGATGTCGATGTTCCGATCATCGGCGTTGGGGGTTCCTACCATCTTGAAAGCGATTATCCCCCCGTCCATTACATTGCGACCGATAACCATGCACTGGTGGAAAGCGCTTTTTTGCATCTGAAAGAAAAAGGGGTCAACCGATTCGCATTTTATGGTCTGCCCTCTTCCAGCGGCAAGCGCTGGGCTGCCGAGCGTGAATATGCCTTTTGCCAGTTGGTCGCCAAAGAGAAGTACCGTGGTGTTGTCTATCAGGGGCTGGAAACCGCACCAGAAAACTGGCAACACGCCCAAAATCGACTGGCGGACTGGCTGCAAACTTTACCCCCGCAAACCGGTATTATCGCCGTGAC
Source organism: Citrobacter sp. wls716 (assembly GCF_005280975.1). Taxonomy (NCBI): domain Bacteria; kingdom Pseudomonadati; phylum Pseudomonadota; class Gammaproteobacteria; order Enterobacterales; family Enterobacteriaceae; genus Citrobacter; species Citrobacter sp. wls716. The sequence goes on from NZ_SZWX01000025.1 coordinate 232,500, forward strand.
CGACGCGCGTGCGCGGCATGTTCTGCAGGCCTGCGAGCATTTGCATATCCCGGTGCCGGAAAAACTGTGTGTTATTGGGATCGATAACGAAGAACTCACCCGTTACCTGTCCCGCGTCGCACTGTCATCCGTTGCTCAGGGCGCGCGACAAATGGGCTATCAGGCAGCAAAACTTCTGCACCGCTTACTGGCGAATGAAGAACTGCCGCTGCAACGTATTCTGGTGCCTCCGGTACGCGTCGTGAATCGTCGTTCAACCGACTATCGCTCACTGACCGATCCCGCTGTCATTCAGGCAATGCACTTTATCCGCAACCATGCCTGTAAAGGCATCAAAGTCGAGCAAGTGCTGGATGCAGTAGGGATTTCACGTTCGAATCTCGAGAAGCGCTTTAAAGACGAGGTCGGGGAAACCATCCACGCCGTGATTCATGCCGAAAAACTGGAAAAAGCGCGTAGCCTGTTGATCTCCACGACGCTCGCGATAAACGAAATTTCACAAATGTGCGGCTACCCGTCGTTGCAGTATTTCTATTCCGTTTTCAAGAAAGAATACGACACGACGCCAAAAGAGTACCGTGACATGAACAGTGAGGTGTTGCTGTAGGGGAATTGTGTCGGATGACGGTTTCGCCTTATCCGGCCTGCAGAGCGGCTCACAGGCCTGATAAGCGTCGTGCCATCAGGCCTGTGGAAATTACATATGCGCGGCGATTAAACGCTGGTTATCCTGGTACATCGCGAACAGATAGTTATTGTAACTCTGTCCTTTGGTGGAGTACCCCTTCAGCTTATGGATCATCGCGGTCGCTGTCACTTCCTGATCGGCTTTACGCAACTGCGCGCGCGATTTACGGAAGGAAGAGTATGCCGGATGCGTGTTCAGGTTAATGACATAGGCATTCACCGACTCTTTTACCGATTCAAACTGTGAGTAGCCTTTCACCTTACCGGGTGCATTGTTGCAGCGGCCTTTGACACATTTCATGCCAAACAGGTTGTTATTGCTACGCGCCAGTTTCGATGTGCCCCAACCGCTTTCAGCCGCAGCCATAGTCGCCACCATACTGGTAGGAATGATGTCTACGCGTTCAAGCAGCGTATTCCATGGAATTTTACGCGTGTTGCCAGACCAGCTCACCTTGTAGCGTTTCGCGATGTCTTTCATACGCGAACGCTCAGTCGGTGACCAGCGATTCTGGTACTGCTTTGAGATCAGCCAGTTACGGTCCGCCGTAATGGCAGCATTTTGACTGGTAATATAAGGCATAACCGTCCGGAGAAACGCTTTTTTCCTTGGTGTTCCGGAAGGGTATTTTCGCAAATCAGGAAGTGAACTACTCTTTGCACTATTGCGAGAATACTCTTGTTTACTGCTTACCTGTGTATTACTTGCCTTGATTACCTGGGGCTTATGACTCGTTGTCGCCGTGTGTGTCTTTGCCAGCACCTCACCCGAAAATGCAATGGTGAGTAACATAAGAATCATTGCCCCATATCGTCGAATGGGAGTCAATATCATTAGGTCTCCTGGTCGGATTTAAACATTCCAACACCTTATATTTTTCACAAAAATGAGAGATGAATCTCAAATCATATCAAAAATAGCCGTCAAGAGCACCCAAAGGAATAGTCCAATTCTGAAACTATGTCACGTACAAACCGTTCCGGGTGCGGTTAATTCGAAGAAAATGTGGAGGTTATCGCAAAATTAGGTCGTTTTTTGCGCGTGATCGCTCACCCTCATCTCTCATCCGGGCGGAATCGACGCTAAGGATGAGTTTCCGCTCTGATTTCACTGGCAAACTGGCGTAAATCGCAGCATCAAGGACAGCATTATGAAACTTGCCGCCGTTGCGCTGGCGCTGATACCCGGCATTGCCATCGCCTCATCATGGACTTCTCCAGAACTTCCCACCTTCGAAGCGGAAGGTACGGGTAAATTCGTCAGCCATGCAGCGTTGACGAAGGGTACTCGCCCTTTAATCCTGAATTTTGACCAACAGTGCTGGCAGCCTGCTGATGCGATAAAACTCAACCAGATGCTGTCGCTAAAACCGTGTGAAGGCGCGCCGCCGCAGTGGCGTTTATTCAAAGACGGCGATTACACGCTGGAAGTCGATACCCGCTCCGGCACGCCGACCCTGATGCTCTCAGTCAAAAACGCCGCAGAGCCCGCCACCGTCCAGATTCGCCAGTGCCCGAAATGGGATGGTTCGCCGTTAACACTGGACGTGAGCCAGACTTTCCCGGAAGGCGCCGTGGTGCGCGATTTCTACAGTCAGCAAACGGCAACGGTGAAAAACGGGTCGATTACCTTACAGCCCGCCGCAACCAGTAACGGGCTATTGCTGCTGGAACGGGCAGAAACCGATGCCCCCGCCGCCTTCGACTGGCATAACGCCACGGTATATTTCGTCCTGACGGACCGCTTTGTGAATGGTGATCCGAGCAACGACCACAGCTACGGACGTCGCAACGATGGCATGCAGGAAATTGGCACTTTCCACGGAGGCGATTTGCGCGGGCTCACCAGTAAACTCGACTACCTGCAACAGTTGGGCGTCAACGCCTTGTGGATCAGCGCACCGTTTGAGCAAATCCACGGCTGGGTTGGGGGTGGCGCCAAAGGCGATTTTCCCCACTACGCTTACCACGGCTACTACACCCAGGACTGGACAACGATTGATGCCAACATGGGTAACGAAGTGGATCTGCGTGCGCTGGTAGATGGCGCACACCAGCGCGGTATCCGTGTCCTGTTTGATGTGGTAATGAACCATACCGGCTACGCCACGTTGGCGGATATGCAGGAGTATCAGTTTGGGGCGCTGTACTTATCGGGCGATGAGCTGAAAAAAACGCTCGGTGAACGCTGGACGGACTGGAAACCCGCTGCCGGGCAGAGCTGGCACAGTTTTAATGATTACATCAATTTCAGTGATAAAGTCGGCTGGGAAAAATGGTGGGGGAAAAACTGGATCCGCACCGATATTGGCGATTACGACAATCCTGGCTTTGATGACCTGACCATGTCGCTGGCGTTCCTGCCCGATCTGAAAACCGAATCCACCACACCTTCCGGACTGCCAAACTTTTATCAGCACAAGCCGGATACGCACGCCAAAGCCATTGCTGGTTACACGCCCCGGGATTATCTGACGCACTGGCTCAGTCAGTGGGTACGTGATTACGGGATTGACGGTTTTCGGGTCGATACCGCCAAACACGTCGAGCTTCCCGCCTGGCAGCAGCTAAAAACACAGGCCAGCGCGGCGTTAGTCGAATGGAAGAAAGCCAACCCGGATAAAGCGCTGGATGATAAACCCTTCTGGATGACCGGCGAAGCCTGGGGTCACGGCGTCATGCAAAGCGATTATTACCATCACGGCTTCGACGCGATGATCAATTTCGACTATCAGGAGCAGGCGGCAAAGGCCGTCGATTGTCTGGCAAATATGGATCTCACCTGGCAGCAGATGGCGGATAAACTGCAGGACTTCAACGTCCTGAGCTATCTCTCCTCGCACGATACGCGTTTGTTCCGCGAAGGTGGAGATAAAGCCGCCGAGCTATTGCTGCTGGCGCCGGGCGCGGTACAACTCTTTTATGGCGACGAGTCGGCACGACCTTTCGGCCCAACCGGCTCAGACCCGTTACAGGGTACACGCTCGCAGATGAACTGGCAGGACGTTAGCGGAAAATCTGCCGCCAGCGTCGCTCACTGGCAGCGCATCAGTCAGTTCCGAGCCAGACATCCCGCCATTGGCGCCGGTAAACAGACCACGCTGACATTGAAGCAGGGATACGGATTTATCCGCGAACATGGCGACGATAAAGCCATGGTGGTGTGGGCCGGTCAACCCTGATCCCAACAGGCTTCTCATGCTCAACGGCACGGGAAGCCAGATTCAATATAAAAAACTATCCAGAAAAAAATCTGCAGCACAAAACATCAATTCTGCTCCGTGGGCCTGATTTGCACCCCGCCATAGGTAGCGCTATGGTTAGCCACTTTAATACTGAGTTCGACAGATCACCTGCTATGACATTCTCACTTTTTGGCAACAAATTTACCCGCCATTCAGGCATCACACGCCTGATGGAGGACCTCAACGACGGCTTACGCACCCCAGGCGCTATCATGCTCGGTGGCGGTAATCCGGCGCAAATACCAGAGATGCAAAATTACTTTCAGTCTCTGCTGGCAGAAATGCTGGAAAACGGCAAAGCCACTGATGCGCTTTGTAATTATGACGGTCCACAAGGTAAAACCGAGCTACTGTCTGAGCTGGCGAAATTACTACGTGAGAAGCTGGGCTGGGATATCGAACCACAAAATATTGCACTGACAAATGGCAGTCAGAGCGCGTTTTTCTACTTATTCAACCTCTTCGCCGGACGTCGCGCCGATGGAACCACCCGAAAAGTGTTGTTCCCGTTGGCCCCGGAATATATTGGCTATGCCGATTCCGGCCTGGAAGAAGATCTCTTTGTCTCAGCACGCCCAAACATCGAACTGTTACCGGAAGGTCAGTTTAAGTATCACGTTGATTTTGAACACCTGCACATCGGTGAAGAGACGGGCATGATCTGCGTGTCACGTCCGACCAACCCAACCGGCAATGTGATCACCGATGAAGAGCTGATGAAGCTGGACCGGTTGGCCAACCAGCATGGGATCCCGTTGGTGATTGATAATGCCTATGGCGTACCGTTCCCCGGCATCATCTTTAGCGAAGCACGCCCGTTGTGGAACCCTAACATTGTACTGTGCATGAGCCTTTCCAAGCTGGGACTGCCGGGCTCCCGCTGCGGCATCATTATTGCGAATGAAAAAATCATCACCGCCATCACCAATATGAACGGCATTATCAGCCTTGCACCTGGCGGAATGGGTCCGGCAATCATGTGCGAAATGATTAAGCGCAACGACCTGCTGCGTCTGTCTGAGACGGTTATCAAACCGTTTTATTATCAGCGTGTTCAGCAGACTATTGCGATCATTCGCCGCTATTTATCTGAAGATCGCTGCCTGATCCATAAACCAGAGGGCGCGATTTTCCTATGGCTGTGGTTCAAAGATTTGCCCATCACGACTGAACTACTGTATCAGCGCCTGAAAGCACGCGGCGTGCTGATGGTTCCCGGTGATTACTTCTTCCCAGGGCTGGATAAACCCTGGCCGCATACGCATCAGTGCATGCGGATGAATTACGTACCGGAACCGGAAAAAATCGAGGCTGGCGTGAAGATTCTGGCTGAAGAGATCGAACGCGCCTGGCTGGAAGGCTGATGATAAACCCGACCCAGACACGGGTCGGGCTATTTTCACAGCGGCTGGGAGCGTAGACGTTGTTTCTGGACGCTGACCGCATCTATACACTGCAACGCGCTGGTCGGGCAGGCTTCGACACACGCGGGTCCCGCCTCACGGTGCCAGCACAGATCGCATTTTATCGCCTGCACCCGAGACGAGCGGGAGACGACATTCATCGCCCCAAACGGGCAGGCCAGCATACAGCTTTTACAGCCAATGCAACGCGCCTGTTCAACGAAGATATGCCCATGTTCACGACGAATGGCGTGCGTTGGGCAAACATTCGCGCAGGGAGCATCTTCGCATTGATGACAAGCGACCGCCGTCGTAAAGGCGTCATCTTTGATCACGCGGATCCGCGGAGTAAACGCAGCAGAAGAAACAGACGCGCAGTCCTGGTTTTGCTGATGCGCGACGACACAGGCCACTTCGCAGGTACGACACCCAATACATTTTTCCGCATCCGCCATAATAAACGCGTTCATTGCCCCCTCCCTCTGCGCGAAAACCACAGAGTGCCAGAGAGATTCCCCCCGTCGCTTTGATCGGACAGGGGAAACGGTTAAATAGTGTCAGGTGCCTGAACGACGTCAGGCATGCGCCTAATCGCGAACGGTAAAACCCAGCTCATTTGAAATCGCCTGCGCGGTTTCGCGCAGCGGCTTGAGTAAATTCTTTTCTCCGACCTGCTTGAGGCGCGAGGTAGAAAGTGAAATCGATACCGAGTACGGCACCCGCCCATGAATATCAAACACCGGCACGGCGATGCAGGAAACACCCAGCTCGTTCTCTTCCCGATCCATTGCCATGCTGCTTTCGCGGATCTGCGCCAACTCATCGTACATGGCCGGTAAACCAGTAATCGTATTGCGGGTCAGCGGCTGAATCAGATCCTGATGGCTCTGCCAGTAAGATTCCACATAGTCCGGATGACCAAACGCCATATAAATTTTGCCCATCGCCGAGCAATACAGCGGCATATGCTGACCGATATAAGCGCGGGTACGCAGCATGCCCGTCGTCGGCTCCAGCTTATAAATCAAAATCGCATGGTCGTCTTCACGACTGGAGAAGTTGATGGTTTCACCGGTGGCGATATTCAGCGCTTCAAGGTGCGGCGCAGCAACATGGATGATGTTCAGTGACGACAACGCCTTCTGACCCACGGCAATAAATTTGGTGGTCAGGCGATAACTCCCTGCCGCGGGCGCGGGGGTGACATATCCGCAGGATTGCAGCCCTTGCAGCAGTCGATGCACGGTACTTTTGTTCAGCCCTGCCAGTTCAGACAAATGCGCCAACGGGCAACCATTCGGATAGTTGCTCAAAATCTCAATCAACATCAAACCACGGAACAGGCTCTGACTTCCGGCTGGCCGCTCTTTGTCTTGCGTCATCTCACTCTCTTTTGTGCCCATCGTTTCCGCTCCCCTTTTCGTCGCGCTCTGATGGTAGCGCAAAGTGTGTTTCAGTTCACGATCTGAACCGAAAAAACACAACCATTTGATTTTCATGATTTTAAAAAACAGGGTGCCCCGTTGATCTGTCAAAATTTGATCGCTATATTTGAAATCAGATTTCGCATAGTGAAATTTAGAGATAAAAAAGCGATCAAATTTAAACAAGGAAACAGGAATGAAAGTCACTTTTGAGCAGTTGAAAGATGCGTTCAATCGGGTACTGCTGGCACGTGGTATTGCCGTTGAAACCGCCGATGCCTGTGCCGAAATGTTTGCGCGCACCACCGAGTCCGGCGTTTATTCGCACGGCGTGAATCGTTTTCCTCGTTTTATTCAGCAATTGGATAACGGCGACATCATTCCTGAGGCCAAACCGCAACGCATTACCAGCCTGGGAGCGATTGAACAATGGGATGCCCAGCGTTCGATCGGAAATCTGACGGCGAAAAAGATGATGGACAGAGCCATTGAGCTGGCCTCCGATCACGGTATTGGCCTGGTCGCACTGCGTAACGCCAACCACTGGATGCGCGGCGGCAGCTATGGCTGGCAGGCGGCGGAGAAAGGCTACATCGGTATCTGCTGGACTAACTCGATTGCCGTCATGCCGCCGTGGGGTTCGAAAGAGTGCCGCATTGGTACTAACCCGTTGATCGTCGCGATCCCCTCATCGCCAATCACCATGGTTGATATGTCGATGTCGATGTTCTCCTACGGCATGCTGGAAGTGAATCGCCTGGCCGGTCGCGAACTGCCGGTGGACGGCGGGTTCGACGATGAAGGTAACCTCACCAGAGAACCTGGCGTTATCGAGAAAAATCGCCGTATTTTGCCAATGGGATACTGGAAAGGTTCAGGTCTGTCGATTGTGCTGGATATGATCGCCACCCTGCTTTCAGACGGTTCTTCCGTGGCCGAGGTCACCCAGGACAACAGCGATGAATATGGCGTTTCGCAGATTTTTATCGCTATTGAAGTAGATAAGCTGATCGACGGCGCCACCCGCGACGCCAAACTGCAGCGGATTATGGATTTCATCACCACCGCTGAACGCGCCGATGAAAACACGCCTGTCCGCCTGCCGGGGCACGAGTTTACCAGGCTGCTGGAAGAAAACCGCCGCAACGGTATCACCGTTGACGACAGCGTCTGGGCCAAAATTCAGGCGTTGTAAGGAGTCAGAGTATGATCTTTGGACATATCGCTCAGCCTAACCCATGTCGTTTACCCGCGGCGATTGAAAGGGCGCTCGACTTTCTGCGTAGCACAGACTTCCGCAAACTGGAGCCGGGCGTGGTGGAAATCGACGGTAAAAATATCTTCGCGCAGGTTATCGATTTAACCACGCGTGATGCTGCCGAAAATCGCCCGGAAGTGCATCGCCGCTATCTGGATATTCAATTTCTGGCCTGGGGCGAAGAGAAAATCGGGATCGCTATTGATACCGGGAATAACCCAATCAGTGAATCGTTATTAGAACAGCGCGATATTATTTTTTATCACGCCAGCGAACATGAATCGTTTATTGAAATGATTCCAGGAAGCTACGCCATATTTTTCCCGCAGGATGTTCACCGCCCTGCATGTCATAAAACTGTCGCCACGGCGATCCGCAAAATAGTTGTGAAGGTTGCTATTTCAGTTTTATAAAAAGGAGCACAACATGAGCGTTAATAATGCCGGTTATATTATCGGTGCGTACCCCTGTGCACCCTCATTTCACCAAAAGAGTGAAGAGGAAGAGAAGGAATTCTGGCGACAGCTCGCCGATACCCCGGATATTCGCGGTCTGGAGCAGCCCTGCCTTGAACATCTTCACCCGTTAGGCGACGAATGGTTATTGCGCCATACGCCGGGCGACTGGCAAATCGTGGTCACCGCCATTATGGAAACCATGCGCCGTCGCGGCACAAACAGCGCTTTTGGGCTGGCTTCCAGCGACGAAGAACAGCGTAAAGCCTGCGTGGCGTATTACCGTCATCTGCAGCAAAAAATCAACCATATCAATGCGACCCACGCCGGAAAAGTGATTGCGCTGGAGCTGCATGCCGCACCCAATGCCAGCAATCCAAATGTTGCGCAGGCCACCGATGCGTTTGCCCGTTCGCTGAAAGAGATTACCTCCTGGGACTGGTCCTGCGATCTGGTGCTGGAACATTGCGATGCCATGACCGGCATTGCGCCGCGCAAAGGCTTTCTGCCGTTAGACAATGTGCTGGAGGTCATTGCCGGGTATGACATCAGCGTGTGCATTAACTGGGCGCGATCGGCCATTGAAGGACAGAACCCCGCCCTGGCGTTGACCCACACGCAGCAGGTCAAACGGGCTGGAAAACTGGGTGCGCTGATGTTCTCCGGTACCACTATCACAGGAGACTACGGTGAGTGGCAGGACTTACACGCCCCGTTTGCCCCATTCTGCCCACAAAGCCTGATGACCACCGACCATGCCCGCGAATTATTCGCCTGCGCAGAAGCCGAACCATTGCAATTTGCCGGTATTAAATTGCTGGAAATAAACGCCAATGCAGATGTGAACCATCGCGTAGCAATATTGCGCGACGGTATCGCGACGTTAAATAAAGCAAAAATATAAAAATAAAATACTACTCTACGAGAATATTAATATGAACATGACCTCTCGCCCTACACTCAAAGATATACCCCGTCAGCGCTGGCTGCGGATTATTCCACCTATTTTAATCGCCTGTATTATTTCTTATATGGACCGCGTCAATATCGCCTTCGCGATGCCGGGCGGAATGGATGCCGAATTAGGTATTTCCGCCACCATGGCGGGACTGGCTGGCGGTATTTTCTTTATCGGTTATCTGTTTTTACAAGTTCCCGGCGGAAAAATTGCCGTTCACGGCAGCGGCAAGAAATTTATCGGCTGGTCGCTGGTTGCCTGGGCGGTTATTTCCGTCCTCACGGGGTTAATCACTAATCAGTACCAACTGCTGGTTCTGCGCTTTTTACTCGGCGTTGCCGAAGGCGGCATGCTGCCGGTGGTGCTGACGATGATCAGTAACTGGTTCCCCGACGCCGAGCGTGGTCGCGCCAATGCGATTGTGATTATGTTTGTGCCGATTGCCGGGATCATTACCGCTCCGCTCTCGGGTTGGATTATCACCGTTCTCGACTGGCGCTGGCTGTTCATCATTGAAGGTTTGCTTTCCGTCGTTGTACTGGTGTTGTGGGCCTATACCGTTTACGACCGTCCGCAGGAGGCGCGCTGGATCTCTGAGGCCGAGAAAAATTACCTGGTCGAAACGCTGGCCGCCGAGCAAAAAGCCATTGCCGGAACGGAAGTCAAAAATGCCTCTCTGGGCGCGGTGCTTTCCGATAAAACCATGTGGCAGCTCATCGCGCTGAACTTCTTCTATCAGACCGGGATTTACGGTTACACCCTGTGGCTGCCGACCATCCTCAAAGAGTTGACGCACAGCAGCATGGGACAGGTCGGTATGCTCGCCATTCTGCCGTACGTCGGGGCCATTGCCGGGATGTTCCTGTTCTCGTCTCTCTCTGACCGCACCGGCAAACGCAAGCTGTTCGTCTGCCTGCCGTTGATTGGCTTTGCTCTGTGCATGTTCCTCTCCGTGGCGCTGAAAAATAACGTCTGGCTGGCTTATGCCGCGCTGGTCGGCTGCGGCTTCTTCCTGCAATCAGCAGCGGGCGTGTTCTGGACCATTCCGGCACGTTTGTTCAGTGCGGAAATGGCCGGGGGCGCACGTGGGGTCATCAACGCGCTGGGCAACCTCGGCGGCTTCTGCGGTCCTTATGCGGTCGGCGTACTCATCACCCTGTACAGCAAAGATGCGGGGGTTTACTGCCTGGCTATCTCACTGGCTCTGGCCGCGCTGATGGCGCTGCTGCTGCCAGCCAAATGCGACGCCGGTGCCGCTCCGCTAAAGACACTGAATCCACATAAACGTACAGCATAAAACAATGCCCGGTGGCGCTTCGCTTACCGGGCCTACAGGTAGCAACCGTCGTAGGCCGGATAAGCGTAGCGCCATCCGGCAAAAATGAGATAACAAGATGAGTGAGAAAGAGACCTTCTGGCTGGGTATTGATTGTGGCGGTACGTATCTGAAAGCCGGGTTGTATGACGCCAAAGGTCATGAGCATGGCATTAACCGGCAATCGTTGCAGACCGCATCGCCATTGCCCGGTTACGCCGAACGCGATATGCACCAGTTGTGGCAACAGTGTGTCGCCACGATCGCCGGGCTGTTAGCGCGCACCGGCGTCTGCGGCGATCAAATCAAAGGCGTCGGTATTTCCGCTCAGGGCAAAGGCCTGTTCCTCCTCGATAAGCAGGATAAACCGCTGGGCAATGCCATCCTCTCTTCCGACCGCCGGGCGCTGGACATCGTTCAGCGCTGGCAGCAGGATGGGATCCCTGAGCAGCTCTACCCGGTTACCCGCCAGACGTTGTGGACCGGGCACCCGGCATCATTGCTGCGCTGGGTGAAAGAGAATCAACCCCAACGTTACGCGCAAATTGGCTGCGTGATGATGGGCCATGACTATCTGCGCTGGTGCTTAACCGGTGTTAAAGGCTGCGAAGAAAGCAATATCTCCGAGTCGAACCTCTACAACATGACTACGGGTCAGTACGACCCGCGCCTGACCCAGTGGCTGGGCATCAGTGAGATCGACAATGCGCTGCCGCCGATTGTCGGCTCAGCAGAAATATGCGGGGAAATCACCGCTCAGACAGCCGCCATAACCGGTCTGGCGGCGGGCACGCCCGTCGTCGGCGGACTGTTTGATGTGGTTTCCACCGCACTCTGTGCCGGTATCGAAGATGAATACACCCTCAACGCGGTGATGGGAACCTGGGCCGTCACCAGCGGGATCGCGCACGGCCTGCGCGACCACGAGGCCCATCCCTATGTCTATGGGCGCTATGTCAACGACGGGCAGTACATCGTTCACGAAGCCAGCCCGACCTCTTCCGGCAATCTGGAATGGTTTACCGCCCAGTGGGGCGAACTCTCTTTTACTGAGATCAATCAGGCCGTTGCCAGCTTACCGAAAGCTGGTAGCGATCTTTTCTTCCTGCCCTTTTTGTACGGCAGCAACGCCGGGCTGGAGATGACCAGCGGCTTTTATGGCATGCAGGCGATACACACTCGCGCCCACTTATTGCAGGCCATCTACGAAGGCGTGGTTTTCAGCCACATGACCCACCTCAACCGCATGCGCGAACGCTTTACGCAGGCGCATACCCTGCGCGTCACCGGCGGCCCGGCGCACTCCGACATCTGGATGCAGATGCTGGCAGACGTCAGCGGTTTACGTATCGAATTGCCGCAGATTGAAGAGACCGGTTGCTTTGGCGCTGCGCTCGCCGCCCGCGTCGGCACCGGCGTTTATTCCAACTTCAGCGACGCCCAGCGCAGCCTGGAGCACCCGGTGCGCACGTTATTGCCGGACGCCGCCGCGCAGGCGAGCTACCAGCGTAAATACCGCCAATACCTGGATTTAATTACCGCACTACAGGGCTACCACGCCCGCATTAAGGAGCACGAATGATGAGTCGACCATTACTGCAACTGGCGCTCGACCACACCAGCCTTGAAGCCGCACAACGCGACGTCGCGCTGCTACAAGAGAGCGTCGATATCATTGAGGCGGGGACGATTCTCTGCTTAACCGAAGGGCTTGCCGCCGTGAAAGCCCTGCGCGCTCAGTGCCCGAATAAAATCATCGTCGCCGACTGGAAAGTGGCCGATGCGGGCGAACCCCTCGCGCAGCAAGCCTTTGGAGCAGGTGCCAACTGGATGACCATCATCTGTGCTGCGCCGCTGGCGACGGTAGAGAAAGGTCATGGCGTCGCGCAGTCCTGCGGCGGCGAAATTCAGATGGAGCTGTTCGGTAACTGGACGCTGGATGATGCCCGCGACTGGTATCGCGTTGGCGTTCGCCAGGCGATTTACCATCGTGGCCGCGATGCGCAGGCCAGCGGACAACAGTGGGGAGAAGCGGATCTGGCGCGCATGAAGGCGCTTTCTGATATTGGTCTGGAACTGTCGATTACCGGTGGGATCACGCCCGCCGATCTGCCGTTGTTCCGCGAAATTAACGTCAAAGCTTTTATTGCCGGGCGTGCGCTGGCGGGAGCGCAAAACCCAGCGCAGGTTGCTGGCGAATTCCATGCGCAAATCGACGCCATCTGGGGAACACAGCATGCGTAATCATCCATTAGGTATCTATGAAAAAGCACTGGCGAAAGACCTCTCCTGGCCGGAGCGTCTGGTGCTGACGAAAAGCTGCGGTTTTGATTTCGTCGAAATGTCGGTGGATGAAACCGATGAGCGTCTGTCGCGTCTCGACTGGAGCCCGGCTCAGCGCGCCTCGCTGGTTAGCGCAATGCTGGAAACCGGCGTGGCGATCCCGTCAATGTGCCTGTCAGCCCACCGTCGTTTTCCCTTTGGCAGCCGCGATGAGGCCGTGCGTGAGCGGGCGCGAGAAATAATGAGCAAAGCCATTCGCCTGGCGCGCGATTTAGGCATTCGTACCATTCAACTGGCAGGTTACGACGTCTATTACGAAGAACATGACGCAGGCACGCAGCAGCGCTTTGCCGAAGGACTGGCATGGGCAGTGGAGCAGGCTGCCGCTGCGCAGGTGATGCTGGCGGTAGAAATCATGGATACCGCGTTTATGAACTCGATCAGCAAGTGGAAAAAGTGGGACCAGATGTTGTCCTCGCCGTGGTTCACCGTCTATCCGGACGTGGGCAATCTAAGCGCCTGGGGGAATGATGTCACTGCCGAATTGACGCTGGGCATTGACCGTATCGCTGCTATCCACCTGAAAGACACGCTGCCGGTAACCGAAACCCATCCGGGCCAGTTTCGCGATGTGCCGTTTGGCGAAGGGTGCGTGGACTTTGTTGGCATCTTCAAAACGCTGCATCAGCTGAACTATCGCGGGTCGTTTCTGATTGAAATGTGGACTGAAAAAGCGAAAGAGCCGGTACTGGAAATTATCCAGGCACGGCGCTGGATAGAAGCACGCATGCAGGAAGGAGGATTTCCATGTTAGAACAACTGAAAGCCGAGGTGCTGGCGGCCAATCTGGCGCTTCCGGCTCATGGCTTAGTCACCTTTACCTGGGGCAACGTCAGCGCAGTGGATGAAACACGTAAACTGATGGTGATTAAGCCATCCGGCGTGGAATATGAGGTGATGACCGCCGACGATATGGTGGTGGTGGATATTGCCAGCGGCAACGTGGTGGAAGGCAGTAAAAAACCGTCGTCCGACACGCCAACACATCTGGCGCTGTATCGTCGTTATCCCCAGATCGGCGGGATCGTCCATACCCATTCTCGCCACGCGACGATCTGGTCGCAGGCGGGTCTGGATCTCCCGGCATGGGGCACCACCCATGCCGATTATTTCTATGGTTCTATTCCGTGTACGCGTCTGATGACCGCTGAAGAGATCAACGGCGAATATGAATATCAAACCGGAGAGGTGATCGTTCAGACCTTCGAGCAGCGCGATCTCAATCCGCTGCAGGTTCCGGCGGTATTGGTGCACTCCCACGGACCGTTCGCCTGGGGTAAAGACGCGGCAGACGCGGTGCATAACGCCGTGGTGCTCGAAGAGTGCGCCTACATGGGGTTGTTCTCTCGCCAGTTAGCCCCGCAGTTGCCGGATATGCAGTCTGAGTTGCTGGATAAACATTATCTGCGCAAACACGGGGCGAATGCGTATTACGGACAATAACGGGTCAGGCGCTATTGATATGTTCTTTGCAATAGCGCCGTTTCCACGCCGCGGGCGTCAGGCTGGTGTGTTTGCGAAAGATTTTGCGAAAATAGCCCACGTCATTAAACCCACATTTCATCGCCACTTCGGTAAGCGACAACGAGTCACTGATCAACAGTTTTTCTGCCGCCCTTACCCGCTGACGGTGCAACGCTTCGGTTAGCGTCAGCCGGAAAGCGCCACGGAAAACGCGCCCCAGATAATCCGCATTGCAATGCAGCTCTTTCGCCAACGTTGAGGCGGAAATCGGCAGGTGAAACTGAGTATGTATAATTTGTTGGGCCTTCCATGCCAGCGCATTCCCGGGGCTGTCGGCGGGTTGCTCGCTGGCAGCCGCAGAGATTTGCTGCAAAATCAGCAGCAGGATCAGTTCCAGCGCCATGCTGCGATGTATATTTTCCTGCTCGCGTAAGAACTGGCGAAACAGCGAAATAATATATTGTGGCTCGCTCACCCGGGTATGTTGAGGGATAGCAAGTAACGGTTCCGTTATTGATGCGTCGCTTTCTGCCGTCACCTCAAAATGCAGCCAGTAAAATTTCAAATCAGCCGGAAATTGCCCAACGCCAATATGCAAGCGCTGCGGCCACAGCAGCAAACTTTCCCCAGCATTCACGCAAAAAACCGTATGGTCTTCGCGAATCGTTAATGTCCCGGTTTCGACAAAGATGATTTCCCAGGAGTGCAATTGCCGCGCCGGATGGCTACCCACGCCTCGGGAAATAAATAACCCACCATTTTGCACTTTAATCGGAAGAGACATGGATAATTCGAGCATATATATTCAAATTCCCGCTTCTTACATTATTTAAACTGCTCTTTACCATTGATTATTCACGACAAACCTAATTTCCGCCGGATCGAAATCACATTTTTATAATGAAGTCGGAATTGTCATCTTTTTATACTTTTCTCTTCCCTTGTTGACCCAAACATTTCGTGCAGAATAAATAACGTATTTTGCAAATTACAAACAAATAACCCGCAACGTAGCGGGATACTTTCTGAACATCCTCTCCGGGAGTTATTTATGACTTCGGCTCCGATTACGACAAGCGATTTAGCGCATCGTGCGCAAGACGATAAATTATCTCTGCGTGAAAAGATTGGTTATGGATTAGGCGATGCGGGTGGGACGGTCATTACCTGCCTGATCATGAACTTCCTGACATTTTTCTACACCGATGTCTTCGGGTTAACGCCTGCGCTGGTCGGCACATTATTTATTGCTTTGCGTGTATTTGACGCCATTTCCGACCCCATCATGGGCGTGCTGGCCGACCGTACGCAAAGCCGTTGGGGGCGCTTTCGCCCGTGGCAACTGTGGGTCGCGGTTCCCATTGGCATCATTGGCGTACTCACTTTTACCGTCCCGGACGCCAGCATGGGCATAAAAATCGCCTGGGCGTTCGGTACCTATCTGCTGCTCTCCGTCGGCTATACCGCCATCAACGTGCCGTACTGTGCGCTGATCAATACGATGACGACCCGCCATAACGAGGTGATCGCCTGTCAGTCCTGGCGCTTTGTGCTGTGCGGCGTGGCGGGATTCCTGGTCTCTGTTGGCCTGCCGTGGATGGTGGATGCTCTCGGTCAGGGTAATGCCGCGCAGGGTTATCAGTTTGGCGTGGGCATCCTGTGTGCCATCGCGGTGGTGATGTTCCTGTGCTGCTTCTTCTGGGTACGCGAGCGTGTGCCACTGGCAATGATGGGAAAATTTACCCTGCGTGAGCACATTGGCGGGCTGCGCAAAAATGACCAGTTGCTGCTGATGCTGGTGATGTCTTTCCTGCTGATTAACGTCTTCAATATTCGTGGCGGCGGGTACATGTATTTTATTACCTACGTGCTGGAAGGTAGCACCGCTTATACGTCGCTGTTTTTCACCATGGTGACCTTTGCGTCCCTCATCGGTTCAGTGATCGTCAGCCCCCTGACCCGTCGCATCGATACCGTCAAACTCTATTACTACACCAACCTGGTACTGGCCGCGCTGGCGGTAATGATGTGGTTCCTGCCAACCGGCCCGGCTTATCAGACGCTGTGGCTGGCGGTGATCCTCGGTAATGGCATTATTTTAGGCTTCACGCTGCCGTTGCACTTCTCGCTGATGGCCTTCGCCGACGATTACGGCGAGTGGAAAACCGGCGTGCGTTCCTCCGGCATGAATTTCGCCTTCAATCTGTTCTTCATCAAGCTGGCCTGGGCCTCAAGTGCGGGGATCATCAGCCTGCTGTTTATTTTTGTCGCCTATCAGCCGGGCGCCGGTAATCAAACCGCCAGTTCGCTGCAAGGGATTACTGCGATGGAAACGCTGCTGCCCGCGCTGTTCCACCTGCTGCTGGCGCTATCTGTCCGCATCTGCAAACTCAATAACCCGATGATGTCGCGTATTTCCACCGATCTGCGTCAGCGTCATGTACAGCCTTAAGGAGCACGAAATGAACGTACTGGAAGTCGACCTGCATAAGCTCACCGTCAGCGATCCGTTCCTCGGACAATATCAGCAGTTGGTGCGCGATGTAGTGATCCCCTATCAGTGGGATGCGCTCAATGACCGCATTGCAGAGGCGGAACCCAGCCATGCGATAGAGAATTTCCGTATCGCCGCAGGTCTGCAGGATGGCGAGTTTTACGGCATGGTTTTTCAGGATAGCGACGTGGCGAAATGGCTGGAGGCCGTTGCCTGGTCGCTGTGCCAGAAACCCGATGCGGAACTTGAGAAAACGGCCGATGAAGTCATTGAACTGGTGGCGGCCGCCCAGTGTGAAGATGGCTATCTCAATACTTACTTCACGGTGAAAGCCCCGAATGAACGCTGGACCAACCTCGCCGAGTGTCATGAGCTGTACTGCGCCGGTCATTTAATTGAAGCGGGCGTCGCGTTCTTCCAGGCGACGGGAAAACGCCGTTTGTTAGAGGTGGTGTGTCGCCTGGCGGATCACATCGACAGCGTGTTTGGACTCGGGGAGAATCAACTGCGCGGCTACCCCGGACACCCGGAAATCGAGCTGGCGCTGATGCGCTTGTACGAAGTGACCCAGCAACCTCGCTATATGGCGCTGGTAAATTACTTTGTTGAGCAGCGCGGCGCACAGCCTCATTTCTACGACGAAGAGTACGAAAAACGCGGAAAAACCTCTTACTGGCACACCTACGGCCCGGCGTGGATGGTGAAGGACAAGCCCTACAGCCAGGCACATCAGCCTATTTCAGAACAGCAAACTGCTATCGGTCATGCGGTACGCTTTGTCTACCTGATGACCGGCGTGGCGCATCTGGCACGCTTAAGCCAGGACGAAGGCAAGCGTCAGGATTGCCTGCGTCTGTGGAAAAACATGGCCCAGCGCCAGTTGTATATTACCGGCGGGATCGGCTCGCAAAGCAGTGGGGAGGCATTTAGCAGCGATTACGATCTGCCCAACGACTCCGTGTACGCGGAAAGCTGCGCCTCAATCGGCCTGATGATGTTCGCCCGCAGAATGCTGGAAATGGAGGCCGACAGTCAGTATGCCGACGTGATGGAGCGCGCGCTGTACAATACGGTACTTGGCGGCATGGCACTCGACGGCAAGCATTTCTTCTACGTTAATCCGCTGGAAGTGCACCCTAAATCATTAAAATTTAATCATATTTATGACCACGTGAAGCCCGTTCGTCAGCGTTGGTTCGGCTGCGCCTGCTGTCCACCGAATATCGCCCGTGTGTTAACCTCAATTGGTCATTACCTCTACACGCCACGTCAGGACGCGCTGTATATCAATATGTACGTGGGCAATAGCATGGAGGTCCCTGTTGCAAATGGCTCGCTTAAGCTACGTATTAGCGGGGATTACCCATGGCATGAACAAGTAAAAATCGCCATCGAATCATCGCAGTCGGTGTATCACACCCTCGCTCTGCGCCTGCCAGACTGGTGCTCCGCGCCACAGGTTTTGTTGAATGGTCAGCCGGTTGAGCAGGATATTCGCAAAGGCTACTTGCACATCAGCCGGACCTGGCAGGAAGGCGATACGCTCAGTCTGACCCTGCCGATGCCGGTGCGCCGGGTGTACGGAAATCCACTGGTGCGCCATGTGGCAGGGAAGGTCGCTATTCAACGTGGGCCGCTGGTGTATTGCCTGGAGCAGGCCGACAACGGCGAGGAGTTGCATAACTTGTGGCTACCAAAAGAGAGTGAGTTCAGAGTATTCGAGGGTAAGGGGCTGTTCAGCCATAAGATGTTAATTCAGGCTGAAGGTGTGAAGCAAAGTCGCGCCGACGCGACGCAGCAATCCTTGTGGCACTATGATGTTTCACCGGCTTCGCGTCAGGCGCATACCCTGACGTTTATTCCGTGGTTTAGCTGGGCGAACCGTGGTGAAGGCGAAATGCGTATCTGGGTAAATGAGCGGTAAGTGAAAACGTGCCGGATGGCGACGCTTCACGTCTTATCCGGCCTGCAACACTGAAAAAATTGCCCTCCTCCATGAGGACAAACGGGTGAGAATCAGAAGCGCCAGCTCACCCCTGACAGGAAAGTGAAGCTGTCATCGCGATCGACCATTGGGCTATTTTTAATATCATCCGGCAACACGCTATAGTTAGCGCTGGCCAACAGCGTCAGGTTGCTGGTCAATGCATATTTAGCGGACAGGCCAACATAGGGCGTCCAGCTATCGCCAGGGGAATAACTTGATAACCCGCTACGGCGGGATTCATTGCCAGAGATGCCGTAATAATATTGGTTAAAGTTTTCGTCATAGTAGAGCACGCCAACAGCCGGGGTCAGCGTCAGCTTGCCCATCGGCATTTGGCGGAACAGAGACGCTTCTCCTACCCAACCGTTGCTGTTGTCCAGCACATCTGCCGCCGCGGAGACTTTCACGCTGCCCCATTTTTCATGGTGATACCATGCTGCACCCGCCATCGCGGTAGCGTCACGCTTGTCCAGCTTTTTCATCGCCTGGTCGTCGTTATCACCTGGATCAAACTCAAGCGGCATATATGAGGCAGTAATGCTAAATTCATTGCTTTCGTTTTTTGAAAGAATATAACCTAACGTTGTTTGCCTAAAATAAAATGATTCACTTTCATAACTGACAAGCGGTACTGCGTGAACATTATCATTATATCCACGATAAGGAGATTCATTATATACAGCGCCACCGCCAATAGAAAATTCTGCGGCTGTCGCACTCGCCATAAAAGAAAAGGCAAATAGTGCCACAATATTGCTTTTAATTAACATGCCAACATTCCATTTTAAAATAAGCTACAAAGCGCGTGCATAATAATGCTTACAATTTCATCGGTGCAACATCCATATTTATATAGTAATATATAAAAAATTATATATATCGGGCTTGGCGATGAATAAATTACAACTTAAACACCGGGAACTGAAGATTATTTCGGTAATCGCTGCCAGTGAAAACATCAGCCACGCAGCGACCATCCTCGGCATTGCACAAGCCAACGTCAGTAAGTACCTTGCTGATTTTGAATCAAAGGTTGGATTAAAGGTGTTTGACCGCACCACCCGACAGTTGACCCTCACGCCGTTTGGTACTGCGCTGCTCCCTTACATCAATGACATGTTAGACCGAAACGATCAGTTGAATAATTTCATTGCTGATTATAAGCACGAAAAACGCGGCCGGGTAACGGTATATGCGCCAACCGGGATTATTGCTTACCTGTCGCAACATGTTATCGCAAAAATTCAGAATATCGGCGACATTAGCCTCTCACTGAAAACATGTAATCTTGAACGGAAAGCATTTTATGAAGGCGTCGACTTTCCTGATGATTGTGATGTTTTAATCACCTATGCGCATCCCAAAGACGAATCATTGGTCGCCAGTTTTATTACTAAATATGCAGTAACGGCCTTTGCCAGCCCGGAATATATTAGCACTCATCCTATAAGCGGCCCTGAAGATCTTGAACAGCACTCTTGTATTCTGATTGATTCCATGATGATCGACGATGCCAATATTTGGCGATTTACCTCCACCGGTGGCAAAGAGATGCACGACTACCGCGTGACGGGAAATTACGTCTGCGACAACACACAGTCTGCACTGGCGCTGGCTCGAAACCATCTGGGCATTGTTTTTGCGCCGAATACGAGCGTGCAAAAGGATGTTCAGGTCGGGTTGCTGGTCCCGTGTTTTTCTGAACAACATGAATGGTGGCTGGATCTGGTAGCGATTTTCCGCAAGCGTGAGTATCAGCCCTGGCGGGTGCAGTATATTCTTGATGAGATGTTGGCTGAGATTCGCCGGCAGCTTACTCAGTCGCTGGAGCAGTAGACTGAGCAAGCAAAACAGCCTGGGTTTAATGATCGAGATACAGGTAATGCACCCAACTGGTCATTCGCAACAAGACTTTGCGCATGACTGACACATGTTCGAAGTGGTCAGAATAAACCGCGACCTGCGCGTAAATCCCGTCAGGTAACGCGCTAACCTCCGCATTATCATTCAGCTCAATCGTGGCGATCACCCCTTCAGAACCGGGCGTAGAATTTAAGGATTGCAGCGCCCCGTTCGACTGGTATGTACCACCCGGTACGGCCGGACTGATAGCAGCCAGTTTACCGCTAAATACTTTACCCGGCAGGGCGTTAAACACCACTTCCGCTTCATCGCCTGGCTCCAGTCGCAGCAGCGAGTTTTGACGGAACTGGGCGATAATTTGCCGTTTTTGATCCGGGATAAACACCATCACCGGGCGCATAGGCAGTGCGGCGGCATAGGTTCCCGGACGCATCAGCACCTGCGTCACATAGCCATCGCTGGGCGCGCGAACCACGGTCTGGTCCAGATTGAACTCCGCTTCTGCTAACTGTGCTTTCAGGCTGGCAATTTGTGAATTTTCCCCCAGCACCAGGCTGTCTAACTGACTCTGGATTTGCTGTTGTTCCGCAATGGAGGACTTCACCGATGCTTCCTGCGCCAGATAGTTTTGCCGCGCCGCGTCGATATCGCGTTCAGAAAAAGGATTCACCTTCGCCTGGCTTCCCTGCGCATAGCGCTGATAATCTTTCGCCAGCTTGTCACGGGTAGCCTTTGCCCGTTGCGTGTTGGCTTGCATTTCATCCAGTTGCGCAGCAAGAACCTGCTCTTTATGCTGTGCGGTGACAATATCGGCTTTCAGACGATCGACCCGCGCCTGATAACGCCCCGGATTAAGTTTGAATAGCACCTCGCCTTTTTTGATCAGTGTATTCTTCTTATCTGTCACTTCCGTCACGACACCCGTTACCTGCGGCACTACGGGAATAGAAATTACCGCCTTTTGCGCCTTAAAGGTATACGGATGATTATAATTCATCAGTAATATCAGTCCGCACACAATAAATATACCGCCCAATGCTGCGGTAGGTACTGTCCATTTATTGACAGGAATTTTAAAAATCTTAAATATTGACCATGCACACGCTACATAGGTCAGAACAATCAGTAAATCCATCGATATTACTCCGCCGCAGAGGTCTTCACCTCACCTAGTTTCTTTTCCAGATCGGCAACCCTTGCCTGCAGCTGGATCAGGGAAGAATCCGCGCTCTGCATGCCCCATCCGCGCTCCGGGCGATAAAGCGTTGCCCAGATCCATAAAAAGGGCCAAATAACATGTAAGGTAAACAAACTCACCCAACCCGCAACATGTATTGCGTCGGCATGAGGATGATTACGTTTTTTTGCAATCAGATAGGGAATATCATGCAGAATAATAACCCCATAAAAAATGACCAGGAATACAAAAATAAGCACTCCTAATGCAAAATAATCAAGAAACATATTTGCCTCAGAGATTGGAATAACAAGTAAGAATTCTATTTGGATTTAAAAATAGATTGGAGGATAGTAGATGAATATGTACATGGAGTGCAATTATCTTGTTTATATAACGACATATGGGTTTTTATATAACTGCAGAATAAAGATATGCCCGGCGCAAAACCGGGCAATAAGTGACGAGAAATTAAAACAGTCCCAGTGGTTTATCCGAGTAGCTCACCAGCAGGCACTTGGTTTGCTGATAATGCTCGAGCATCATTTTGTGTGTCTCGCGCCCGATGCCCGACTGCTTATAGCCGCCGAACGCGGCGTGAGCCGGGTAAGCGTGGTAACAGTTGGTCCAGACACGGCCAGCCTGAATACCGCGTCCCATCTTGTATGCCAGATTGCCGTTGCGACTCCAGACGCCAGCGCCGAGTCCATATTGCGTGTCATTGGCGATTTCCAGCGCCTCTTCCATGGTTTTGAAGGTCGTGACCGCCAGCACCGGGCCGAAGATCTCTTCCTGGAAAACCCGCATGTTGTTCTTACCAAACAGAATGGTTGGTTCGAGGTAATAACCCTCTTTTAACTCACCATCCAGGTGCTTGCGCCGCCCGCCGGTGAGAACATCTGCACCTTCTTTCTTACCAATGTCGATGTAATTCAGAATAGTTTCCAGTTGACCATGCGACACCTGCGCGCCCATCTGCGTCACGCTGTCTAACGGATTACCGCTACGAATACTCTCCACGCGGCGAATGGCCCTTTCCATAAAACGTTCATAAATGGATTCCTGAACCAGCGCACGACTCGGACAGGTACACACTTCGCCCTGGTTGAAGGCAAACAATGCAAAACCTTCCAGCGCTTTGTCAAAGAACGCATCTTCTTCATCCATCACGTCCGCGAAGAAGATATTGGGTGACTTGCCGCCCAGTTCCAGCGTGACAGGAATAATGTTCTGCGTGGCGTACTGCATGATCTGCTGCCCAACTTCCGTTGAGCCGGTAAACGCCACTTTCGCAATACGTTTTGACGTCGCCAGATACTCACCAATTTCCCCACCCGCGCCGTTTACCACGTTCACCACGCCAGGCGGGAGCAGATCGCCGATGACTTCCATCAGCAACAGCACGGACAGCGGCGTCAGGCGCGCAGGTTTAAGCACTACGCAGTTCCCCGCAGCCAGCGCAGGCGCCATCTTCCAGCTGGCCATCAGCAGGGGGAAGTTCCACGGAATAATTTGTCCTACCACACCAAGAGGCTCATGGAAGTGATAAGCCACGGTTTCGCTATCAACCTCGCTGATTCCCCCTTCCTGCGCACGAATACAGGAGGCAAAATAGCGGAAATGGTCAATTGCCAGCGGCACATCTGCCGCACTGGTTTCACGGATAGGTTTACCGTTATCCCAGGTTTCAGCCGTCGCCAGCAGCTCCAGATTTTGCTCCATACGATCGGCAATTTTGAACAGAATCGCCGCCCTGTCCTGCACGGATGTCTGCGCCCACTTGTCTTTTACTTTGTGCGCGGCATCCAGTGCCAGATCGATATCCTTTTTGCCGGAAGAGGCCACTTCGCACAGTAATTGCCCGGTAACTGGCGTCAGGTTCTGGTAATACTCACCGTCCACTGGTGCAACCCAGTCGCCGCCGATAAAGTTATCGTATCGGGCCTTTAACTTCAGAGGGTAACCATACTCGCCGGGATAAATACGCGTTGAAGGGGGGTTGTTGGTCATGACCGTCTCCTTGCTGTAGGGGTACTACAAGGGTAGACGGGGCTGGCGAATTATTCGCCAGCCTTTTACTGCTTTACGACAGGTATCACGAATTACATGGCAGCACGATAAATCGCCATGATTTCTTCATGTGTCGCCTGGATCGGGTTAGTAAAACCACAGGCATCTTTCAGAGCGTTGGTCGCCAGAACAGCAAAATCTTCTTCCTTAACGTTCAGCTCACGCAAACCTGCCGGAATATTCACTTTCTGCGCCAGTTCGCGGATTGCCGCGATACAGGCTTCGGCTCCTTGCGCATCGTTCAATCCAGCCACGTCGACGCCCATTGCCGCAGCACAATCGCGCAGACGAGCTGCGGCCACCTTGCTATTGAAGACCTGAACGTGCGGCAGCAGTACCGCATTGCAGACACCGTGCGGCAGGTCGTAGAAACCACCCAACTGATGCGCCATCGCGTGAACGTAACCCAGAGAGGCGTTGTTGAATGCCATACCTGCGAGGAACTGTGCGTAAGCCATGGCTTCGCGCGCCTGAGCATTGGCGCCATCTTCCACGGCGATCGTCAGGTTCTCGGCAATCATCGTCACGGCTTTAAGCGCACATGCATCGGTGATCGGCGTTGCCGCAATCGACACGTAGGCTTCGATAGCGTGGGTCAGCGCATCCATACCGGTTGCCGCTGTCAGGGACTTCGGCATACCGACCATCAGCGAAGAATCATTGACGGACAGCAGCGGTGTAACGTGCTTATCGACAATCGCCATTTTGGTGTGGCGTACTTCGTCGGTAATGATGCAAAAACGGGTCATTTCAGATGCCGTTCCCGCCGTCGTGTTAATGGCAATCATCGGCAACTGCGGTTTTGCAGAACGGTCGACACCTTCGTAATCACTAATATCGCCGCCGTTAGCCGCCACCAGCGCAATCCCCTTCGCACAATCGTGTGGGGAACCGCCACCGAGGGAAATTACGCTATCACAGGCATTTTCTTTCAGCATTTGCAGACCTGCGGCAACGTTGCTGGTTGTCGGATTAGGATGCGTACCATCATAAATTACGCTGAAAATATCACGTTCCTGCAGCGCTTTTTGAATTTCACTCGCCATACCTAATTTCGCCAGCATGGCATCCGTGACAATTAACGTACGACGAAAACCATATTCCGCCATTGTATTCATTGCATCTTTTAATGAACCAGCGCCAATTACATTCACGGAAGGAATAAAAAATGTTGAAGCAGCCATTGTACGATCCTTAATTACTCAAAAGAGGCAGGAAGCATACGAGTGATAATCCCAACAAAATATGATCGTGGTTGTTATTTTAATAACATTGAAAATTAAAAAGCACATTAGGTTCATAATCTAATGTGCTTATTTCAATCAATATCTATTTTGTATTAATTCATTTAATTTTTGAATTAATTGTTTCATTACTTTTCGGGAAACAGTAATGCATCGCGTAATAAATGATCATTTCCCCGACGACGCGTAAAACCAATACGGTCAAAATATTCCAGAATCTGAATAGCCAATTTACGCCCGACGTTAAGCCTGTCGCGGAAATCGGTAGCGCAGGTCGATCCTCTCTCCTGATCCAGTTCGCGGATCAGATTCGCAAAGGCCACAATCCGATCATTACGGTAATAACGATCTTTGACGATCGCCGTAATAATGCCCTGCTGCGCCGCCTGCCGTAGCGCCAGACGCATCGCCTGCTCGTCCGTAGCCGTGGTTTTCGCCAGATCCCGCACCCACCACGGCTCATCACCAAACAGAGGTTCTACTTTTTGCCAGATAGCCCGCTGCTCATCGCTAAAACCGGCCTTATGATCCGGCAAATGTAGCCAGCCATGATGGCTATCAATAGCGCCGCTATCGCGCATCTTTTCAATCAGCAGCAGGACCAGCGCTTCATCTTCCATCGGCAGGGCCATACGACGCAGGCGTTCACGTCCAGGTCCCGGCTCATCACGGTGCTGTTCATGGTAGGTCGCCAGCGTATCCAGAATCTTACGCTGCCAGCGTGCAGCAACGGGCGCATTCAACAGACTATACCCGGCGCGAATAAATCCATGTTGCTCAATCAACGGACGCATGCCGTCGCCATTGAGCTGGCGTGCCCATGCGAAATCGGGAATATTCACCGCCCCGCGAGTCAGATGCAATGCCAGCGCTTCGCCGTCATTCTGCGCATTTTCCAGCGCCGACAGCCACTGTAAATACTCCGGCTTACGCTTCCCACGACGCGGTGGATTCAGCGTCACGACACGTGCGCCTGCCAGCGTCGTACGGGCAGAAATATCACGCAGCACCAGCCTGTCGTTATCAGCCAGCCACAGCGGCGTATCAAATACCAGTTCCGCCAGCGTCCCTTCGAGCAGTGAGATACGTCCGGTCACGTGGCTGGCCGCGTGGTGGATATGCAGCGGCTGCCACTGCATCAGCGGAGCCGAGTGTTCTAAAGAGACAATGACGCGTGAGAAGGCCTCTGGCGGCGCATCTGCAAGCAGCCAGTCACCACGGTTAATCTCTTCTTTTTGCGCATCACCGACAATGTTCAGCGCAATTCGCTGTCCGGCGTGAGCGTATTCGGTCGGCTGATTTTGCGCATGCAGGCTACGTACGCGCATCGGTTTGTTGACGCCCGTAAGCCACAACGCATCCCCGACGTTCACTTCTCCGCTGAGCGCCGTTCCCGTTACGACCAGACCTGCGCCTTTTACCGTGAAAGCGCGGTCAATCGCCAGGCGGAAGGTGTGATCGCGAGCCAGTTCACGCGGCGTCAACTGCAGCAAGTGGTCACGCAGCGCTTCGATACCACGGCCTTCACCGGCGGCAGTTACGAACAGTATCGCATCGGCAAAACCATAGTTACCCAGCGTGGTTTGCACCTCGGCACGTACTTCGTCAATGCGTGCTTCATCGACGCGATCGGCTTTTGTGAGCGCCACGGTAAGCTGTGGGTTGCCCGTCAGTTGCAGGATTTGCAAGTGTTCACGCGTTTGCGCCATCACGCCGTCATCACACGCCACCACCAGCAGCGCGTGGTCGATACCACCGACACCCGCCAGCATGTTGGACAGAAACTTTTCGTGACCAGGGACATCGATAAATCCCAGTACCCGCCCGTCCGGCTGCGGCCAGTAGGCATAGCCGAGGTCGATAGTCATACCGCGCTTTTTTTCTTCCGGCAGCCGGTCGGCATTCACGCCGGTAATCGCCTGTAATAACGTTGTTTTTCCGTGGTCAACGTGTCCGGCGGTCGCAATAATCATTTCAGCATCATCTCCATAAACCGGGTCTCGTCTTCAAGGCAGCGCAGATCCAGCCACAAGCGGCCATCATAAATTCGCCCAATGACCGGCACGGGCAGCAAACGCCAGCGGGCGGCCAGCGCTTCGAGGCGGCTTCCACGCCCGTCATGGGGGGTAAAGGTTAATGCCGCGCTCGGCAGCCTATCAACTGGTAGCGAGCCGCTGCCAATCTGCGACAGGCAAGGCATGACAGTCAACGCAAACTCGGCACCATAATGTTCTGTCAATTGTGCTTGTAATCGTAGCGCCTGCGCGTGGACAGCCTCTTTCGTGCGCGTGAGCTGGCGTAACGTCGGCAACTTCTCCGCCAGCGCTTCCGGGTGCAGATAGAGCCGCAGCGTTGCTTCCAGCGCTGCCAGCGTCATTTTATCAGCCCGTAACGCGCGTTTCAGCGGATGGCTCTGTAAGCGGGCGATCATCTCTTTTTTACCGACGATAATCCCGGCCTGCGGCCCGCCCAGCAGTTTGTCACCAGAGAAACTCACCAGGCTCACACCTGCGGCAATGAGCTGCTGCGGCATCGGTTCCTGCGGCAAACCATACTGACTGAGATCGACCAGCGAGCCGCTACCCAGATCCGCCACTACCGGCACATCCAGTTCCTGACCAATGGCGGCCAGCTCAGCTTCATCAACCGAGCTGGTAAAGCCTTCAATGCTGTAATTACTGGTATGGACTTTCATCAGCAGACCGGTGTTTTCATTCACCGCCTGACGGTAATCTTTCGCATGGGTCCGGTTGGTGGTGCCAACCTCGCGCAGGATACATCCGGCCTGGCACATCACGTCGGGAATACGAAACGCGCCGCCAATTTCTACCAGCTCGCCGCGCGAAACGACCACCTCTTTGCCGTTGGCCGTGGCGGCCAGCATCAGCAGAACCGCAGCGGCATTATTATTGACAATACAGGCATCTTCCGCGCCGGTCAGGCGGCAGAGTAGATCCGCCAGCGCCCGATCCCGATGTCCACGTCCGGCATCATCCAGGCTGTATTCCAGCGTCACCGGCGTACGCATCGCCTGCACCACCGCAGCAATCGCCTCCTCAGCTTGTGATGCACGCCCAAGATTGGTATGCAGCACCGTTCCGGTCAGGTTAATCACCGGACGTAGCGCGCTTTGCGATTCTCGTTCCAGCCGGGCGCTGGCCTCTTGCGCCCAGTCTTCCCCCCATGCTGGAAGCGCCTGCGTGTCGCGAATCGCTTCTCTGGCTTCATCGAGCATATGACGAAGCAGATCCACCACGCGGGTATGACCGTGGGACTCACGTAAGACCTGGAAAGCGCTATCGCGCAGTAAACGATCGATAGCAGGAAGCTGGCTGTAGAGTGAACGCATGTCGGTTGTCATGAAAGGGCCTGGCTGTTGGTGGCCCTCTCCACCGTGGAGAGGGATATCGATATAGGAAGGATTGTACCGTGACTTTGCTCAGGCGGGTATTATCTGCATCAAGCCTTTGGCGGTTCCGTACGGGCAAAACTTTCGCGTTGAAAGAGTGTTTCCACCAGTTTGACCAGACGTGGACGGTCCACACACCAGCCAGGCGCAACCCGACGAAAATTGAGATAGCCCACGGCACAAGCAATCGCAATCGTTGCCAGATTAACCGTATCCGTTTTCAGCGTACCGTCCGCCAGATAACCTTCCAGCACATCCAGGCTGCGGGTAATTTTTTCGCGCTGGCGTAGCAATTCAGTTTCTGACTGCTGCGCAGCGGGGCGAGCCTGTTCGCGCACCGAGACTAATCCCGCATCCATAATACCGTCGGCCAGCGCTTCCAGTTGACGAACTTTGAGTGCCGCCAGCGGCTCACGCGGCAGCATTGCGGGTGCAATATCCAACAACTCTATATATTCAGCAATGATCGGAGAATCAAACCAGTACTCTCCCTTATCGGTGACCAGCGCGGGCACTTTTCCCAATGGATTGTATCGCGCCACGCCGCTATCCGCGTTATAGGGGAGTTCATTAACGAATTCGAAGGTGATGCCCTTTTCCAGCAACAGAATAGAAATTTTACGCACAAAAGGGCTGGTATAGCTGCCAATGAGTTTCATGCCGTGTCCTTTTTGCCAACAAAAAAGCGATGTCCAACGAATATCTGGACACCGCTTAGTATGGCTCAGGCCACGACAAATGGCAGGTGATGCTGGTCTCAATGATCCAAATAAAGATAATGCATCCAACTGGTCATACGCAGCAGCACTTTACGCATCACCGAAACGTGGGCGAAATGGTCGGAATAGACCGCCACCTGGGCATAGATACCGTCCGGTAGTGCATCCACATCTGCATTGGGAGCCAGTTCAATCGTGGCCAGCACGCCATCGGTACCCGGCACCACCGTCAGAGACTGCAATGCTCCCTGGGCCTGATAAGAACCGCCCGGTACAACCGGCAGAATGCTGGTGAGCTTGCCGGGGAATACCTGGCCTGGCAGCGCGTTGAAGACCACTTCCGCTTCATCACCCGGTTTAAGACGCAGCAACGAGTTCTGGCGGAATTGCGCCACGATTTGCCGTTTTTGTTCCGGAATAAACACCATCACCGGGCGCAGAGGCAGCGCGGCGGCGTAGGTTCCGGGCCGAATAAGCACCTGCGTAACATAGCCGTTGCTGGGGGCTCGGACGATAGTCTGCTCAAGATTGTATTTGGCTTCAGCGAGCTGAGCGCGCAGGGACGCAACCTGAGATTGCTCTCCGTTGACCATACTGTCTAACTGACTCTGAATCTGCGTCTGTTCGGCAACGGAACCTTTTACCAGCGCGTCCTGTGCCAGATAGTTCTGCCGGGCGTTGTCGATATCGCTTTCAGAGAAGGGATTAACCTTCGCCTGGCTGCCCTTCAAATAGCGTTGATAATCTTTATACAGGCGGTCGCGTTCAGCGGAAACGCGGGTGGTATTGGCGACGGCTTCAGAAAGTTGGGCTTTCAGATTGTCGATATTGTGCGTGGCGGTCACCAGATCGGCTTGCAGTCGGTCCACTCGCGCCTGATAACGCACGGGATCGAGTTTAAATAACACCTCGCCTTTTTTAATCAGTTGATTATTTTTATCTGTCACTTCACTCACAATTCCAGTGACCTGCGGGGTAACAGGTATTGAAATAACCGCCTTTTGCGCCGTAAAGGTATACGGGTGGTTATAGTTCATTAATAAGATGAGTCCCGCCACAATAAACACCCCACCTAATGCGGCTGTGGCAAGCGTCCATTGGTTTACCGGAATACGGAATATTTTAAAGATGGCCCAGGCAAATGCCACGTAAGTCAGGACAATCAACAAATCCATGATCAAATCTCCGGAAAGGTGGAGTTATCGTCTTTTTTCTCCCCAGCCAGCCTTTTTTCTAACTGGGTAATGCGCGCTGCCAGCGCGGCAATTTCAGGGTCTTGTTCCTTTCCGGTCGGCGTAATGTGTGACTGCATCCCCCAGCCTCGTTCTGGCTGATAGAGCGTGGCCCAGATCCACAGAAACGGCCAGATAACGTGCAGCGTAAATAAGCTCACCCAACCTGCCGTATGGATGGCATCGGCATGGGGATGGTTGCGCTTCTTAGCCATGTTATAGGGAATATCATGGATGGCGATGATTCCGTAAAACAGAACCAGAAAAACGAAGATCAGCACACCTAACGCGAAATAGTTTAGAAACATACCCGCCTCGTATTCACGCTAATCAGAGCTTTCAATTGCAGGCAGCCGAAAGGAGTCATGGCTGATAATTTGAACATAATTGCAGTTAGTCATTTCCGCCATACCACCAGGGTATAAATTTGCAGGTGAACGACTCGCGGGGTAGCAGCAAGAAATGGGAGATGAAACAGAATCCGCGTCAGATCACATCAGGAGAAATCCTGGCAAATATTTATTGCGAAGTAGATCACAAATACCCAACAAACAGCCAAAGCAAAAACGTGAACAACTTCACATTTAAGTGCCTTTTCCAGCCTATTTCCGCGTAATGATGTTTTTTTATACCGGTGTTTTGTGATCGAAATCACATTAAGTAATGCCGTAAACCCTATATTTACGTGACATTGATCACATTAAAAGTCATCGACTGGACAGTTGAACGATTCAGTGCCAGATTTCGCAGTATCTACAGGGTCCGGCTACCTCCTGCCGCTACATTAACAAACCTCGGGCTTTCAGCCTGCGCGATAGCAAACATAAGAAGGGGTGTTTTTATGTCATCCGATATTAAGATCAAGGTGCAAAGCTTTGGTCGATTCCTCAGCAACATGGTGATGCCAAATATCGGCGCGTTTATCGCGTGGGGTATTATCACCGCATTATTCATTCCGACAGGGTGGTTGCCGAACGAAACGCTGGCGAAGCTGGTCGGCCCGATGATCACCTATCTGCTGCCGCTGTTGATCGGTTATACCGGTGGTAAGCTGGTTGGCGGCGAACGCGGCGGCGTAGTGGGCGCGATTACCACCATGGGCGTGATCGTCGGTGCTGATATGCCGATGTTCCTCGGTGCGATGATCGCAGGTCCGCTGGGCGGCTGGGCTATCAAGCATTTCGACGGCTGGGTAGACGGTAAGATCAAGTCCGGTTTTGAGATGCTGGTGAATAACTTCTCCGCTGGCATCATCGGGATGATCCTCGCCATTCTGGCATTCCTTGGCATTGGCCCATTGGTTGAAGCACTGTCCAAAATTCTGGCGGCAGGCGTTAACTTCATGGTTGTCCATGACATGCTGCCGCTGGCGTCTATCTTCGTTGAACCGGCGAAAATCCTGTTCCTCAACAACGCCATCAACCACGGTATTTTCTCACCGCTGGGCATTCAGCAGTCCCATGAGATGGGTAAATCCATCTTCTTCCTGATTGAAGCTAACCCGGGTCCGGGTATGGGCGTTCTGCTGGCATACATGTTCTTCGGTCGCGGCAGCGCTAAGCAGTCTGCAGGCGGCGCGGCTATCATCCACTTCCTGGGTGGTATCCACGAAATTTACTTCCCGTACGTGCTGATGAACCCGCGTCTGATCCTGGCCGTTATCCTCGGCGGTATGACTGGCGTATTTACGCTGACTATCCTGAACGGTGGTCTGGTGTCTCCGGCCTCTCCGGGTTCTATCCTGGCCGTACTGGCAATGACGCCGAAGGGCGCTTACTTCGCCAACATCGCGGCAATTTGTGCGGCAATGGCGGTCTCCTTTGTGGTCTCGGCGATTCTGCTGAAAACCAGCAAAGTGAAAGAAGAAGATGACATTGAAGCCGCAACCCGTCGTATGAACGACATGAAAGCGGAATCCAAAGGCGCATCTCCGCTGGCAGCGGGCGACGTGACCAACGACCTGAGCCATGTGCGTAAAATCATCGTCGCCTGCGATGCCGGCATGGGTTCCAGTGCCATGGGTGCGGGCGTACTGCGTAAGAAAGTGCAGGATGCCGGTCTGTCGCAGATTTCCGTCACCAACAGCGCGATTAACAATCTGCCGCCGGATGTGGATCTGGTCATTACCCACCGTGACCTGACCGAACGCGCGATGCGCCAGGTGCCTCAGGCACAGCACATTTCGCTGACCAACTTCCTCGACAGTGGCCTGTACTCCAACCTGACCGAACGTCTGGTCGCTGCACAGCGCCACAACGTGAACGAAGAGAAAGTCCGCGGCCACCTGAAAGATAGCTTTGAAGAGAGTGATACCCACCTGTTCAAACTGGGTGCGGAGAATATCTTCCTGGGCCGTAAAGCCACCAACAAAGAAGAAGCGATTCGCTTTGCCGGTGAGCAACTGGTGAAAGGCGGCTATGTTGAGCCAGAGTACGTCGAGGCGATGCTGGACCGCGAAAAACTAACCCCGACTTACCTCGGCGAGTCCATCGCTGTACCGCACGGTACGGTTGAAGCCAAAGACCGCGTGCTGAAAACCGGCGTGGTGTTCTGCCAGTATCCGGAAGGCGTACGCTTCGGCGAAGAAGAAGACGATATCGCCCGTCTGGTCATTGGTATCGCTGCACGTAACAACGAGCACATCCAGGTGATTACCAGCCTGACCAACGCGCTGGATGACGAATCCGTGATCGAACGTCTGGCTCATACCACCAGCGTGGATGAAGTTCTGGCGCTGCTGGCGGGTAAAAAAGCTTAACGGTTAAGTATCTCCAAAATAGTTCGAGCTGCAGGAAGGCGGCAACGCAGTGAATCCCCAGGAGCGTACATAAGTACGTGACTGGGGTGAGCGAGGAGAGCCAACGCATCTGCAGTTCGAAATATGAAGGCGATATCCTCTCCCTTGTGGAGAGGGTTAGGTTGAGGGAAAAGCCTCACCCCAGCCCTCTTGGGTAAAAACATTAATGAAGGTTAATACTATGAAAGCATTACATTTTGGCGCAGGTAATATCGGTCGTGGCTTTATCGGCAAACTGCTGGCGGACGCGGGGATACAGCTGACGTTCGCGGATGTAAACCAGGTCGTGCTCGATGCCCTGAATGCCCGTCATAGCTATCAGGTTCATGTGGTCGGTGAAAACGAGCAGGTTGATACCGTTTCCGGCGTCAACGCGGTGAGCAGCATCGGCGATGATGTCGTTGAACTGATTGCCCACGTAGATTTAGTCACCACCGCCGTTGGTCCGGTCGTGCTTGAGCGCATCGCACCTGCCATCGCTAAAGGGCTGGTTAAACGCAAGGCGCAGGGCATCGCGACTCCGCTGAATATCATCGCCTGTGAGAACATGGTGCGCGGCACGACCCAGTTGAAAGGCCACGTCATGAACGCGCTGGCAGATGAAGACAAAGCGTGGGTCGAAGAACACGTTGGTTTTGTCGATTCCGCCGTAGACCGCATCGTTCCCCCTTCCGCTTCTGCGACCAACGATCCGCTGGAAGTCACCGTCGAAACCTTCAGCGAGTGGATTGTCGACAAAACGCAATTTAAAGGCGAACTGCCAAACATCCCGGGAATGGAATTAACTGATAACCTGATGGCATTTGTCGAACGTAAACTCTTCACGCTGAACACCGGGCATGCTATAACCGCGTACCTCGGAAAATTGACCGGTCATCAGACCATCCGTGACGCGATTCTCGACGAGAAAATCCGCGCAGTGGTAAAAGGTGCGATGGAAGAGAGCGGCGCGGTACTGATCAAACGCTATGGCTTTGATGCGGCAAAACATGCAGCATATATTCAGAAAATCCTCGGTCGCTTTGAAAACCCGTATCTGAAAGATGACGTTGAGCGCGTTGGCCGTCAGCCACTGCGTAAACTGAGCGCGGGCGACCGTCTGATTAAACCGCTGCTGGGCACGCTGGAGTACGGCCTGCCGCACACGAATCTGGTTATCGGTATTGCGGCAGCAATGCACTATCGCAGCGAAGAAGATCCGCAGGCACAGGAACTGGCCGCGCTGATTGACGAAAAAGGTCCGCAGGCCGCGCTGGCGCAGGTTTCCGGTCTGGATGCCAATAGTGATGTGGTGGCGGAGGCGGTTAACGCATATAACGCGACCAAATGATTGAGAATGTGGCGCAGGTCTGCCTGCGCCCAAATGACAGATTGTCAGATATGCAGGCAATAATGGAACAA
This sequence comes from Citrobacter sp. wls716, assembly GCF_005280975.1. Taxonomy (NCBI): domain Bacteria; kingdom Pseudomonadati; phylum Pseudomonadota; class Gammaproteobacteria; order Enterobacterales; family Enterobacteriaceae; genus Citrobacter; species Citrobacter sp. wls716. Next base: position 267,445 of record NZ_SZWX01000025.1, read on the forward strand.
ACGCAGGCCTTTGAAAATCGTGTGCTTGAGCGTCTGAATGCTGGCAAAACCGTACGCAGCTTCCTCATCACCGCCGTAGAACTGCTCACCGAGGCGGTGAATATCCTTGTGCTTCAGGTATTTCGCAAAGATGACTATGCGGTAAAATATGCCGTAGAACCGTTGCTCGACGGCGACGGTCCGCTGGGCGATCTTTCCGTTCGTCTCAAGCTCATCTACGGTCTGGGCGTACTCAGCCGCCCGGAGTATGAAGATGCGGAACTACTGATGGCGCTGCGGGAAGAGTTAAACCATGACGGCAATGAATACGCGTTCACCGACGATGAGATTCTTGGTCCGTTTGGCGAACTTCACTGCGTAGCGGCACTCCCGCCGCCACCGCAGTTTGATACCTCAGACTCAGGTCTGCACGCCATGCAAATCCAGCGCTACCAGCAAATGGTACGCTCCACGATGGTACTTTCCCTGACCGAGCTGATTTCTAAAATCAGCTTAAAAAAAGCCTTTCAAAAATAAGACCCTGCAGGCTTACTTCTCTTCCTGCTGCGGTCGATACAGTTGCCGATAGTACGCCAGACGTTGCAGATACAGCTGCGCGTTCTCCTGTGGTATTTCAGAAGGGACTACGTCGCGCGGCGGTGTTTTATTCAGATATTCGCGAAAAGCCTGGCTGGAAGCCATAAAATCGACCGTCTTATCAATCAGAACCGAAACGTTCTCACCTATTTTCGCCATAATCTTCCCTCCTCCATGTATTAACCGCGCTCAGCCTGTGCGGTTGCTCATTTAAGTTTAGGATCGGTTGGGCGATTATATTGAGGAAAACGTGCTTCGCTATAAACCCGTCAATAAAAAGCGCCATGGCCAATCTTATCGCTTAAAGTTCCTTATTAATCAAAAAAGTAGCATTACCATTAGCTTAATAATACTTGCGGCATTTGATTATTTATCTTCGATTAGTTGTGAATAATCCCGCTCTGCGCGCATACTATAGGATATTCATCCTATTTTTATCAGAAGCTATCCTATGAAAGAAGTCGAAAAAAACGAAATTAAACGCCTGAGCGATCGTCTTGACGCTATCCGCCACCAGCAGGCTGACCTGTCCCTGGTTGAAGCCGCCGACAAATATGCCGAGCTGGAGCAAGAGAAAGAAACTCTGGAAACTGAGATCGCACGACTGCGTGAAGTACACGGCCAGAAGTTGAGCAAAGAAGCACAAAAGCTCAGCAAACTCCCGTTCCGTCGTGCCATCACCAAAAAAGAACAGGCCGACATGGGCAAGCTGAAGAAGAGCGTGCGCGGCCTGATCGTCGTTCACCCGATGACCGAGCTTGGCCGTGAAATGGGCCTGAAAGAGATGACGGGCTTCGCGAAAAGCGAGTTCTAATCTGTCACCGGGCAACACTCGCTTGCCCGGTCCTTCGCTTCCCCTCGCAATTGGCCCTACCAATTTCAGTCAGATCCTACCAATACCTCACATTTCATTAAAATGTGCGTACAACACCGTTGCCAACAAATAACATTTGATTAACCATTCATTGTCATTACCCCTACACAACAATATTGGCAGGGCCACTTTTACACATAGTGTGACGAAGAGATGAGCACAGACTCATTGCATTATGTCAGCGGCCCCCAGGAGACCTGCAATGAATCTCTGGCAACAAAACTACGACCCGGCCGGTAACATCTGGCTTTCCAGTCTGATCGCATCGCTCCCCATCCTGTTCTTTTTCTTCGCCCTGATTAAGCTCAAGCTGAAAGGCTACGTTGCGGCGTCATGGACGGTGGTGATCGCTTTGTCGGTCGCCCTGCTGTTTTACAAAATGCCGGTCGATCACGCGCTGGCCTCCGTGGTGTACGGTTTCTTCTACGGTCTGTGGCCAATTGCCTGGATCATTATCGCCGCGGTATTCGTCTATAAAATCTCGGTAAAGACCGGGCAGTTCGACATTATCCGCTCCTCGATACTCTCGATTACCCCAGACCAGCGTCTGCAAATGCTGATTGTCGGTTTCTCCTTTGGGGCATTCCTCGAAGGGGCGGCAGGCTTCGGTGCTCCGGTAGCGATTACCGCCGCACTGCTGGTTGGCCTTGGCTTTAACCCACTGTATGCAGCAGGTTTGTGCCTGATCGTAAACACCGCGCCAGTCGCTTTTGGGGCAATGGGCATTCCGATTCTGGTTGCCGGTCAGGTCACCGGGCTGGACAGCTTTGAGATTGGTCAGATGGTTGGCCGCCAACTACCGTTCCTGACGATTATCGTACTGTTCTGGATCATGGCGATTATGGACGGCTGGCGCGGCGTGAAAGAGACCTGGCCTGCGGTGATGGTCGCGGGCGGCTCGTTTGCTATCGCGCAGTACCTCAGCTCTAACTTTATCGGGCCGGAACTGCCGGACATCATCTCTTCTCTGGTTTCTCTGGTGTGTCTGACGCTGTTCCTGAAGCGCTGGCAGCCGGTACGCATCTTCCGTTTTGGCGATATGGGGGCTTCACAGGTCGATATGGACCTGTCGCGCACCCGCTACACCGCCGGGCAAATCATCCGCGCCTGGTCGCCGTTCCTGTTCCTGACCGCCACCGTCACACTGTGGAGCATCCCGCCGTTTAAAGCGCTGTTTGCCCCTGGCGGGGCGATGTACCACTGGGTCGTCAACATTCCGGTTCCGTTCCTCGATAAGCTGGTAGCCCGCATGCCGCCGGTGGTACACGAAGCCACAGCCTACGCGGCGGTGTACAAGTTCGACTGGTTCTCGGCAACCGGCACCGCCATCCTGTTTGCCGCGCTGCTGTCTATCGTCTGGCTGAAGATGAAACCCTCCGCCGCTCTGCAGACCTTTGGCAGTACGCTGAAAGATCTGGCGCTGCCTATTTACTCCATCGGAATGGTGCTGGCATTCGCATTTATCTCTAACTACTCCGGGCTGTCTTCAACGCTGGCGTTAGCACTGGCTCACACGGGCAGCGCGTTCACTTTCTTCTCGCCGTTCCTCGGCTGGCTGGGGGTATTCCTGACGGGCTCTGATACCTCGTCAAACGCCTTGTTCGCAGCGCTACAGGCAACGGCAGCGCAGCAAATCGGTGTTTCTGACGTATTGATGGTAGCGGCAAATACCACCGGCGGCGTAACCGGCAAGATGATCTCTCCGCAGTCTATCGCCATCGCCTGTGCGGCAGTGGGACTGGTTGGCAAAGAGTCTGATCTGTTCCGCTTCACCGTCAAACACAGCCTGATTTTCACCTGCATGGTGGGTGTGATTACCACGCTGCAGGCCTATGTCTTAACCTGGATGATTCCATGATTGTGATGCCCAGACGCCTGTCAGACGAGGTCGCATCTCGTGTGCGGGCGCTGATTGAAGAACAACAGCTGGAAGCGGGCATGAAGTTGCCCGCCGAGCGCCAGCTGGCCGTACAGCTCGGCGTGTCGCGCAATTCGCTGCGCGAGGCGCTGGCAAAGCTGGTAAGTGAAGGCGTGCTGATTAGCCGTCGTGGTGGTGGGACGTTTATCCGCTGGCAGCATGAAGCGTGGTCCGAACAAAACATCGTTCAGCCACTGAAAAGCCTGATGGCGGACGACCCTGATTACAGCTTCGATATTCTCGAAGCCCGCCACGCCATTGAGGCCAGCACCGCCTGGCACGCCGCCATGCGCGCCACAGCCGCCGACAAAGAGAAAATCAGGCTCTGTTTCGAGGCCACACAAAGTGAAGATCCGGATCTCGCTTCACAAGCAGACGTTCGCTTTCACCTTGCCATCGCTGAAGCCTCGCACAACGTGGTGCTGCTACAGACCATGCGCGGTTTCTTCGACGTATTGCAGTCTTCGGTAAAACAGAGTCGCCAGCGTATGTACCTGGTGCCACCGGTATTTTCACAGCTCACAGAACAACACCTTGCTGTGCTGGACGCGATTGTCGCCGGGGATGCCGATGGCGCGCGGAAGGCGATGATGGCGCACCTCAGTTTTGTCCATACCACCATTAAACGCTTTGATGAAGACCAGGCCCGCCAGGCGCGTATCACCCGTCTGCCCGGTGACCATAATGAAATTAGCAGGGAGAACAACACATGATTATTTCAGCAGCCAGCGATTATCGCGCCGCAGCCCAGCGCATTCTGCCCCCTTTCCTGTTCCACTACATTGACGGTGGCGCGTACGCGGAGCATACCCTGCGCCGTAACGTGGAAGATTTATCAGAGGTGGCACTCCGCCAGCGCGTGCTGAAGAACATGTCAGATCTCAGTCTGGAAACCACCCTGTTTAACGAAAAACTGTCGATGCCGGTGGCCCTCGCGCCTGTCGGTTTATGCGGCATGTATGCACGCCGGGGCGAAGTTCAGGCCGCCGCCGCCGCTGATGCTAAAGGCATTCCGTTTACGCTTTCGACGGTATCCGTCTGCCCAATTGAAGAAGTCGCCCCGACCATCAAGCGTCCAATGTGGTTCCAGCTGTATGTCCTGCGCGATCGCGGCTTTATGCGTAACGCCCTGGAGCGAGCCAAAGCGGCGGGCTGCTCCACGCTGGTCTTTACCGTCGATATGCCCACGCCCGGCGCACGTTACCGTGACGCGCATTCCGGTATGAGCGGTCCAAATGCGGCACTGCGTCGCTACTGGCAGGCAGTCACCCATCCACAATGGGCATGGGACGTTGGCCTGAACGGTCGGCCGCATGATTTAGGCAATATTTCGACGTATCTTGGCAAACCCACCGGCCTTGAGGATTACATCGGTTGGCTGGCGAATAACTTCGATCCGTCCATCTCCTGGAAAGACCTCGAGTGGATCCGCGAATTCTGGGAGGGTCCGATGGTGATCAAAGGGATCCTCGATCCAGAAGATGCCCGCGACGCCGTACGCTTTGGCGCAGATGGCATTGTTGTTTCTAACCACGGTGGACGCCAGTTAGATGGCGTGCTGTCTTCAGCTCGCGCACTGCCCGCCATTGCCGATGCGGTGAAGGGCGATATCACTATTCTGGCCGACAGCGGGATCCGTAACGGCCTGGACGTGGTGCGCATGATTGCGCTGGGTGCCGATAGCGTGCTGCTGGGCCGTGCTTATCTGTACGCGCTGGCAACACACGGACAGGCTGGTGTGGCGAATCTGCTGAACCTGATCGAGAAAGAGATGAAGGTGGCAATGACCCTGACCGGTGCAAAAACCATTAGCGAAATCAGCCGCGATTCGCTGGTACAGGAACTGGGCAAGAGCCTGCCTGCCGCATTGGCTCCTCTGGCCCAGGGTGATGCCGCGTGAGGGTGAATTAAATATCTGCTATTCTGCCCCCCGTTATTAAGGGGGCAGTATGCTTAACATCGTTTTGTTCGAACCAGAAATCCCGCCAAATACCGGCAATATTATCCGTCTTTGCGCCAACACCGGCTTTCGTCTGCATATTATTGAGCCAATGGGCTTTACCTGGGACGACAAGCGCCTGCGTCGCGCGGGGCTGGATTACCATGAGTTTACCGCCGTGCTGCGCCACCCTGATTACGCCGCCTTTGCGGCCGCAGAAAACCCGCAACGTCTGTTTGCCCTGACCACCAAAGGTACGCCAGCGCATAGTGCGGTAAGCTATCAGGACGGGGATTATCTGATGTTTGGCCCGGAAACTCGCGGTCTGCCTGCCAGTATTCTCGACGCGTTGCCTGCCGAACAAAAAATTCGTATTCCGATGATGCCGGACAGCCGCAGCATGAATCTGTCTAACGCGGTGTCAGTAGTGGTGTATGAGGCCTGGCGCCAGTTAGGTTATCCTGGCGCGGTATTACGCAGTTGATTTATGTCGGATGGTGGCTGACGCCTTATCCGACCTACGGAAGAATTTACCGTTTATTTTCGAGCGTTATCGGCGCAGTCAGGTTGGACACGGACCGCGCTTGCCGACCTGTGCATACACGCAGTACGTGAGGATGGCGAGCACAGCCCGGGTTCAAGATGACAAATAAGATAGCTCGAAATCAGATGCCATCGCCGTATTCGAAAGTATGATGAATCCCGTTGAAATGCTGATCCATATCCATAGATGGCTTATCGCTGTCAGGCTTGCCGACGATGCGCGCCGGAACGCCTGCGGCGGTTGTATGCGGGGGTACCGGCTGTAAAACGACGGAACCTGCGCCAATCTTCGCGCCGCGTCCAACCTCGATATTGCCAAGGATTTTCGCGCCAGCGCCAATCATCACGCCTTCACGAATTTTCGGATGACGGTCGCCGCCTGCTTTACCGGTCCCGCCAAGCGTGACGGATTGCAAAATAGAGACGTCGTTTTCAATGACCGCCGTTTCGCCCACTACAATACCTGTAGCGTGGTCGAGCATAATACCGCGACCAATTTTTGCCGCCGGGTGGATGTCCACCTGGAAGGTAACAGAGACCTGATTTTGCAGGAAGATCGCCAGTGCCTGACGCCCCTGATGCCATAGCCAGTGGCCGATGCGGTAGGCCTGCAGCGCATGGAAGCCTTTCAGGTACAGAAGTGGGGTGGAATATTTATCGACTGCCGGGTCACGCGTACGTACCGCCTGAATATCACAAGCCGCCGAGGCAATCATTTCAGGATCGGCCGCGTAGGCCTCTTCCACGACTTCGCGAATCGCAATAGCAGGCATGATCGGAGAAGCGAGTTTATTCGCCAGCATATAGCTCAGCGCACTGCCGAGGTTTTCATGCTTGAGCAGCGTTGCGTGGTAAAAACTGGCCAGCATTGGCTCACATTCCGCCAGTGCCCGGGCTTCCGCTTTAATGTTTTTCCAGACGATATCCAGTTCTTCACACGGCATTGCGTACTCCAGAAGGTAGCAAAACGACCGACCCGTTCTTCGCGGGTCGGGTCGTTAGATTGAAACGGTTCCTTACGGCTAGTGGCTGCTTCGCTCGTCCTTGCGCGCACGACCTAATAACGTCAATGCTGCCTCGCGCGCATTTTTTCCGCAATACAATACTTGATAAATTTCCTCGGTTATTGGCATCTCGACACCAAAACGGTGCGCCAATTCACGAACTTCTTTCGTATTGCGGTAGCCTTCAACCACCTGACCAATCTTGTCCTGCGCGCCCTGCACGTCCATACCCTGGCCGAGCATCATGCCAAAACGACGGTTACGCGACTGGTTGTCGGTACAGGTCAGCACCAGATCGCCTAAACCCGCCATCCCCATAAAGGTGGCAGGATCGGCACCCAGCGCCGCGCCAAGGCGAGACATTTCGGTCAGTCCGCGGGTGATCAATGCGGTTCGCGCATTCGCGCCGAAGCCGATACCGTCAGACATCCCCGCGCCAATCGCAATGACGTTTTTCACCGCGCCGCCAAGCTGCACGCCAATGAAATCCGGGTTGCTGTAGACGCGGAAGCTTTTGCCGCAGTGCAGCAACTGCTGGAGATCGTCAGCAAAGGCGTCGTCCGTCGAGGCCAGAGAAATCGCCGTCGGCATGCCCGCCGCCAGCTCTTTGGCGAACGTCGGACCGGAGATGACTGCCAGCGGGATAGAATCACCCAGCGCTTCGCGCGCGACGTCCTGCAGCAGACGCCCTGTTTCCGCTTCCAGACCTTTTGTCGCCCAGACCAGCCGCGCGTCAGGACGCATCAGCGGTTTGATATTACGCAGCACTTCGCCAAAGACATGGCTCGGCACCACCACCAGAATATTACGACTGGCGGCCAGCGCAGTGGCTAAATCACTTTCCAGGCGCAGCGTTTCGGGAAAAGGCACATCAGGGAGAAACGCGACGTTGCAGCGATCGTGCTCAAGGGTCGCGATATGTTTCGGATCATGGCCCCACAGGACAACCTGGTGGCCGTTTCTTGCCAGGGTGATAGCAAGAGCGGTGCCGTACGAGCCGGCACCAATCACAGTCATTGAAGCATTACTTTGGTTCATCAGGCATCCTGATGTTCTTCAGTACCTTCGCCAGCCTGCTGCTGTAAATAGTTCATGAACAGCGCATCAAAGTTGACCGGCGCAAGGTTCAGTTGCGGGAATGTACCGCGTGAAACCAGGCTGGTGATGCATTCGCGGGCATACGGGAACAGAATGTTCGGGCAGTATGCGCCAAGGCAATGCGCCATCTGAGTCCCTTCAATACCACTGATGGAGAAAATACCGCCCTGCTGAACTTCGCACAGAAACGCAGTTTCTTCACCCAAAGAAGCCGTTACGGTGACACGCAGCACTACTTCATACACATCATCTGCCAGTTGGGTAGATGCGGTATCTAGATCCAGTTTAACCTCTGGCTGCCAATCTTTCTGGAAAACATGCGGTGCATTTGGCGCTTCGAAAGACACATCCTTGGTATAAATACGTTGGATCTGGAAAGCCATTTCAGTGTTATTTTGTTCTGACATGTTGAGAAAACCCTTTAGTGTTGTCCTTTAAATACTATCCGTACGCCTTAACGCAGCAGGGGATCCAGTCCACCACGCGCATCCAACGCATACAAGTCGTCACAACCACCAATGTGCTGTGCATCAATAAAAATCTGCGGAACCGTTGTACGGCCACTGCGCTTGATCATCTCTTCACGCTTCACGGCATCGCCGTCAATCGGAAGTTCCTGGAAACTCACACCCTTACTGTTCAACAGCGCCTTTGCGCGATGGCAAAACGGGCAGGTTGCTTTGGTATAGATCTCAATATTGGCCATGACTTATCTCCAGTGTTCTTTTACCCAGCGGTACGAAAGAAGACGGGTAAATTACTTGCCGCGAACCAGTGGCAGATTCTCGCCACTCCAGCCCGCTACGCCGTCTTTCAGTACAGATACCTGCTCAAAACCGGCTTTAATCAGCGCAGTTGCTGAATCCTGGCACTGCATACCAGAGCCATCAACCACAATAACAGGTTTGTTTTTGTGTTTTTCCAGCTCGCCAAAATTGTTGGCTTTGATTTCGCTCGGCAGCAGGTTCGTGGAGCCTGCGATATGACCTTTGCGGAAGTCGTCGCGCTGACGTAAATCAACAATCACCGCATCTTCTTTATTGATGAGACGTGTCGCTTCGCCGCGTGTAATTACCTTCACTTTTGAGGTCAGGCTCTTAAACGTGGTAAACAATACCGCCGCCAGTAACGCAATCCAGGCGATACTCAAGACAGGGTGGCGGCTAACAAATTGCATAATTTCTTGCATGGGGGGTAACAACTCCCGACTCAGTGATTAAAAAAACCAGGAAAGGAGTATACCTGCGCGTTGGCGCAAATACAGCCAGAGCGTGCATTGGATTGCATTTTTGCGGGGCGCTACGGAAAAAAAAATGTAAATCAGTGTTCCCCCTGGCACGCGATCCCTCATTATTTGATCTTCTGGGGCTACTTTATCGATTCAGCTGTAGTAAAATTACGCAATTATTTTTTATCTATTAAGTGTGAGGTTGTCGCAATGTCGGTTTCTAAAAAGCCTATGGTACTGGTGATTCTGGATGGCTACGGCTATCGTGAAGACAGCCAGGATAACGCTATTTTTAATGCCAAAACCCCGGTAATGGATGCTCTGTGGGCAAAACGTCCGCATACCCTGATTGATGCGTCTGGCCTGGAAGTTGGCCTGCCCGATCGCCAGATGGGCAACTCCGAAGTGGGTCACGTCAACCTGGGCGCGGGCCGCATCGTGTATCAGGACCTTACCCGTCTGGATGTTGAAATTAAAGAGCGTACTTTCTTCGCTAACCCGGTGCTGACCAATGCGGTCGACCAGGCAAAAAATAGCGGCAAAGCGGTACACATCATGGGTCTGCTCTCTGCTGGCGGCGTTCACAGCCACGAAGATCACATCATGGCGATGGTAGAAATGGCCGCTGAACGTGGCGCTGAGAAAATCTATCTGCACGCTTTCCTTGATGGTCGTGATACCCCGCCGCGCAGCGCTGAACATTCACTGCAGAAATTCGAAGAGAAATTTGCCGCGCTGGGCAAAGGCCGCGTAGCGTCCATTATCGGTCGTTACTACGCTATGGACCGCGACAACCGTTGGGATCGCGTGGAACAGGCTTACGATCTGATGACGCTGGCGAAAGGCGAGTTCCAGTTCGCTACGGCGGTTGAAGGCCTGCAGGCTGCTTATGCCCGCGATGAAAACGACGAATTCGTCAAAGCGACCGTGATCCGTGCCGAAGGTCAGGCAGATGCAGCTATGGAAGATGGTGATACGCTGATTTTCATGAACTTCCGTGCTGACCGTGCGCGTGAAATCACCCGTGCGTTTGTTAACGCTGATTTCGACGGCTTCGCCCGTAAGAAAGTCGTTAACCTCAACTTTGTGATGCTGACCGAATACGCGGCAGACATCAAAACTGCGGTTGCTTACCCACCAGCATCTCTGGCCAACACCTTTGGCGAGTGGATGGCGAAGAACGAAAAAACGCAACTGCGTATTTCCGAAACTGAAAAATATGCGCACGTGACCTTCTTCTTCAACGGCGGCGTAGAAGAGCCGTTCAAAGGCGAAGACCGCATCCTGATCAACTCTCCGAAAGTTGCGACCTACGATCTGCAGCCGGAAATGAGCTCTGCTGAACTGACCGAGAAGCTGGTTGCAGCGATTGAGAGCGGTAAATACGACACCATCATTTGTAACTACCCGAACGGCGACATGGTTGGTCACACCGGGGTGATGGAAGCAGCGGTTAAAGCGGTTGAAGCGCTGGATCACTGCGTTGAGCAGGTGACTAAAGCGGTTGAGTCCGTTGGCGGCCAGTTGCTGATCACCGCAGACCACGGTAACGCAGAGCAAATGCGCGATCCGTCCACCGGTCAGGCGCATACCGCGCACACCAACCTGCCGGTTCCACTGATTTATGTCGGTGGTAAAAACGTCAAAGCAGTTGAAGGTGGCAAACTTTCTGATATCGCCCCGACCATGCTGACGCTGATGGGTATGGAAATCCCGCAAGAGATGACTGGTAAGCCGCTGTTCATCGTGGAATAATCCCTCCCCATGAGGGGAAAGGCGATTAATACCATCACTCGGGCCGTGAAACTGCGTAAATTTTCAGTCAGGCCCTTGTTCTACGCCAGCGCGCTTAGCGCTGGCGTATTGTTGTGCGCCTTTTCCGCCCATGCGGACGAGCGCGATCAGCTCAAATCCATTCAGGCCGATATCGCGGCAAAAGAACGCGCGGTACGCCAACAGCAACAACAACGCGCCACCCTCCTTGCTCAGCTTAAAGCTCAGGAACAGGCTATCGCCGTTGCCGCAAGGCAGCTACGCGAAACGCAAAACTCCCTGGCACAGCTGAATGCGCAAATCGCTGAGATGAATGCCGCACTCGCGAAGCTGGAAAAGCAGCGGGCAGCGCAAGAGCGCAGTCTGGCAGCCCAGTTGGATGCTGCATTTCGCCAGGGTGAACATACTGGTATTCAGCTCATCCTCAGCGGTGAAGAGACTCAGCGCGGGCAACGCCTGCAGGCCTATTTCGGCTATCTGAACCAAGCGCGCCAGGAGACTATCGCACAGCTGAAGCAAACCCGCGAAGAGGTCGACTCGCAGAAAGCTGAGCTGGAAGATAAGCAAAGCGAACAGCAGACGCTGCTGTACGAACAGCGTGCACAGCAGGCGAAACTGGAGCAGGCGCGTAATGAACGCCAGAAAACGCTCGCGGGTCTGGAGTCGTCGATTCAACAAGGTCAGCAGCAGTTAGGCGAGATGCGCGCCAACGAATCCCGCCTGCGCAACAGTATTGCTCGCGCCGAAGCCGCCGCGAAAGCCCGCGCAGAGCGTGAAGCACGTGAGGCGCAGGCCGTACGTGATAAGCAACAGGAAGCATCACGCAAAGGCTCGACCTATAAGCCAACCGAAAGCGAGAAATCACTGATGTCTCGTACCGGCGGGTTAGGTTCACCACGCGGTCAGGCGTTCTGGCCCGTTCGTGGTCCAACGCTGCATCGCTATGGCGAACAGCTGCAAGGTGAGCTACGTTGGAAAGGGATGGTTATTGGCGCATCCGAAGGTACCGAAGTCAAAGCCATCGCCGATGGTCGCGTCATTCTGGCGGACTGGCTGCAGGGCTATGGCCTGGTGGTCGTCGTTGAGCACGGTAAAGGCGATATGAGCCTCTACGGTTATAACCAGAGCGCGCTGGTCAGCGTCGGTACGCAGGTTCGCGCCGGGCAGCCTATTGCACTTGTGGGTAGCAGCGGCGGTCAGGGCAGGCCGGCGCTCTATTTCGAAATTCGTCGCCAGGGTCAGGCAGTCAATCCACAGCCGTGGTTGGGAAGATAAGTTTTGCCTCAGTTTCGTCGTACTTTGCTCTCACTCGCCAGCCTGCTGGCATTCGCAACACCTGTTTTCGCCGGCAAACTTGCTATCGTTATTGATGATTTCGGCTACCGTCCGCACACAGAAAATCAGGTGCTGGCAATGCCTTCCACTGTCTCTGTTGCCGTTCTGCCAAACGCGCCACATGCGCGTGAAATGGCGACTAAAGCGCATAACAGTGGACATGAAGTGTTGATCCATCTGCCGATGGCCCCACTGAGCAAGCAACCGCTGGAAAAAGACACGTTACGCCCGGAGATGAGCAGCGAAGAAATTGAACGGATTATTCGCGACGCGGTAAGCAAAGTGCCGTATGCAGTGGGACTGAATAATCACATGGGGAGTGCGATGACGTCCAGCCTGTTCGGCATGCAGAAGGTGATGCAAGCTCTGGAACGCTACGACCTCTACTTCCTCGACAGTATGACCATCGGCAACAGCCAGGCCATGCGCGCGGCGGCAGGAACCGGAGTGAAGGTCATCAAACGCAAAGTCTTCCTCGACGATACACAAAACGAAGCGGATATTCGCCGTCAGTTTAATCGTGCAGTCGATCTTGCTCGCCGTAACGGGTCAGCGATTGCCATCGGGCACCCCCACCCTTCTACGGTACGAGTGTTGCAGCAGATGCTGTATAGCCTGCCAGCCGATATTACGCTGGTTCGTCCGAGCAGCCTGCTTAATGAGCCGCAGGTAGATACTTCCAGACCTAATCTCACTCCACCGAGAAACGGTACGCCAGATGCGCCGCGTAATCCTTTCCGTGGGGTGAAGCTGTGCAAACCGAAACAACCTCTGGAGCCGGTTTACGCCAGCCGATTCTTTAGCGTGCTAGGAGAAAGCATCACACAAAGCACGCTGGTGCAGTATATGAGACTGCAGTGGCAAGGCTGGGGGAACACATCTTCACCCAGCACCATGAACGCTAACGTAGATTAAGCGCTTTTCGGGCAATACGCGAAGGCGTTGATTTTTTATCGCGCCATTTCCATAGACGGAATGACCATAGCAGTGCCTGGTACAATACTTTGGCACTGCGGACGTTAGTTATCATGCGCTTATACATACCAGAGACAAAAATCTCTGCGATCATACGCTGACGAATATGCACATCCTGTTCTTTACGGACTGCATGGCATACGCGCAATGCTTCATAGGTAACTTGCTGATGAAATTCCGGATAAATAGTAATCCGATCGGCATATTCACGATTCAACCTATCCAATAACCGCGTAATTTTAATATAGTGCCGCTGGTAGTTGAGATTTTTTAAACCTTGTCGTTTAAGACGGCTGATTGATTGATCATGTAAGAAGTATTTATATAAAGATTGCTCGGTATATCGCACTCGTACAGCGTTAAACATAAACTCCGTCGTCCAGACAATATCCTGGTGATGTAACCCCGGAATAAATGTTATTTTATTTTTCTCAATAACATCCCGGCGATAAATTCCCATCCAGACCACATGTGTCCAGCGGCGTGAAGCCAACGCCATACGTAACCAGTCAGGGCCGGTCAACACCCCCGTAGACCGAAGACGATCCGTCGGTATTGATTGCCAGGTGTGCCCCGTTTCAAGAATGCACCAGTCGGAATTACACTGAGCTAAATCCAGGTCATCCTGAATTGCCATGGTCATCAGGGTTTCGTACATATTGGGATAAACCAGGTCATCGGCATCGACAAATGCAACATAATCCCCTTTGGCCGCTTCCAGGCCACGGTTACGCGCTACGGATGCCCCTGCGTTAGCCTGATGCAACAACCGTACATGGGGATAGTTATCCGCATAATGTTGTGCAATATCAACAGAGTTATCCGTTGAACCATCATTCACAATGATGATCTCTAGCGCAGTCCATGTCTGTGCGATCAAAGATTCCATGCAATCCCGAAAACTATCACCCACGTTATATAACGGAATAATAACACTCAACATATTTGTGCAGTTTCTCATCAGCTAACTAACCCAGGTTTGTCATTACGCTGATGACTTTTACTACAGTTTCATTAAGGAATTATTAAGGTTAGAACGTATTTATGGGCAGAAACGCTGCAGCGAAAGCGTCCGGTTTGAGAAAGATGCCCTGCTACACCTGCGTTCAGCAGGTTGATGATAGCTCAGATCGTCTACATATTGAGGTACACAACCTGTATACTCTATCCCTATGAATTAACGTACTCTATAGGCTGATATTGAGGGAAAAGATGGCCATCAGTAAGACACACGAAAAAGGTTTTACGGTCTATTGCAAAGAGACCAGAAAAGACCTTAAGTCACTGATGAATAAATACATCAAAAAAGAAATCAGTGGCAAACCGCTGAGCAGTGGTAACGCATTGCGCAGTGTGGAGTTGGTCGAGTACAACTCACAAAAATTTATCATCAAAAACGACCGTGAAGTTGATCCACGATTTGAGAAAAAATTACAGAACTTTACCTCCGGCCCTTTCTATTCCCGGCTGATCAGGAAGCTGGACAGGCTCCCGCCGGAAATGCGCATCTGTACTGCCGATCTCTACTATGCTGCTGAGAAAACACGTTTTCGCCAGTGCCATGATGTTTATACTATTCATGAATATATTGAAGGGGTTCCTTTAAGGGAAATTAACCAGCAGAATGCTGACGAGGTAAAGCAATGCGTACTGCGTCTTCACAAGGCCGGACTGGCATCAAATGACATTCACCCAGGGAATTTCATTCGCACACCAACGGGTGAGTTAAGGATTATTGACCTGTCCTGTAAGGGAAATATGAAGGTCTGCCAGGCAAATGACATTCTGGCATTACAACGAAAATATAATATTAACGTTAAAGGCAGAGGGTTAATTTATAAACTCATCCTGCTTAAAGAAAATATAAGATCGTTATCCAGAAAGATCCGCGGAAAATAAAATCTATGGTTTATACGGCCAGATAGCGATATCTGGCCGTAATTAACATTGAATGCACCTTGCGCATTCAATCCCAGCTCAGGATCACTTTCCCTGACTGGCCTGAACGCATCGCGTCAAAGCCCTGCTGGAATTCATCGATGGAGAATCGATGGGTGATGATCGGCGACAAATCCAGACCAGACTGGATCAGTGCAGCCATTTTGTACCATGTCTCAAACATCTCACGACCGTAGATACCTTTAATAAACAGTCCTTTAAAGATAACTTTCGTCCAGTCGATGGACATATCAGATGGCGGAATACCCAGCATAGCAATACGGCCACCGTGATTCATGGTGTCCAGCATGGTGCGGAACGCTGGCGGCGCCCCAGACATTTCCAGACCCACATCGAACCCTTCGGTCATCCCCAGCTCGGCCATCACGTCGGTCAGGTTCTCTTTCGAGACGTTGACTGCGCGGGTAATGCCCATTTTACGCGCCAGCTCCAGACGGTACTCATTAACATCTGTAATCACTACGTGGCGAGCACCAACGTGCTTCGCTACCGCTGCAGCCATAATGCCAATCGGACCCGCACCGGAAACCAGCACATCTTCGCCAACCAAATCAAACGACAGCGCCGTGTGTACCGCGTTACCGAATGGATCGAAGATGGAAGCTAAATCATCGGAGATATTGTCCGGGATTTTAAAGGCGTTAAACGCCGGGATCACCAGATATTGTGCAAAACAGCCTGGACGGTTTACGCCGACACCGGTCGTATTGCGGCACAGGTGAGTACGGCCACCGCGGCAGTTACGGCAATGTCCGCAGGTAATGTGGCCTTCACCGGAAACGCGATCGCCGATTTTGAAGCCTTTAACTTCCTGGCCGATGCCAACAACTTCACCGACATATTCATGCCCTACAACCATTGGAACCGGGATGGTTTTTTGCGACCATTCATCCCAGTTATAAATGTGAACGTCAGTCCCGCAGATGGCTGTTTTACGGATTTTAATCAGCAAATCGTTATGGCCGACTTCCGGTTCAGGAACGTCGGTCATCCAAATGCCTTCTTCCGCTTTCAGTTTGGATAACGCTTTCATTTCACATCCTCAGGCAATAACGCCCAGTTGTTTACCAATGCGTGTGAACGCGTCGACTGCACGCGTAATCTGCTCAGGGGTATGTGCCGCAGACATCTGGGTACGAATACGCGCCTGGCCTTTTGGAACCACCGGATAGAAGAATCCGGTAACGTAAATCCCCTCTTTTTGCAGTTCGCGGGCAAACGCCTGCGCAACAACCGCATCACCCAGCATTACCGGAATAATCGCGTGATCGGCCCCTGCCAGCGTGAAGCCTGCTGCGGACATTTGCTCACGGAATTGACGCGCATTCGCCCACAGACGATCGCGCAGGTCGCTACCCGCCTCAACCATCTCCAGCACCTTAATGGAAGCAGCAACAATTGCCGGAGCCAGTGAGTTAGAGAACAAATACGGACGGGAACGTTGACGCAGCCACTCAACAACTTCTTTACGTGCCGCAGTGTAACCACCAGATGCGCCGCCGAGTGCTTTGCCCAGCGTGCCGGTGATGATGTCCACACGACCCATCACGTCACAGTATTCATGGGAGCCACGACCATTTTCACCGACAAAACCGACGGCATGGGAATCATCAACCATGACCAGCGCGTCGTATTTATCCGCCAGATCGCATACGCCTTTCAGGTTAGCGATCACACCATCCATAGAGAACACGCCATCGGTGGCGATCAATACGTGGCGGGCGCCTGCTTCACGCGCTTCTTTCAGACGCGCTTCCAGTTCCTGCATATCGTTGTTGGCGTAGCGGAAACGCTTCGCTTTACACAGACGAACGCCATCAATGATAGAAGCGTGGTTCAGAGCATCAGAGATAATGGCATCTTCTGCGCCCAACAGCGTTTCAAACAGGCCGCCGTTGGCATCAAAACAGGAAGAGTAAAGAATGGCATCTTCCATACCCAGGAATGCCGCCAGTTTTTGCTCCAGTTGCTTATGGGTGTCCTGAGTGCCACAAATAAAGCGCACCGAGGCCATACCAAATCCGTGAGAATCCATACCCGCTTTTGCCGCTGCAATCAGTTCCGGGTGGTTAGCCAGCCCTAAGTAGTTGTTCGCACAAAAGTTAATAACATGGCTTCCGTCAGCCACGGTGATATCAGCCTGCTGAGCAGACGTAATAATGCGCTCTTCTTTAAACAACCCCTCCGCGCGTGCGGTTTCCAGATCGTTCGTTAACTGCTTATAAAAATTCCCACGCATTGCAATTCTCCAGACTGGGCAAATTTCAGCACATATTACCCAATGCTATTGGTTTGTACGAGATGACTCATCATGACTTGTCTAAAATGCAGCATAAATCACGTGTACCCACATAACCTTTCAGGAATGACAGACCTGGCATCACAACCTGACTTACGTTGTCGCGTCATCAATGGCCTGAGATGCTGATGACGGTGCCAGAGTAAATCCTGCCATAGCAAAGGCCTTATTAACCTTAATGATATAGTTATCTTCGTAGAATTCCTCAATCGCCTGCTGAATCTGTTCGCCGGCAGGCAACGCTTTTCCATCAACAATCCCTTGTAGCAAGGAAACAAATTTTTCCGGTTCATCAGTAGGGTATAAATTACCGTTTATCCCTTCTTTGATAATGTCTGCAGGCCCCGTTTCGCAATCAGAGCTAATGGCATAAACACCGTGAGCACTGGCTTCAACCAGAACCATAACGAAACCTTCAAAATGAGAAGTTAGCAGCAGGCAGGTGATATTTTTTAGCGTATTTTGAATATATTCCCACGGTGATTTCTGCCAACCATGCCAGTGAATATTTCCACTAATCCCCAACGTTTCAGCTAATGCCGTTAAGGTATCAACATCCGGGCCGGTGCCGACAATATCTAAGGACCACTTCCCTTTTAGTTTAGCCAACCCGTTGAAAAGACTGCGTACATTTTTCTGTCCATCTGCCACAACCCTGCCTACATACACAAACCGGGCATGCTTCTCAGGGGTAGGGATACGGATATCGCATCGCGCAACGGGATTGTAAATCGTTGCAATAGTGCTTTTTTCTATTCCCATCTCAATGAGCTGCTGAGTTATCCCTGAGCTAATTGAAAGATGATAGTCAGCTTTATTAATATACTTGATTTTTTTCTTATAATTATTTTTGTAGAAGTTAAAAATAGAGAAGTGAAACCATGAAAATATTTTCACCTGCTTGCTTGTATATTTCCTTGCAACGTGACTGATGTAACATGAAAGCGTATCCAGGGAAACAATTATATCTGGACTTTCCTGAAGAATAATTTTTCGCAAACCATAAGCAAAACTTAGCCTTCTTAATTTAGTTATTTTTATATTAGAAGATAGATGACAATAGCGCTGCCCTGTGAGCCAGTCATTATTGACATTGCTATTATTATTTTTCTTAAAAAAAACAAAAGAGACATCAATATCAGGGTCTTGCGTTCGCAGCAGCTTCACCAAATTAATACATACCGTCTCCATACCTCCGAGGCCACTGGTTTCATAACCTGTAATAATTATCTTCTTAAGTTGCATATATTATTTTCATTCCAACGACTATTGTCAGTCCCAACACAGTGCTTTACCTTGCTTATTCATTCGTTGATGGCTCCGAAAAAGCCGGCACCGCGCGCCTGAACATCCATTTACGACGTGAATCATACACCACCAGACCCTAACTATTTCAATTAAGAATGACTGAAGCAATAATCAGTACACATGTCACACGCCACATGACGCGACGTACTGCTGAAGCCAAAGCCATGTAGTGATATGATTAGAGGTATTCGTGTCTGAGATTGTCTCTGACTCCATAATTCGAAGGTTACATTTATGATCATCGTTACCGGCGGCGCGGGCTTTATCGGCAGCAACATCGTTAAGTCCCTGAATGACAAAGGCATCACCGATATTCTGGTGGTGGACAACCTGAAAGACGGCACCAAGTTTGTGAATCTGGTGGATCTGAATATTGCTGACTATATGGATAAGGAAGACTTCCTGATCCAGATTATGGCCGGGGAAGATTTCGGCGATATCGAAGCGATTTTCCACGAAGGCGCGTGCTCTTCCACTACCGAGTGGGATGGCAAGTATATGATGGACAACAACTATCAATACTCCAAAGAGCTGCTGCACTACTGTCTGGAGCGTGAAATTCCTTTCCTGTATGCCTCTTCTGCAGCAACGTACGGCGGTCGTACCTCTGACTTCATCGAATCTCGTGAATATGAAAAGCCGCTGAACGTCTATGGCTACTCAAAATTCCTGTTCGACGAATATGTACGCCAGATCCTGCCAGAAGCAAATTCTCAGATCGTTGGCTTCCGTTATTTCAACGTCTACGGACCGCGCGAAGGTCACAAAGGCAGCATGGCGAGCGTCGCTTTCCATCTCAATACTCAGCTCAATAACGGCGAAACACCCAAGCTGTTCGAAGGAAGTGAAAACTTCAAACGTGATTTCGTCTATGTCGGCGATGTTGCAGCAGTAAACCTGTGGTTCCTGGAAAACGGGGTTTCCGGCATCTTTAACCTCGGTACTGGTCGCGCAGAGTCTTTCCAGGCCGTCGCGGATGCCACGCTGGCATACCACAAAAAAGGCAGCATTGAGTACATTCCGTTCCCGGAAAAACTGAAGGGCCGCTATCAGGCATTTACTCAGGCGGATCTGACTAACCTGCGCGCTGCGGGCTATGACAAACCGTTCAAGACCGTTGCCGAAGGCGTGACGGAATATATGGCCTGGCTGAACCGCGACGCATAAGGCAGGCAATCAATGAGGATTCTGGTGGTTGGCCCGTCCTGGGTGGGCGACATGATGATGTCGCAAAGTCTCTATCGCACGCTCAAGGCGCGCTATCCCCAGGCCATAATCGACGTGATGGCACCTGCATGGTGCCGTCCGCTGCTGTCGCGTATGCCTGAAGTCAACGACGCCATCGCCATGCCGCTGGGACACGGCGCGCTGGAGATTGGCGAGCGCCGCAAACTGGGCCACAGTTTGCGTGATAAACGCTACGATCGCGCGTATGTCCTGCCGAACTCGTTTAAATCCGCACTGGTACCCTTCTTCGCGGGTATTCCTCATCGTACCGGTTGGCGTGGCGAAATGCGCTACGGCCTGCTCAACGATGCGCGCGTGCTGGATAAAGATGCATGGCCGCTGATGGTCGAACGCTATGTGGCCCTGGCCTACGATAAAGGCGTGATGCTGTCGGCTAAAGATTTGCCGCAGCCTCTGCTGTGGCCACAATTGCAGGTCAGTGAAGGTGAAAAGTCTCTGACCTGTAGTCAGTTCTCCCTTTCTGCCGAACGCCCCATCATCGGTTTTTGCCCTGGTGCGGAATTTGGTCCGGCGAAACGCTGGCCACACTACCATTATGCTGAACTGGCAAAACAGCTGATCGACGAAGGTCATCAGATTGTGCTGTTTGGCTCGGCAAAAGATCATGAAGCCGGAAATGAAATCCTGGCAACGTTAAGCGTTGAGCAGCAGGCCTGGTGTCGTAATCTGGCGGGCGAAACGCAGCTGGAGCAGGCCGTTATTCTGCTCGCCGCCTGCAAAGCCGTGGTCACCAATGACTCCGGTTTGATGCACGTGGCTGCCGCACTAAATCGTCCGCTGGTCGCTCTGTATGGCCCTAGTAGCCCGGATTTCACTCCACCACTCTCCCACAAAGCTCGCGTGATTCGCCTGATTACGGGCTATCATAAAGTGCGTAAGGGGGATGCTGCACAAGGGTATCACCAGAGCCTGATTGACATCACACCTCAGCGCGTACTGGAAGAACTGAATGACCTGTTGTTACAAGAGGAAGTCTGACGGATGCGGGTTCTGATCGTTAAAACATCGTCAATGGGCGATGTACTGCATACGTTGCCCGCATTAACAGATGCGCAGCAGGCCATTGCGGATATTCAGTTTGATTGGGTAGTGGAAGAAGGGTTTGCTCAAATCCCCTCCTGGCATCCGACCGTTGACCGTGTGATCCCGGTGGCGATTCGCCGCTGGCGTAAAGCCTGGTTTTCCGCCCCCATTAAAGCTGAGCGCAAAGCTTTTCGCGAGGCGGTGCGTTTACAGAACTATGACGTGGTTATCGATGCGCAGGGGCTGGTAAAAAGCGCCGCGCTGGTCACACGTCTGGCGCATGGCATTAAGCATGGTATGGACTGGAGTACCGCGCGCGAACCGCTGGCGAGTCTGTTTTATAACCGTAAGCATCATATCGCCAAACAACAGCATGCTGTTGAACGTACTCGTGAGCTGTTCGCGAAAAGTCTGGGATATACCAAATCCCAGTCGCAGGGGGATTACGCTATTGCGCAGCATTTTCTGAATGAACACAATGCCGATGCAGGGCAGTATGCCGTCTTCCTGCACGCCACCACTCGTGATGACAAGCACTGGCCGGAAGCGAAGTGGCGGAAGCTCATTGGCTTATTAAATCACTCAGAAATACGTATTAAGCTCCCCTGGGGGGCTCCGCATGAAGAAGCGCGAGCCAGACGACTGGCAGAAGGATTTGATTACGTAGATGTTTTACCGCGAATGAGTCTTGGGGATGTAGCCCGGATATTAGCCGGCGCTAAATTTGTGGTATCCGTTGATACCGGATTAAGCCACTTGACCGCCGCACTGGATCGGCCAAATGTTACGCTATATGGCCCTACGGACCCGGGGTTGATTGGGGGATACGGGAAGAATCAGGTCACATGTCGTGCCCCGGAAGGAAAGCTTGCTTTGCTTGAACCCACTCAAGTTTATTCTCACATAGCGCTGCTGTAATTATTCAGATATCGCAGATATGTTAAATTCGTTCTTATACAGTCGCTTTGCTATTTAACATATCTGCAGCTGACTAAAACTATGCACTATATCGTATTTCATCCACGATTAAGCATTATTGCGTTCATCTACTTCCACCAACATAATCCAAGAATAATTCGTCGGGCATGCCAGTATGAGGATGAAATTTTACGTCTGAAAAGTGATTTCTGCTTTTTCTTGTGACTCTTTATCTCTTTACGTTCTTTCTCTAACCAGCTCCCGGACAACTCTTCAGGATGATGGACAAAGTTTGCCAGGTATATATCAGAAAAATATCCCTGACGCATCAGATATGCCCATTCATCTATGATGAAAAAGTTATTTTCAAAACGGGAAACAAGTTTTTGAGCAGTTACCGAATTCATCAAATAACCGCAGGCTCGCAAAACATATCCATGACCAAATATGACTTTGCCGAAGGTCTGGCCACCAATTTTTTTGAGTTTAAGCAAATTTAAGACAACTTTATTCTTATACCTTAAACCATCTTGCCCACCAAGTAGGTATAACGCATCTTTATTGAGAACACTTTCATCAATTGTCGATATAAATTCCTTAAAATTCTGATCGATTATTGCGTCATCCTCAAGAATACAAACCCAATCTTGTCCACTCTGCCCAAACTGTTTAAATGCCTTCATATGGCTTAGTGAGCAACCCAGTTCACCATCAGTAGGCGTATGGTTTTCCCTGTGCTGAAAGTCAGTTAACGGTATCTTGCGCTTTTCTTCGGCAGACAAATTTTTCCCATAGATAGCATCAACGAACGAATACTCGATATTTAATTCATTCATTATATCTGATACGCGTTTTCGTCGGGCATCGTCAAAAGGAAGCGAAATGACCAGCACGTACATGAGTTCAAACCCTCTAATATAATTAAGCCAGCACAGTCATTGTGAAATAAAGGTTAACAATTGCTGGCCAGCTGAATAAACTTAATTAACTATTCTATGTAGCTATACAAAGTCTATTATTTCATATTTATAGTTTATTCTTTGATGTATGATTAATAATTTTATCAGTTTTTTTTGCATAGGTTGCAAAGAGATCAGACTCATCACGAATAATTTTATTAATATCTTTTTCAAAGTATATCTTCAAAAATCTGAAGTAGTCTCTTTGCGTTAACCCGATGTTCAACGAGGAGAAGTACAAACCAATCAGATCTTTATTGCGCCAACGAACAGGAACCGCATTTCTTATCTGAGCCCGGTGCAGATCAATAACCGACAGTTTGAACGTATTATCCTCAAAGTTGGCCGGTTGATGCAATAAGAAGTGGCAGAGATAGCAATCACGGTGATTAACGCCTCCCTGATGCATTCTTCTGACCATAATGGCAAGACGCTCAATTAATGCCATTTTAATTTTCCGCGAAGGTGGATTCACCAACCAATCTGCACA
Organism: Citrobacter sp. wls716; assembly: GCF_005280975.1. Lineage (NCBI taxonomy): Bacteria > Pseudomonadati > Pseudomonadota > Gammaproteobacteria > Enterobacterales > Enterobacteriaceae > Citrobacter > Citrobacter sp. wls716. The sequence goes on from NZ_SZWX01000025.1 coordinate 290,912, forward strand.
ATAGTCTTCCAGGCTAACCGCCGGGCTCAGATCTTCAGTTATAATAAATGAGATACGGTTGAGCGAATTTATACCTTGTTGCCCGAAACCAACACCGTGCATTGTATCAACATCCAGTTCCTGCAAACGGTGTATAGCATTCCATTCTCTATCAGCTCCGAGTACCGGCAAACGTAAAGAGAACAAGTTTTTGATAACTTCCTTCAGTTTAGTTCCCTGGTGCCATTTCAGGAAATAGCTTTTACCTGCAATCTCAAACCTTATCGTTCTACGCGTTTCGAGCTGTCTAAATGTTTCTCCCTGCAGCTTCTGCACTTCAGAAAAAGCATCTTTCCCTTTCCACAAGGATAAAAATGGTTCTTTTAATTCAACCATGGGCACCACCTATAATAATATCAGCTGCTTTCTCAGGTAGACTATAAAGGTCTTGAGTATCAGCAAAGTGTCGTGCATTCTCTTTCCATGCATTTCTCTGCTCTGAGTCAGTTAAAGAAAAATAAACAGCTTCATTTAATAATTTTTGTTCAAACGGGTCATCAATAACAATGCCGCACTCAGCATCTTTAACATAATGAGCATATCCGCAAACTGCCGTTGTTATGACAGGTAAACCTGCTGCAATTGCTTCAACCAGCACGATCCCTGCGGCTTCCTGGTATGCCGGATGAAGCAATAGATCGGCCGCTGCCATTAACTCTGAGACATCATTACGGCCAGGGAAGAACTTGATATTGTCAGCAACACCATACTCTGTTGCCAGCTTTATATAGCGATCAGGCTTATCCTGACCCACAACAAATAGAATCGTTTGTTTGCGGACAGCTTCCGGTAAGGAAGCAATCGCCTTGATAGTTCTGTCGACACCTTTACGGGTAAAATCAGAACCGATTTGTATAATTAAATACTGGGAATCACTGATATCATTTTCTTTCCTGAAGCTAGCTCTGCAATTTTCTGCCTGAGAGCTGTATTTTCTGTCAGGATAAATCCCCGGCGGAAGGATATGGAAACGCGTTGACTCAGTATGATAGTGCTTCTGAAAATCCGCAATTTGCTTATCTGTTAGCATCAACAGCTGTGTTGATTTTCCCTCAGCAAATGTTGCTTTCTCAAAGGCGGCATAATGTCGGTATCTTGGTGTCAGACGATAGAGCAAACCTTTTTCTTGCGCGACTTTTTCTGCGTAGCAGACATCAGCAGCATAATAAACATCTAATCCAGGCATTTTATTGAACCCAACAACCCGATCTGCTGGATTACTCTCAAGATGTTTACTTACCCACCGATGATACTCAGCATTTTTCCCGTTGTTGGAGCATGACCTCACAGGAACAATGATGATCTCCAGGCTGTCTGGAATATTTCCTTGCCATGATTGTGTGTAAACCCGAACATGATGTCCACGTGATGCGACTGTCGACGCTATACGCAAAAAATCACGCTGTAACCCACCAAAAGGGAAATATTTATACAAACAGAAAGCAATAACCATTTTATATATCCGGATGCTTTATTAGTCGAGTTTAGGTAACCGTGACGCTATGGCTGCAATCACGTCTTCCGCTGGTATAGCAGATAAATATTTCTTACTTCGATCAAGTTTTTCACGCACTGGCATTGGTTGGTAATCACCAGCCCAAAATTGAACCACATCATCAGACCATGGTCGCCAGGCGATATGATCGGTGGCGCCGAAAAGGCAAATGATGGGGGTTTTAACAGCTGCAGCAATATGCATCGGGGCAGAGTCGACACCAATAAAAAGTACAGCATGATCAATTAATGCAGCAAGCTCAGGGAATGTTGTCTTCCCGGCAATTTCAGTTAAAGGTTTGGTTTCACATGCCCTGGCAATCTCATCGACGCAGGCAATATCGCTGGCACCGGGTCCAGAAGTCAGTACAACCTGATACCCCAAATGATGTATCGCATCAATCACCAGGGAGAATCTATCATTCTCCCACGACTTGAATTCTTGTCTCGCCGTAGGCTGTATAACGACATACTTCTGGGTATCAACCTGAGGAAGTTTTTTCCGAACAGATTGCCAGACTTGCTCACCATAAACCATTTTCAGTACCGGGACTGATTCTTTTAGATTTAATGGCATCAACACAGACAAATTACGTTCAACCCAATGATCGCCACTTAGAGGAACGTGATGAGTAAAACTGTCGCGCCAGAATTTTTTATTTCTGTGCGAGAAATCATGTGTCAACTTTATTGGGCAATCCAAACAACGACACAATAAAGCAACTATCCACTGATCGGTAAGATTGACCACTAAATCATAATGATTGCCACGTAGTACCTTGATCAGCGCTAAGAAATTTTTTGCTTTCTCAAAAGCAGAGCTCTTTTTATTTTTTATGCCATACAAAGCATGGATATCGGGGTTTTCAGATAAAATAGGAATGGTATCTTCGTAGAGTAGAACATCAATATCAGCATCAGGATAATTTTTTTTAAGCGTGCTGATGACCGGTGTGGTTAGCAACATATCGCCGTGAAAGCGCATTTTTATTACCAGGATCTTTTTCACACTATACCCTTTCAGGTTATTGTTAATTTTCAAATCACGCTACCGCCCCAGGCTCAACAGCTACCTGTGTACTGCAGATCACACCATCTTATTTTATCGCTTATATTATACCACTATTCACTTGACAATTCGATATCTATGGAAACTTTCTATGTGAATTAGAGGAAAATTAATATTTACAATATATGAGACTATTTATCACATTATGAAAATTGAGCCTATATTCTCAACGACATCACATAGGCTCATTTTGATGTTAATTTGTTATTTTTCCTGGCTCATTTTTGCCATACAACATCAGGATGGCTATGCTGTATAATAAAAAGACATTTATGAACATCTTTTCAAATAAACAATATACCAGAATATAGCCAACAAGAGAGCACAGTAATGAAATGCTAAAAATATCTTTTTGGCTTCTGGCTCGGATATATATGTCTTTAAATGTAATGAAAAAAGCCGCAGTAAATAAGAAGAGACCAATGGCCCCAACATTATAAAGAATTATCATAAAAAACGGTTCATCTATATTATAGCCGTTATTTCGTTCAGAATATACCCCGCCATTTTTTGGCGCATTATGGTCCTCTAAATACTGATTGTATGTAGAATTCCCATATCCAATACCAAAGATGGCATTGTTGATATTCTCCATTACTAAAGGGAAACGGTCTAAGATGATTTCATCACGACTGGATGTGACGTTATTCATTTGCAGAGTTTGATCGACTTTCATTTTTACCTGACCCACTGTGTTGTAGGCCCCGATAAGCAAAGCAGCCATTATAAATAGCAAACCACAGGTAGCAGCCATAAATCTCTTGATGGTTTTACTCACCAGAAATGAAATCAGAAAAATCTCTACAACAACTGCCAAGATCCCTGCGCGGCTCCCGGTGTATGATAAAAAGACGAATGCAAGCGCAGAAATGATATATAATACTGTTTTCAGGAAGTGATTCTTGAATAAAATCGCTCCTGTTAATACAAAAGGAAATAGCATAACAACATAGAATGCGAAACCATAGCGAAGCTGTAGATACAGTTCCTGCGGGTTATTTTTTATAATTCTTAAAATCGGCACTACTAAGACAATATAGGATAGAGTGAGTATCGCCCCAATGACAAAGACCTGTCTCAGTGAGGTTATATGCTTACTGAATGCTCCAAAAAATAACATCATCACTAACGGGTAACGCCAGTCTTTTATCAATATGATAAAGGCATCAAGAGATTTATCTTCATAGGTGAAAAATACAATACAAAAAACACACCACAACGTGAAGAGTAACAATAGTTTTCTCTTCTGCATGAGATCGAGCACAATGTTTTTAATATCTATTTTATTGGCTTTAATATAGTAAATAGATAAAACTACAGCGAGCAAAGAGGTCATATTTAGCACCCCTTGATTATCTATCGTAAATAACCCAAAAATCATTAAAACCAATACAACTTTGCTTAAAATCAAGATATTACCATTTTGACTGTATCTTACTTGATTCATAAAATTCAAATCTCACTTCTTCAAATTGCCTTGTTAATCAACGACAAACACTCGCTAGCACGATTTATGGGGCATATCTTATTATATAACATCGTAAAAATCCCCCATTAATTTTAGTCTCTTCCTCTCACTGTGTACCCTCACTCTAATCACAAAAATATTTTCACATAACATAATGATTAATAAAGAAATTTAATCACCAAGTATCTCTTTCCTTCCTTTACAGTTTGTTCTATTCTATGCCGACAGGAGCGCCATTTTGTCTTACATAAACACGCGTGCACTCTGAAAGAATCAAAAGGAAAAAGATGTGAAAGAAAATATAATAAAATATATTAAGAATGCACATATTGAAAATGACGATAAAAAAAACACATGTATCAATATTACCTATGGCGCTGACAGACCCTTTCTTTACGGTACGGGCGTTTCAATTACATCGGTACTTTTAAATAATCGGGACCTGAACTTCCATTTCCATATTTTCACTAATTATCTTGACGAACATCAACTTCATCTTTTTTCTGTCCTGGCAAGCCAATATAATACCCGCATTACGTTTTATGTACTGGATGATAATGAATTAAAAAATCTACCTACTGCATCTAAGGCATGGAATTATTCAATCTATTTCAGACTTATTGCAATCGATTACTTTGCCGATAAGCTCAGCAGCATCATATATCTTGACTCTGATATTATATGTAAAGGAAGCCTTGCCTCGTTACTCACGGAAGAATTTAATGGCAATGTATTAATGGCTGTCCATGATAGCTTTGTCGATACATCTGCTGTTGCCGGCATAAATCCAGGCCGGTACTTCAACTCAGGCTTCATGTATTTTAACCTTCCAGAATTAAAAGATACTAATTTGACGCTGCAAGTCATTTCAAAGGTTAATGAAAACCGTTTCTCACATCCCGATCAGGATGCGTTGAACGTCCTCTTCAATGATCACGTAAAAATCCTGGACCATAAATTCAATTCATTCTTTAACATCGATACGTTAGCCAGGAAAGGGGGTGATGCCTTTAAAATCACATCACAAACGGTATTCATTCACTATGTCGGCGTCACTAAACCCTGGCATGACTGGGCACAATATTATGCTGAAGTCGAATACTTCAAAATAGCCAGAGAGAATTCGCCGTGGAAAGATATTCCTTTATTGGCACCCACTACGTATAAACAGCTATCACGAAAAAGCACACATTTAAAACACAATGGGCAACTCTTCGGTGCTTTTATTTTCTATGTAAAGTATTTAGTTAAGAAATACCAAACACAGAAAAAACGCTAATGCATTGATATTATTGTCTTTTAGGAATGGTTATGTTTCTGGCATATTCCATAAAAAGATCGGTTTTTATGACCATAACCATTCCGTTTTTAGCCTTCCACTGCTGAGATTACCAAGCGGGACAACACAACTCAGGCCCCCTTTCTCGTGATCCGTACAGTTTCCTCAAAAAATCAGCAAAAATGATGGTAAAGCCATAGTTAAATACATAGAATCCCCAGCACATCCATAAGCCAGCTACTATTATGCTAGAATTGCTTTACACCGCCCTTTTCTACCTTATTCAGCCTTTGATCTGGATACGGCTTTGGGTGCGCGGACGTAAAGCTCCGGCGTACCGTAAACGCTGGGGTGAACGCTACGGTTTTTATCGCCGCCCACTGAAACCAGGCGGTATCATGCTCCATTCAGTTTCCGTGGGTGAAACGCTGGCAGCAATCCCATTAGTCCGCGCTCTGCGACATCGTTACCCGGATTTGCCGATCACGGTAACCACCATGACGCCAACCGGTTCAGAGCGCGTGCAATCTGCTTTTGGCACAGACGTTCAACATATTTATCTTCCCTATGATTTACCGGATGCGTTGAACCGTTTTCTGAATAAAGTTGACCCCAAACTGGTGTTAATTATGGAAACCGAGCTCTGGCCAAATCTGATCGCTGCACTGCATAAGCGCCATATCCCGCTGGTCATCGCCAACGCGCGCCTTTCCGCTCGTTCAGCCGCTGGCTACGCTAAATTAGGAAAATTTGTTAGCAGGCTATTACGCCGCATTACGCTGATTGCTGCGCAAAACGAAGAGGATGGCGCTCGCTTCATTACATTGGGTGCCAAAAGCAATCAGGTCACCGTCACCGGTAGCCTGAAGTTTGATATTTCTGTCACCCCACAGCTGGCCGCTAAAGCAGTTACGTTGCGACGCCAGTGGGCACCGCATCGCCCGGTATGGATTGCGACCAGCACGCATGACGGGGAAGAAAGCATCATCATCGCTGCTCATCAGGCGCTGTTACACCAGTTCCCGAATCTTTTATTGATTCTGGTTCCCAGACACCCTGAGCGCTTCCCGGATGCCATTAACCTCGTACGCCAGGCTGGTCTAAGCTTTACCACACGTTCTTCAGGCGAAGTGCCGTCCTCAAGTACCCAAGTGGTTATTGGCGACACGATGGGTGAGCTGATGCTACTGTACGGAATTGCCGATCTTGCTTTTGTCGGTGGCTCTCTGGTTGAGCGTGGTGGACACAACCCACTGGAAGCAGCGGCACATGCCATTCCCGTATTGATGGGCCCGCATACCTTTAACTTCAAAGACATTTGCGCCCGACTGGAACAGGCAAGTGGGTTGATCACCGTCACTGACGTCACCACGCTGGTGAAAGAGGTTTCGTCCCTTCTGACCGATGAAGATTATCGTAATTTTTATGGTCGCCATGCTGTTGAAGTACTGTACCAAAATCAGGGCGCGCTACAGCGTCTGCTGCAGCTGCTGGAACCTTACCTGCCACCCAAAACGCATTGAGGGCTGTCATGCAAAAACGGGCGATTTATCCAGGAACCTTCGATCCCATAACTAACGGCCATCTTGATATCGTGACACGTGCGACGAGCATGTTTGATCACGTGATCCTGGCAATTGCCGCAAGCCCCAGTAAAAAACCGATGTTCACGCTGGAAGAACGCGTTCAGCTGGCACAGCAGGCAACGACGCATCTGGGTAATATAGAAGTCATGGGATTTAGCGATTTAATGGCAAACTTTGCCCGCGATAATCAGGCTAATATTCTGATTCGTGGCCTGCGTGCCGTGGCTGATTTTGAGTATGAAATGCAGTTGGCGCACATGAACCGCCACTTAATGCCTCAACTGGAAAGCGTCTTTTTGATGCCATCTAAAGAGTGGTCGTTTATTTCATCATCGCTGGTTAAAGAAGTCGCCCGCCACCAGGGTGACGTAACCCACTTCCTGCCGAAAAATGTTCACCAGGCGCTAATGGATAAGTTGAAGTAGCGCATTTAGCCGGGTAAGCCAACAAGGTTTATCCGGCCTGCAATGAATATTATTTCTGACAGCGACGGCAGTAGAACGTTGTACGCTGAGCGTGTTTTGTCGCAATGACTGACGCTCCGCATACGCGACAGGGTTCGCCTTCTCTCCCATAGACCTGCAGCTCCTGAGCAAAATAGCCTGGCTTACCGTCACTTTGCAGAAAATCCTTCAGCGTCGTTCCACCCTGCTCGATAGAGCGCAGCAATACAGCCTTAATAACGCGTACCAGCAGCTCACACTCATCTTTCGACAGCGATGATGCCAGGCGGTCAGGATGAATACCAGCCGCAAAGAGAGACTCACTGGCGTAGATATTTCCTACCCCCACCACCAGCTTGTTATCCATCAGCCAGGGTTTTATCGCCGTTTTCTTCTTTGCGCATTTCTGCTGGAGATAAGCAGTGTTGAAATCGTCGCTCAGCGGCTCTGGGCCAAGATGAGCGAGCACATTATGTCCATCCAGTTCTTTTGTCCACAGCCAGGCGCCAAAACGCCGAGGATCGGTATACCGCAGAACTTTGCCATTACTCATCACTAAGTCGACGTGATCATGCTTTTCTGCGGGAAGTTCTTCAGGAAGAATACGCAGACTACCCGACATCCCCAGATGAATGATAATCCAGCCATCCGTCAGCTCCAGCAGCAGGTATTTCGCACGGCGCTGTACGCTCAGGACAGGTTTATCGCTCAGACGATAGATTTCCTCGGATACCGGCCAGCGCAAACGACCATTACGCACAGTGGCGTGTAAAATCTTCGCCCCTACCAGATGCGGCTCAATACCACGGCGACTGGTTTCGACTTCAGGTAATTCAGGCATAGCATCTCCGGCGCTGTATCAGGTCTCATTAATATGGGGACGGCCAGAAAACAAAAAACCCCGCCGAGGCAGGGTTTTTCTTTACATCAAAACGAAAATTATTTGATTTTCGCTTCTTTGTACAGTACGTGCTGGCGTACAACTGGATCGAATTTTTTCAGTTCCAGTTTTTCCGGCTTAGTACGTTTGTTCTTCGTGGTGGTGTAGAAGTGACCTGTACCAGCAGAAGAAACCAGCTTGATTTTCTCGCGAATACCTTTAGCCATGATTTATTTCCTCTTTAAGTACTTAGTACTTTTCGCCACGGGCACGCAGTTCAGACAGAACTGTATCGATGCCTTTCTTATCGATTACACGCATACCTTTAGCAGATACGCGCAGGGTGACAAAACGCTTCTCGCTCTCAACCCAGAAACGGTGAGAGTGCAGGTTCGGCAGGAAACGGCGTTTAGTCGCGTTCAGTGCGTGGGAACGGTTGTTACCGGTCACCGGACGCTTGCCAGTAACTTGGCAGACTCGGGACATGTCTATTCTCCAAAAATCAAATTAGCTCGAGCTTCGTATGGGGTATCGGCGCCTCGTCAGGCTTTACAGCCCGGTCATCGCATAGTTCTAAGTGAACTCTCGATTGCCAGGCCCAAATGCCAAACCCGAGATTCTCAAAGGTGGCGTAGTATACGCTGACCCGGCGTTATGCTCAAGTCCCGAACAGACAAAGATCCCGATGGATCGCGTAAAGTGCGTTAAATCCAACCGCGTTCCGCAAAAGAAACGTACTCTCCGCGCCCAATTATCAGATGATCAAGCACCCGGATATCCATGAACTGACAGCATTTCACAACACGCTCGGTGATGAGTTTATCTGCTTTGCTCGGCTCTGCACACCCCGAAGGGTGATTATGCGCAAGGATCACCGCGGAAGCATTCATTTTTATCGCTGCGCGGACAATTTCTCGCGGATGCACCTCTACATGACTAAGCGTCCCGGAAAAAAGTTTGCTGTGTTTTATCACTCGATGTTGTGAATCCATGAAGATCACCAAAAAGATCTCGCGCTCTTCTTGTGACAGCTGACTTTGCAGAAACTCACGTGCCATTTCCGGGCTAAGTATCGACCTTTTTTCTATCACCCGCACGTCGTAGTAACGTCTTGCCAACTCAGCAATTCCCTTAAGCTGAGCGTACTTCGCAAGGCCAATGCCCTGGACCAGGCTAAAATCCATGTAGTCAGCCGACAACAGGCCGTAAAGCGAATCAAATTGTTGTAGCATTTCTTTCGCCAGCGTCAGGACATCTTTACCCAGCATCCCGGTGCGTAAAAAAAGCGCCAGCAGCTCAACGTCGGTCAGCGAGCTTGCCCCCTGTGCCAACAGCTTTTCCCGAGGCATTATACGTCCTGTATTTTCCATGCTTTCCCCTCCTTTCGCATCCGCATGGTGGCATAACACCAGCGGCAGATCGACGTTCTGTTCTCCATTCCTCGTGGCGCTTCGCAAAGTGGATCACGGTCAAAAGCACGATAAATGATGGAGTGTGATAAAATATCCGCCTTCTGGTGTAACCCAACAGGAAAGATCATGATGAGCCTGGCCGGTAAAAAAATCGTACTTGGCGTCAGTGGCGGTATTGCTGCGTACAAAACCCCTGAGCTGGTGCGTCGTTTACGGGAACGCGGCGCAGACGTCCGCGTGGCGATGACCGAAGCGGCAAAAGCCTTTATTACTCCCCTGAGCTTACAGGCAGTTTCGGGCTATCCGGTATCTGACAGCCTGCTCGACCCCGCTGCCGAAGCCGCGATGGGCCATATTGAGCTGGGGAAATGGGCCGATTTGGTTATCCTGGCCCCTGCCACGGCAGATCTGATTGCTCGCGTCGCAGCAGGTATGGCTAACGATCTGGTTTCAACAATCTCTCTGGCGACCCCATCCCCTGTTGCAGTGCTGCCGGCCATGAACCAGCAAATGTACCGCGCCGCCGCGACCCAGCACAATCTGGGCATTCTTGCTTCGCGCGGTTTGCTCATTTGGGGCCCTGACAGCGGTAGCCAGGCATGTGGTGATATCGGTCCTGGACGTATGCTGGATCCGTTAACGATTGTGGATATGGCGGCAGAACATTTTTCACCTGTCAACTCCCTGCAACATCTCAACATCATGATTACGGCGGGCCCGACGCGTGAACCGCTTGATCCCGTGCGGTATATTTCCAACCACAGCTCCGGGAAAATGGGATTTGCTATCGCGGCCGCTGCAGCAAAACGCGGGGCAAACGTCACGCTGGTGTCGGGTCCGGTTTCGTTACCCACACCGCCATTTGTCCAGCGCGTTGATGTGGTGACCGCACTGGAAATGGAAGCCGCCGTGCAATCTGCGGTGCAACAACAGCATATTTTTATCGGCTGCGCCGCAGTCGCGGATTACCGCGCTGAAACTGTCGCCCACGAAAAAATCAAAAAACAGGCGACGCAGGGCGATGAATTAACAGTAAAAATGGTCAAGAACCCGGATATTATTGCCGGCGTTGCCGCACTGGATGCTAACCGTCCCTTTGTCGTTGGGTTTGCCGCCGAAACAAATAATGTGGAAGAATATGCCCGGCAAAAACGCCTCCGCAAAAACCTTGATGTGATCTGTGCAAACGATGTTTCGCTTTCTACTCAAGGATTTAACAGCGATAGCAACGCATTACACCTTTTTTGGCAGGATGGAGATAAAGTCTTACCGCTTGAGCGCAAAGAACTCCTGGGCCAATTATTACTCGACGAGATCGTGACCCGTTATGATGAAAAAAATCGACGTTAAAATTCTGGACCCGCGCGTAGGGAAACAATTTCCGCTCCCGACGTACGCCACCTCTGGTTCTGCCGGACTTGACCTGCGTGCCTGTCTTGATGACGCCGTAGAACTGGCGCCTGGCGCAACGACGCTGGTGCCAACTGGGTTAGCCATCCATATCGCCGATCCCTCACTGGCCGCGGTGATGTTGCCACGCTCTGGTCTGGGTCATAAGCACGGTATCGTACTGGGTAACCTGGTCGGTTTGATTGATTCCGACTATCAGGGTCAGCTGATGGTATCCATCTGGAACCGTGGCCAGGATAGCTTCACCATTGAACCAGGTGAACGTATTGCACAGATGGTCTTTGTACCGGTTGTGCAGGCTGAATTTAATCTGGTGGAAGAGTTTGAAGCCACCGATCGTGGCGAAGGCGGCTTCGGCCATTCCGGGCGCAAGTAACCCGTAAAGAAGCATCCCGTAGCGTAATAACGCAATAACATACCGCAAACAGTCGTTTGCGGTCGCTGTGTGGATGCCTGCCTGGCAAGTGCTTATTTTCAGGGGTATTTTGTAACATGGTAGAAAAGCAAACTGCGAAAAGGAATCGTCGCGAAGAAATACTTCAGTCGCTGGCGCTGATGCTGGAATCCAGTGATGGAAGCCAGCGTATCACGACAGCAAAACTGGCAGCCTCTGTGGGCGTTTCCGAAGCGGCATTGTATCGCCATTTTCCCAGCAAGACCCGCATGTTCGATAGCCTGATTGAGTTTATCGAAGATAGTCTGATTACCCGTATCAATCTGATCTTAAAAGATGAAAAGGACACCGGCGCACGTCTGCGTCTGATCGTTCTGCTGATTTTAGGGTTCGGTGAACGTAACCCCGGTCTGACGCGCATTCTGACCGGGCATGCGCTCATGTTTGAACAGGATCGTCTGCAAGGCCGTATTAACCAGCTTTTTGAACGCATTGAGGCACAGTTGCGCCAGGTTCTGCGAGAAAAAAGAATGCGTGAAGGCGAAGGTTACGCCGTAGATGAAACGCTGCTGGCCAGTCAGTTACTGGCTTTCTGTGAAGGTATGTTATCTCGTTTCGTGCGCAGCGAATTTAAATACCGTCCAACGGATGACTTTGACACCCGCTGGCCGTTGGTTGCCGCACAGCTGCAGTAACGACTTCGTTTTATCCGGCCTACGTAAGCCGTAGGCCCGGTAAGTGCGTAGGCCGGATAAGCGCAGCGCCATCCGGCAGTTCTTATACCCCAAACTCTTCGCGATACGCCCGTACTGCGGCCAAGTGTTCTGCCATTTCAGGTTTTTCTTCCAGATAAGCAATCAGATCTTTCAGGGTAATGATAGAAATCACCTTGCAACCATAATCGCGTTCCACTTCCTGAATCGCTGAAATCTCGCCGCGACCGCGTTCCTGACGATCGAGAGAAATGAGTACCCCTGCCAACGTCGCGCCATTTGCCTGGATTATCTCCATGGATTCACGAATCGCAGTACCGGCAGTGATCACGTCATCCACCAGCATGACACGCCCCTCAAGTGCGCTACCGACCAGATTGCCACCTTCACCGTGGGTCTTCGCCTCTTTACGGTTAAAGCAGTACGGCAAATCTTTATCGTGGTGTTCAGCCAGCGCAACGGCCGTTGTAGTCGCAATCGGAATACCTTTGTACGCTGGGCCAAACAGCAAATCGAACTCAATACCGGAATCCACCAGCGCTTCGGCGTAAAAACGGCCTAACAGAGCCAGGTCGCGCCCGGTATTAAACAGTCCGGCGTTGAAGAAATAGGGGCTTTTACGCCCGGATTTCAGCGTAAACTCGCCAAACTTTAGTACCTGCTTGCTAAGCGCAAACTCAATAAACTGGCGCTGATACGGTTTCATGGATTCGCTCCTCATCTCACTTTATTACAGACAAAAAAAAGGCGACTCATCAGTCGCCTTTAAAATCAATTTTCTAACGCCGCCTTCTGCGTCGCTACAATGGATTCGATTCCCCCTCGGGCCAACGCCAGTAGGGTGAGAAGTTCTTCATGGCTGAATGGCTCGCCTTCCGCCGTGCCTTGTACTTCAATAATACGGCCGTCTTCAGTCATCACCACGTTCATGTCGGTTTCTGCGGCAGAATCTTCAACGTACTCGAGGTCACAGAGCGCTTCACCGTTAACAATCCCCACGGAAACCGCTGCAACCATCCCTTTCATCGGGTTAGTTTTCAGTTTACCGCTCGCGACCAGCTTGTTCAGCGCATCAGCCAACGCAACGCATGCACCGGTAATTGATGCGGTGCGCGTACCGCCATCTGCCTGGATAACATCGCAGTCCAGAGTAATGGTGAACTCGCCAAGGGTTTTCAGGTCAACTGCGGCACGCAGCGCACGCGCAATAAGACGCTGGATTTCCATGGTACGACCGCCCTGCTTACCTTTTGCCGCTTCACGGGCGTTACGGGTGTGCGTGGCGCGTGGCAGCATGCCATATTCTGCGGTGATCCAACCCTGGCCCTGACCTTTCAGAAAACGCGGTACGCCTTCATCAATAGAAGCGGTACATAGCACTTTGGTATCACCAAATTCGACCAGCACGGAGCCTTCAGCGTGTTTTGTATAATTACGGGTCAGGGTGACGGGACGCACCTGATTGGCACTACGACCTGCTGGACGCATGATAAAATCTCCGGCTTGAAACGAATGTGGCTGCGCATTATACGGACTTCCGACTGTTATTCCTATCCTGACAAGACGTGGATGGCTATAATCCTCCCATCTCATCTTTAAAAACAGGAACGTCTATGATCCGCAGCATGACCGCTTACGCCCGGCGTGAAATCAAGGGTGAATGGGGTAGCGCTACCTGGGAAATGCGCTCGGTAAACCAGCGTTATCTGGAAACTTATTTTCGCCTGCCGGAGCAGTTCCGTAGTCTCGAACCCGTAGTTCGCGAACGTATTCGCACGCGTCTGACGCGCGGTAAAGTCGAATGTACGCTGCGTTTTGAGCCTGATGCCAGTGCACAAGGCGAGCTGATTCTGAATGAAAAACTCGCTAAACAGCTCGTTAGCGCTGCTAACTGGGTCAAAATGCAGAGTGATGAAGGTGAAATTAACCCGGTTGATATCCTGCGTTGGCCTGGCGTAATGGCAGCCCAGGAGCAAGATCTGGACGCCATTGCCGCCGAAATCCTCGCCGCGCTTGACGGTACGCTGGATGACTTCGTCGTCGCGCGTGAAACCGAAGGTCAGGCGCTGAAAGCGCTGATCGAGCAGCGTCTGCAAGGCGTCAGCGCTGAAGTCACCAAAGTGCGCGCACATATGCCGGAAATCCTGCAATGGCAGCGCGAGCGTCTGGTAGCCAAACTGGAAGATGCTCAGGTGCAGCTGGAAAATAACCGCCTTGAGCAAGAGCTGGTGCTGATGGCACAGCGTATCGATGTGGCTGAAGAACTGGATCGCCTGGAAGCCCACGTCAAAGAAACCTACAACATCCTGAAGAAAAAAGAGGCCGTTGGCCGTCGTCTGGACTTCATGATGCAGGAATTCAACCGTGAGTCGAACACTCTGGCATCAAAGTCTATCAATGCCGAAGTGACTAATTCCGCGATTGAACTGAAGGTATTGATCGAGCAAATGCGCGAACAGATTCAGAATATCGAGTAAGTCACCATCTCACGTAGCCCGTCAATAAACGGCGGCGCTACGTGCCTTTCCCGACGCTTCAGTTCTCATCTATGCGACCAGAATTATATTTTCTCATCATTTATCATCACCACCCATATCACAAAGCGCATGCCATAACGTGTTTACAACAATTTCGCATTAGCTGTAGTTATTAAAATCACTTCACCTTAGAAAATCTCAATCGTGACAATGCGCACAAATCGTTAACCTTAGCCCCCAGCAAATCAGGGGGAATACATGCTGTTACACGTTTTATATTTAATTGGTATTACTGCCGAAGCCATGACCGGTGCGCTTGCGGCTGGGCGTCGTCGTATGGATACATTTGGCGTCATTATCATTGCCACCGCGACAGCCATTGGCGGTGGTTCAGTACGCGATATTCTTCTCGGCCATTATCCGCTCGGCTGGGTAAAGCACCCTGAATACGTCATTATCGTAGCCACTGCCGCGGTACTGACCACCATTATTGCTCCTGTCATGCCCTACCTGCGTAAAATCTTCCTCGTCCTGGATGCGCTGGGCCTGGTGGTCTTTTCTATTATTGGCGCTCAGGTGGCGCTGGATATGGGCCATGGTCCGATTATCGCCGTGGTCGCTGCGGTCACTACCGGGGTTTTCGGCGGCGTATTACGCGATATGTTCTGTAAACGCATCCCGCTGGTGTTCCAGAAAGAACTGTATGCCGGCGTATCATTTGCCGCTGCCGTGCTGTACATCGTGCTGCAGCATTATGTCTCCAGCCACGATGTAGTAGTTATCTCCACCCTGCTTTTCGGCTTTACCGCCCGACTACTGGCGCTGCGCCTGAAGTTAGGACTGCCGGTGTTTTACTATCGTCATGAAGGGCATTAAGGCATAAAGCCCGTGATCCGCTGAGCAGCTAACCAGTTGCTCAGCGCTGTGATCTCCCTATTCTCCAGCCACTGCATCACCTGCCGAGCCCGCCGCTCCCCCATGAAAGGAAGCTGCCGCCAGCTTTGTTCATCGCGTTCTTGCAATTGCTGCCACGAACCATCCCGGCTGGCATTCAGCGTTGCCTGTGTTAACGGTATTCCCATGGCAATCACCCAGCGCGTGAACGGAAGATCGCGTGACAGGTTGAATTGATGCCATAACTTCTCCCCTTTGCTTACACCAAATGTGGACTGTAGTTGTTCCTGAGTTAGCCCGAGCCAGGAAAAGATATGCTCAAAGCGATACGCCTGGTGGAGCTCCCGCCATCCCGCCTCGCCGATGCCCTCCAGCCCCAGTACCTCTTTGGCTCCCAGCCAGACCAGTCTGGCAACAAACTGTTCCTGGCACTCCGCTGTGGCATAAAAACAGGTTAATGAATTGAAGCGCCCCTCAGGTGGCACTGGCTTAATACGCTGGGTACTGCGCCAGACCACTTCATCTATACGGGGGATCCCTTGTCCAGCCAGGCTCACCAGAATCTGATCGCCAGGCGCGATATCCCATTCATTCCAGCGTCGAACGGAGCCAATATTGACGCGCTGTACGCGTTTATCATCCAGCATGACGGGAGTCAGCAATGCAACCACCGCAATTTTCCCGCTTTTGCCAACAGAGAACTGAATACCCGTCACCTCAGACACTATGGCCACGGGAGGATATTTCCACGCTGCCAGCCAGTCTCCCTGTCCAGGGAGCCAGTATCGCGCCTGCGGCTCTTTTCCCGTTCGCACAACTACGCCATCCGTCACAAAAGGTAATGCTGAACTCCACCAACTGGCGCGTGCTTGCTCGACATCATCTGCACTCTTCACGGCCCTGGTAAAATGTTGCGTAAAACTAAAACCGGCAGCAGTGAGTTGTTCCAGTCTTTCCGACATGGCAGCCGGTCCATCGGGCCACGCCCAGATAAAAATAGCCAGCGAGCGTAACATTTCCGGATTGCTCTGGCGCATCATCATTCCAGCAACCTTCGAGCGGGCGTTCATTCCCCCTCTCTGCTGTTGGATATGCCCTTCCTGCTGCAAAAATATCTCACCCTGCAGAGTACTGTTAGCGAGCTGTCCCTTGGTGATATGGGGTACGGAAGGGATCTGAAGAACCTTTTGCGTCCAATCTTCACCTTTCAGGCCGTTACCACGGCTAATCGCCCGGACCAAATTGCCATTGCGATAAACCAGCGTCACCGCCACGCCATCCACCTTCGGCTGTACCCAGAGATCGCTGCGGGCTTTCATCCATTGCTGTAGCGCTTGCTTATCGGCAAGTTTTCGAACTCCCGTATGGGGAACAGGGTGCGAGACGGTGCCACTTATTGGGGGCGCAGACAGATCTGTTTTGGCTTCATCGCCAAAACAACGTTGCCATTGGATGAGTTGCGCATTGAGCTGGTCATAAACGCCGTCGTCTACGGCACTTTCACCCTGTTTCCAGTAACTGTCATTCCACTGTGTTATCTGCTGCTGTAGTCGTGAAATTTCCTCATTTGCCCGGGCAGGCGACCAGACGGGGCAAACCGCCCATACAGGTAAATTCCAGACCAGCAAAACCAGCCCTATGCATTTCCATGATCCCATGCTACCTCCGCTGAACACTGCATTTCCCGGCAGATATAGCGCGAAGTGAAAGGGAAGCAGAGCGGCAAATATTCACTCTGCGGGCAGCATTCCTGACATTTGCACGTATTGCTGCAAATCGCGGATAAAACAGGAAACTGGTACGCAAAACGCAATAAACATGCGCAAAAAGTGTGACAAAGGCTACGTAGCAAAGCGGCTACGTGTATAATAAGCCCGTATGTAGGCTCTCTTTCGACAATCACATACATTAAGATACTCATGGCTCAAGGCACGCTTTATATTGTTTCTGCCCCCAGTGGCGCGGGTAAATCCAGCCTGATTCAGGCTTTATTAAAGACCCAACCGTTGTATGACACCCAAGTTTCTGTTTCGCACACCACGCGCGCACCGCGCCCGGGGGAAGTGCACGGTGAACACTATTTCTTTGTGAACCATGATGAATTCAGAACCATGATTGGCAGAGACGCGTTCCTGGAACACGCGGAGGTTTTCGGTAATTACTACGGCACCTCACGTGAAACCATTGAGCAAGTATTGGCATCCGGCGTAGACGTCTTTTTAGATATCGACTGGCAAGGTGCGCAGCAAATTCGTGAAAAAATGCCGCATGCGCGCAGTATTTTTATTTTGCCGCCATCTAAGATTGAGTTGGATCGCCGTCTGCGTGGCCGCGGTCAGGATAGCGAAGACGTGATCGCAAAACGTATGGCGCAAGCTGTTGCAGAAATGAGCCATTACGCCGAATATGATTATCTTATTGTGAACGATGATTTCGATACCGCCCTGGGCGATTTGAAAACCATCATTCGCGCCGAACGTCTGCGCATGAGCCGCCAAAAGCAGCGTCATGACGCTTTAATCAGCAAACTGTTGGCAGACTGAACCCACATTCAGTATCATGCCCAGTCATTTCTTCACCTGTGGAGCATTTTAAGTATGGCACGCGTAACTGTTCAGGACGCTGTAGAGAAAATTGGTAACCGTTTTGACCTGGTACTGGTCGCCGCGCGTCGCGCTCGTCAGATGCAGGTAGGCGGAAAGGATCCGCTCGTACCGGAAGAAAACGATAAAACTACCGTTATCGCGCTGCGCGAAATCGAAGAAGGTCTGATCAACAACCAGATCCTCGACGTGCGTGAGCGCCAGGAACAGCAAGAGCAGGAAGCCGCTGAATTACAAGCCGTTACCGCTATTGCTGAAGGTCGTCGTTAATCACAAAGCGGGTCGCCCTTGTATCTGTTTGAAAGCCTGAATCAACTGATTCAAAACTACCTGCCGGAAGACCAGATTAAGCGTCTTCGGCAGGCGTATCTCGTTGCACGTGACGCTCACGAGGGCCAGACACGTTCAAGCGGTGAACCCTATATCACGCACCCGGTAGCGGTAGCCTGCATTCTGGCCGAGATGAAACTCGACTACGAAACGCTGATGGCTGCGCTGCTGCATGACGTGATTGAAGATACCCCAGCCACCTACCAGGACATGGAGCAGCTTTTTGGTAAAAGCGTTGCAGAGCTGGTAGAGGGGGTATCGAAGCTTGATAAGCTTAAGTTTCGCGATAAGAAAGAGGCGCAAGCTGAAAACTTTCGCAAGATGATTATGGCGATGGTGCAGGATATCCGCGTCATTCTCATCAAACTTGCTGACCGTACCCACAATATGCGCACGCTGGGCTCATTACGCCCGGACAAGCGTCGCCGCATCGCCCGTGAAACCCTCGAAATCTATAGTCCGCTGGCACACCGTTTAGGTATTCATCACATTAAAACCGAGCTGGAAGAGCTGGGTTTTGAAGCGCTGTACCCGAACCGCTATCGCGTGATTAAAGAAGTGGTTAAAGCCGCTCGCGGTAACCGTAAAGAGATGATCCAAAAAATCCTCTCGGAAATCGAAGGGCGTTTGCAAGAGGCAGGCATTCCGTGTCGCGTAAGCGGGCGTGAGAAGCACCTGTACTCTATCTACTGCAAAATGGTGCTCAAAGAGCAGCGTTTTCACTCCATCATGGATATCTACGCTTTTCGCGTTATCGTTCATGATTCCGATACCTGCTATCGCGTACTCGGCCAGATGCATAGCCTGTACAAACCACGTCCTGGTCGCGTGAAAGACTATATCGCCATTCCAAAAGCGAACGGATATCAGTCTTTGCACACCTCAATGATCGGCCCTCACGGCGTTCCGGTTGAAGTACAAATTCGTACTGAAGACATGGATCAGATGGCAGAAATGGGTGTGGCGGCGCACTGGGCTTACAAAGAGCACGGCGGTGAAAGTAGCACCACCGCACAAATCCGCGCTCAGCGCTGGATGCAAAGCCTGCTGGAACTGCAGCAGAGTGCCGGTAGCTCGTTTGAATTTATTGAAAGCGTCAAATCTGATCTCTTCCCGGATGAGATTTATGTTTTCACACCGGAAGGGCGGATTGTTGAACTGCCTGCCGGTGCAACGCCTGTCGATTTCGCCTACGCCGTGCATACCGATATCGGTCACGCCTGCGTCGGCGCACGCGTCGACAGACAGCCTTACCCGCTTTCACAACCGCTCTTTAGCGGTCAGACCGTTGAGATTATTACCGCGCCGGGCGCACGTCCGAATGCAGCATGGCTCAACTTCGTCGTCAGTTCGAAAGCGCGCGCCAAAATTCGCCAGTTGCTGAAAAACCTCAAGCGCGATGATTCCGTCAGTCTGGGGCGTCGACTGCTCAACCATGCTCTGGGCGGTAGCCGAAAACTGGCTGAAATCCCGCCAGAGAGCATCCAGCGAGAGCTTGAGCGCATGAAGCTCGCCACGCTTGACGATCTGCTCGCAGAAATCGGTCTGGGTAACGCCATGAGCGTGGTGGTAGCGAAAAACCTCCAGCAGGGCGAAGCAACAGCGAACGTACCGGCACAATCTGGCCATGGTCATCTGCCGATCAAAGGCGCAGACGGCGTGCTGATCACCTTCGCGAAATGCTGCCGTCCAATTCCAGGCGATCCCATCATTGCCCACGTCAGTCCGGGTAAAGGTCTGGTGATTCACCATGAGTCCTGCCGTAATATTCGTGGCTACCAGAAAGAGCCAGAGAAGTTTATGGCGGTGGAATGGGATAAAGAAACAGAGCAGGAATTCATCACCGAGATTAAGGTGGATATGTTTAACCACCAGGGTGCTCTGGCGAACCTGACGGCGGCAATTAACACGACCACCTCCAATATTCAAAGTCTGAATACGGAAGAGAAAGATGGCCGCGTCTATAGCGCCTTTATTCGCCTGACCGCTCGCGATCGCGTGCACCTGGCGAATATCATGCGCAAAATTCGCGTCATGCCGGACGTGATAAAAGTCACCCGTAACCGTAACTAGAACACGTTTTATGAATGAACAGCGCTATGCACGTATCCGCGAAATGCTCGCACGTCGTCAGCCCGATCTGACCGTCTGCATGGAAGAGGTCCACAAGCCTCATAACGTTTCCGCTATCATTCGTACTGCAGATGCGGTCGGCGTGCATGAAGTCCACGCCGTCTGGCCGGGTAGTCGTATGCGCACCATGGCCTCTTCTGCCGCAGGCAGCAACAGTTGGGTGCAGGTGAAAACTCACCTTACCATTGGCGATGCGGTCACACATCTAAAAAGCCAGGGCATGCAGGTCCTGGCAACCCATCTGTCAGATAAAGCCGTGGATTTTCGCGAGATTGATTACACACGCCCCACCTGCATCCTGATGGGCCAGGAGAAAACCGGCATCACTCAGGAAGCGTTGGATCTGGCTGATCAGGACATCATCATTCCCATGACTGGCATGGTGCAGTCGCTGAACGTTTCGGTCGCCTCCGCGCTAATTCTGTACGAAGCACAACGCCAGCGGCAAAACGCTGGGATGTACCGACGAGAAAACAGCATGCTGCCACAAGACGAGCAACAGCGCTTACTGTTTGAAGGCGGTTATCCTGTGCTGGCGAATGTCGCTAAGCGCAAAGGCCTTCCCTACCCTCACGTAAACACGCAGGGCGAAATCGAAGCCGATGCAACGTGGTGGGCCACTATGCAGTCTGCGAGATAAACGCGATGAAAGGCCGTTTACTGGATGCCATCCCACTCAACTCTCTGACCGGCGTTGGCGCAGCGCAAAGCAGTAAACTGGCGAAAATTGGCCTGCACACCGTACAGGACCTCCTGCTACACCTCCCCCTGCGTTACGAAGACCGTACTCATCTTTACCCTATCGGCGAGCTGCTACCGGGCGTCTATGCCACCGTTGAAGGCGAAGTGCTGAACTGCAATATCACCTTCGGCGGTCGCCGGATGATGACCTGTCAGATCAGCGATGGTTCCGGCATTCTCACCATGCGCTTTTTCAATTTCAGCGCAGCAATGAAAAACAGTCTCGCCACCGGGCGTCGGGTACTGGCCTATGGCGAAGCCAAACGCGGGAAATACGGCGCAGAGATGATCCACCCGGAATACCGCGTGCAGGGCGATCTCAGCACGCCGGAATTGCAGGAAACTCTCACTCCGGTTTACCCGACAACCGAAGGCGTGAAGCAGGCCACGCTGCGCAAGCTGACCGATCAGGCACTGGATCTGCTCGATACTTGCGCCATTGCCGAACTGCTGCCACCAGAGCTGTTACAGGGCATGATGAGCCTGCCCGAAGCACTGCGCACGTTGCACCGCCCCCCACCGTCGCTGCAACTCAGCGATCTGGAAACAGGACAACATCCGGCGCAGCGACGTCTGATTCTCGAAGAACTGCTCGCACATAACCTCAGCATGCTGGCATTACGCGCCGGGGCGCAGCGTTTTCATGCCCAGCCGCTGAGCGCAAACAATGCGCTGAAAGATAAGCTGTTGGCGGCGCTACCATTTAAACCGACTGGCGCACAGGCCCGCGTTACCGCTGAGATCGAACGTGATATGGCACTGGATGTCCCAATGATGCGCCTGGTACAGGGCGATGTCGGCTCCGGTAAAACGCTGGTTGCGGCGTTAGCCGCCCTGCGCGCTATCGCACATGGTAAGCAGGTAGCGCTGATGGCTCCCACCGAACTGCTGGCTGAACAGCATGCGAATAACTTCCGTAACTGGTTCGCGCCGCTGGGCGTTGAAGTGGGCTGGCTGGCGGGCAAGCAGAAAGGCAAAGCGCGTCTGGCGCAACAGGAAGCCATTGCCAGCGGTCAGGTGCAGATGATTGTCGGTACTCATGCAATTTTCCAGGAACAGGTTCAGTTCAACGGTCTGGCACTGGTTATCATCGACGAACAGCACCGCTTCGGGGTGCATCAGCGTCTGGCGCTGTGGGAGAAAGGCCAGCAGCAGGGTTTCCACCCGCACCAGCTCATCATGACCGCCACGCCGATTCCGCGCACCCTGGCGATGACCGCCTATGCCGATCTCGACACCTCAGTAATTGATGAACTCCCACCGGGACGCACCCCGGTCACCACGGTGGCGATTCCGGATACCCGCCGCAGCGACATCATTGATCGCGTGCGCAACGCCTGTACCCACGAAGCGCGCCAGGCATACTGGGTCTGTACGCTGATTGAAGAGTCTGATCTGTTAGAAGCTCAGGCAGCAGAAGCAACGTGGGAAGAGCTTAAGATTGCGCTGCCAGAACTCAATATTGGCCTGGTACACGGCCGTATGAAGCCCGCCGAGAAGCAGTCGGTAATGGCGGCGTTTAAACAAGGTGAACTGCATCTGCTGGTTGCCACCACGGTGATTGAAGTGGGCGTGGACGTGCCAAACGCCAGCCTGATGATTATTGAAAACCCGGAGCGCCTGGGCCTGGCCCAGCTGCATCAGCTACGTGGCCGCGTAGGTCGTGGCGCGGTGGCCTCCCACTGCGTCCTGCTCTACAAATCACCGCTGTCAAAAACTGCGCAAAAACGCCTGCAGGTTCTGCGCGACAGCAACGACGGATTCGTTATTGCGCAAAAAGATTTAGAGATCCGCGGCCCCGGCGAGCTGTTGGGTACTCGCCAGACCGGAACGGCAGAATTCAAGGTCGCGGATTTACTGCGCGATCAGGCGATCATCCCGGAAGTTCAGCGCATTTCCCGCCATATTCATGAACGTTACCCGCAGCAGGCGGTGGCGCTGATTGAGCGCTGGATGCCGGAAACCGAACGCTACTCCAACGCATAGTGATTCATAGCGGCGGCGGATGTTACCCCGCCGCACAGCCGTTATTGCGCAAAAATCGGTAACAGCAGATACAGCTTAATCACCAGCGCGTTGACGATATCGATAAAGAACGCGCCCACCATCGGCACCACCAGAAACGCCATATGGGATGGTCCAAAACGTTCGGTAATTGCCTGCATGTTGGCAATCGCCGTTGGCGTCGCGCCGAGGCCAAAACCGCAGTGCCCGGCTGCCAGCACGGCGGCATCGTAGTTCTTACCCATCATGCGCCAGGTGACGAATATCGCATACAGCGCCATGAAAATGGTCTGCACAACCAGGATTGCCAGCATCGGCAGGGCCAGTGAAGCCAGCTCCCACAGCTTCAGGCTCATCAGCGCCATCGCCAGGAACAATGACAAACTCACGTTACCCAGTACTGAAACCGCACGCTCGAACACCCGATAAAAGCCCAGTAATGCCAGACCGTTACTGAGGATCACCCCAACAAACAGCACGCAGACGAAGGTCGGCAGTTCCAGCACCGTTCCGACCAACATTTGCGCAACGATTTTCCCCACCGTCAGGCAGATAGCGATCAACGCGATGGTTTCAATCAGCACCAGCGAGGTGATCATGCGCCCGACGTCCGGCTTTTCAAATGCGGTCGGCACGGCCTGATCGTCCGGCATGCCATCTGGCGTGGTGGAGTGTTTGACCAGATAGCGCGCAACAGGACCACCAATCAAGCCGCCCAGCACCAGGCCAAACGTTGCGCAAGCCATCGCCACTTCAGTCGCATTGGTGAAGCCATAACGTTCAATAAACAGCTTGCTCCACGCGGCCCCGGTTCCGTGTCCACCAGAGAGGGTGATCGAGCCAGCGATCAGACCCATCAGCGGGTCCAGGCCCAGCAAGGTCGCCATACCAATACCGATGGCGTTTTGCATAAGCAGCAGGCCAACAACCACAATCAGAAAGATACCCACCACACGGCCACCAGCGCGCAGGCTGGCGATATTGGCGTTCAGGCCGATGGTGGCGAAGAAGGCCAGCATCAACGGATCACGCAGGGTCATGTCGAAGTTCACTTCCCAGCCCATGCTTTTTTTCAGCACCAGCAGCGCAATCGCCACCAGCAGGCCGCCCGCAACGGGTTCAGGGATCGTGTATTTTTTCAGGAAGGAAACAGACTGGACGAGCTTACGTCCCAGCAGCAACACCAGGGTTGCCGCAACCAGTGTTGATAACGTATCGAGATAAAACATTTACAGCTCCATTAGTGCGTTTAGCACAATCACGCACGATGCATTCCAGACCGATTTTTAGCTCTTATTGAGTTTTCGGGGTGGATTTTAAGCAGAAAATGATGAAAAGTTATATAAAAATGTTTGTTTATCCGTTTTAAATATTAAGAATACCTGCTAGCAAACGTTTGCTTTTCTGCCCTGGTCAGATAAAATCACCGCTTTTCCACCATGGGATTGCCTCTGATGTCCGTTAACGCCGTAGAGTCAACAAATGCGCAACCGGTTGCGCAGACTCACAACAGTGAACTGATTTACCGTCTTGAAGATCGCCCCCCGCTAGCCCAGACTCTGTTTGCCGCCTGCCAGCACCTGCTGGCCATGTTCGTCGCGGTGATCACGCCTGCCCTGCTTATCTGCCAGGCGCTCGGTTTACCGGCTCAGGATACTCAACACATTATCAGTATGTCGCTGTTCGCATCCGGCGTGGCTTCTATCATTCAGATCAAAGCCTGGGGGCCGGTAGGCTCAGGGCTGTTATCCATTCAGGGCACCAGCTTTAACTTTGTTGCACCGCTGATTATGGGCGGTACGGCGCTAAAAACCGGCGGCGCAGATGTCCCAACCATGATGGCGGCACTGTTCGGTACACTGATGCTGGCAAGCTGCACCGAGATGGTTATCTCACGCGTACTGCATCTGGCGCGCCGTATTATCACCCCACTGGTTTCAGGCGTGGTGGTGATGATCATCGGCCTGTCACTGATTCAGGTGGGCCTGACGTCGATTGGCGGCGGTTACGCGGCAATGAGCGACAACACCTTTGGCGCGCCGAAGAATTTGATGCTGGCTGGTGTCGTGCTGGCGCTGATTATCCTGCTTAACCGCCAGCGCAACCCGTACCTGCGCGTTGCGTCACTGGTGATTGCAATGGCGGCGGGTTATCTGCTGGCCTGGTTTATGGATATGCTGCCGCAAAATACCGCACCGGTAAGCCAGGATCTGTTGATGGTGCCGACGCCGCTCTATTATGGCCTGGGCATTGACTGGAGCTTACTGCTGCCGCTGATGCTGGTCTTTATGATTACCTCGCTGGAAACCATCGGCGATATTACGGCCACCTCTGATGTCTCCGAGCAGCCGGTTTCTGGTCCGCTGTATATGAAACGCCTGAAAGGTGGCGTGCTGGCGAACGGTCTGAACTCGTTTGTTTCTGCCGTGTTCAATACCTTCCCAAACTCCTGTTTTGGTCAGAACAACGGGGTTATTCAGTTAACGGGCGTTGCCAGCCGCTACGTCGGTTTTGTGGTGGCGCTGATGTTAATCGCGCTGGGCCTGTTCCCGGCGGTCAGCGGTTTTGTACAACATATTCCTGAGCCAGTACTGGGCGGGGCAACGCTGGTAATGTTCGGTACTATTGCCGCATCCGGCGTGCGTATTGTGTCCCGCGAGCCGCTGAACCGCCGCGCGATTCTGATTATCGCGCTGTCGCTGGCCGTCGGCCTGGGCGTCTCCCAGCAACCGCTGATCCTGCAGTTCGCCCCGGACTGGGTGAAAAACCTGCTCTCTTCCGGCATTGCCGCAGGCGGTATTACCGCTATCGTTCTGAACCTGATTTTCCCGCCTGAGAAGCAATAAGCAAAATGCGGCGTTGGTTCTGAATCAACGCCGCTGTAACGCTCTTTCACCATTCCCGCCTTGAGCATTGCGCCTAAATCGTGCATAACTTGACTATGTGCACTTCGCGGGATGGAAGACCATGAAATTTATTGGAAAGCTGCTTCTTTACGTGCTGATCGCCCTTGCAGTGGCGATCCTCGGCCTTTATTTTCTACTGCAAACCCGTTGGGGCGCAGAGCACATCAGCGCCTGGGTTTCACAGAACAGCAGCTACCATCTGGCCTTTGATACCATCGATCACCGGTTTTCTTCCCCTTCCCATATTCTGCTGGAAAACGTCACCTTTGGCCGGGATGGTCAGCCCGCCACGCTGGTCGCCAAAACGGTCGATATTGGACTCAGTAGCCGACAAATCACAGACCCGCTGCACGTAGACACCATTTTGTTGCAAAACGGCACGCTGAATCTTTCCCAGCAAACCGCGCCGTTGCCGTTTCAGGCCGATCGCCTGCAATTGCAGGATATGGCGCTTAACAGCCCCGGTAGCGAGTGGAACCTCAGCGCCCAGCGCGTTAACGGCGGCGTCATTCCCTGGAGCCCTGAGGCAGGTAAAATTCTCGGCAGCAAAGCGCAAATTCAGCTCAGCGCCAGTTCGTTGACGCTCAACGATGTCCCGACCACCAACGTCTTGATTGAAGGCAGCATTGACCATGACCGGGTGACGCTTAGCAATATTGGCGCAGACGTGGCGCGTGGAGCATTAACCGGCGTAGCGCAACGCAATGCCGACGGGAGCTGGGTAGTGGAGAATCTGCGCCTGAACGATATCCGGCTGCAAAGCGACAAATCGCTGGCCGACTTTTTTGCCCCGTTAAGCACCATTCCTTCCCTGCAAATTGGTCGTCTGGAAGTAACGGATGCCCGTCTGCAAGGCCCCGACTGGGCGGTGACGGATCTCGATCTGAGCTTGCGCAACATGACCTTCAGCAAGGACGACTGGCAAACTCAGGAAGGAAAATTGTCGATGAACGCCAGCGAGTTTATCTACGGCTCTCTGCACTTCTTCGATCCGATTCTGAACGCCGAGTTCTCACCCCAGGGCATTGCGCTGCGCCAGTTCACCACCCGCTGGGAAGGCGGTATGGTCAGAACATCCGGAAACTGGCTACGCAGCAACAAAGCGCTGGTCCTCGATGATGCCGCTATTGCCGGTCTGGAATACACGCTGCCGGAAAACTGGAAGCAGCAGTGGATGAAACCTCTGCCAACATGGCTAAACAGCCTGACGCTGAAGAAATTCAGCGCCAGCCGCAATCTGGTAATTGATATCGACCCGAGTTTCCCGTGGCAGCTCACCGCGCTTGACGGTTACGGCGCTAACCTCGGGCTGGTACAGAACAATCAGTGGGGGATCTGGAGCGGGAGCGCCACCCTCAACGCCGCTGCTGCTACCTTTAACCGCACGGATGTACGTCGTCCTTCGCTGGCGCTGACGGCGAACAACAGCACCATCAATATCAGCGAACTGAGCGCCTATACGGAAAAAGGGCTGCTGGAGGCCACCGCCAGCATTTCGCAGTTGCCTCAGCGCCAGGCTCAGATCAGCCTGAACGGACGTGGTGTGCCAATGATGATCCTGCAGCAGTGGGGCTGGCCCGCACTGCCGCTTTCCGGCGATGGTAATATTCAGCTTACCGCCAGCGGCAATATTCAGGCCGATGCGCCGCTCAAGCCAACGGTCAGCGGCCAACTGCATGCGGTGAACGTGGAGAAACAGCAGGTCACGCAGACCATGCAGGCGGGCATGGTTTCAGGGAGTGAAGTCACAGCACCACCACCTGCGCAATAATTTATTGCCCGGTGGCGCTTCGCTTACCGGGCCTACTCACGCTCATAAACGAATATATTCACTGCACAACAGCCACTTCACCGGCTCATCCTCTTCAATCACCGGGAAGCGACCGCCAGGTTCAAGAAAGTGGTTGTCGTGCTGATCGTCATTGACCATCGAGATTTCCCAGCCCAGCACAAATGCTTTCTCCGCCCAAAAGCGATGATACAGCCGCGGCGGCAGGCACACGCCCTGCCCCGGTTTCAGCACCAGCGTCTCACCGGGTTTCACACTATGCCGCTGACCATCGACGCTAACTTCAACAATACGCCGTGCGTCATACCCGTCATCAGGCGTGGCCCATGCCAGCTGCATACATAAGTCACCGCCGCCGCGATTCACGATATCTTCCATTTTATGGCGATGAAAATGCCATGGCGTTTGCTGATCCTGCTGAATTTGCAGCATCTTTTCAGCATACGGTTTGAGATAACCCGCTGACCCTGGCTGACCATTGCGCAACGTCAGTAACGTCAGTCCCGTTTGCGCAAAATCTCCACGCCCAAAGTCGGTAATGTCCCAGCCCAGCTGGAGATCGCGCACTTCACGCCACAGAGTTTGATCCTGTTGCCGCCAGACGTCAGCCGTAAAATACGCAAAGTCAGGCAGACAAACCCTAAAAGTCTCGGCAATGGCATGCGCTTTATCGACGGCATAATTAATATGTGAACGCTTCATTCCACTTTTCCTTGTTGCGAAAGAGGCGGGTCGCCCCGCCTGCATGCCGTTAGTAAAGTGATGCTTTGCCGGTTGAACCGAACAATTTCATTTTGTGGCGGATCACGTCCCGCGCGGCGCTAATGGCTTCTGGGTAGATTACGTTCGGGTCCCACCAGGTTTCTTTCGCCAGGATTTCGCGGACTTTCTGGAAGTAGGCGTATTTCATATCGCTGGAAATGTTGATTTTGCCAACACCCAGCGTCACGGATTCGGCAATTTCCGCATCCGGGTTCGCGGAACCACCGTGCAGCACCAGCGGAATATCCACACGCCCGGCGATGTCGCGCAGGATGTTCATTTGCAGCTCTGGCTGCATCCCTTTCGGGTAGATCCCGTGCGCGGTTCCAATCGCCACCGCCAGCGTGTCTGCACCGGTTCGGGCGATAAAATCCTCTGCCTGAGCAGGATCGGTATAAGTAACCTTCGACACGCCGCCTTCCACTGACGTCCCGGTCTGACCAATCGTACCCAACTCCCCTTCCACAGAAACACCTACCGCATGCGCCAGCTTGACCACTTCGCGGGTCAGCGCCACGTTCTCTTCATACGGCAGCAGCGAGCCATCAATCATCACCGAGGTAAACCCACACTGAATCGCCCGCAGAACATGCTCAACCGAAGCGCCGTGGTCCAGATGCAGAGTAAACGGCACTGGGCTACGCATCGTGATATCACGGACGTAGCTAAAAAACGCATCGCCGACAAAATCATGTTCACTGGGGTGAATAGAGATAATCGCCGGGGTGTTGGTCGCTTCCGCTTCTTCCACAACTGCACGTACAAAGCAGCTGTCCGCCACGTTGAATGCGCCGATGGCAAAACCGTGCTGACGGGTAGGTTGCAGTAATTCTTTCATCGAAACTAACATGTTAATTCTCCAGTTTCAGGGTGTAGAAAGCCCTGCCAGTGCGTCATCGCAGAGGCATAGAAGGCGTTACAGAAAATGAATCAGGCTTTGCCGATAGCGCCGCTGGCCTGTAGATACGGAATAATGGCTTCCTCGCAGGCCTGCTCCATCAGGGCGAGGGCATCAACAAGTTCACCGGATGTGTCACGACACAGGGTATGCAGCAGCGCAGCCTTTCCGGCTTCGAAAACCGCTGCGCCAACGTTTATCTTGGCGACGCCAAACATCGGACAGCGCTGTAGCTGATCAAACGGCGTCCCGCTGCCGCCATGCAGCGCCAGAGGTACCGTAGATAACCGGGCAATTTCCTCCAGCCGCTGGAAATCAATGGCTGGCGTAACGCCCGGCGCGTACATGCCGTGCGCTGTACCCACCGACACCGCCAGCAAATCGATCCCGGTCTGTTGGATAAAGGGTTCCACATCGGCGGCCTGAGTCATCAAATCAGCGTTAGCGGCATGGTCATAGCGCGGAGCATCTGCCAGATGGCCCAGCTCGCCTTCCACGCACAGAGAAACGCTGGCTGCGAGCTCAACCACTGCACGGGTCTGGCGAATATTCTCCTCCAGCGCAAAGGCGGAGGCATCGATCATTAACCCGCTGAATCCGGCGCGAAAAGCCTGACGAATGCGTACAGGATCCTTTCCATGATCCAGCGCCAGCGCGACCGGTACCGAGGCTTCCTCTGCCAGCGTTTTGACGACCGCAGCGGCTATCGGGGCCGGAAAATGCTCCAGATGCCCCTGATACAGATTCAGAATGATGGGCGCACGGTGTTTCTCTGCCACCCGAACCGCCGCGCGGGCGCTTTCCAGGTTCATGCAGTTGATGGCCAGCAGCGCGTACTGCTCGCGCCAGGCTTTCGCCACCATGCTTTTCATATCGGCAAACATACGGCCTCCGGTTATTCCAGGGTGAAGGTGATCTCTTCGTCTTTCAGTTTTTGATCGCTGAGTTCATCAAACTCTTCGTCACGCTCGGTCACCGGTTTCTTCCACAGCGACAATATGACACCGCAAATCACTGTGCCGATCCCCAGCGCCAGGCAAAACAGCAGTGGATGCGTAAAGAGCGGAACCACAAACATGCCGCCGTGCGGTACCGGGCTTTCGACACCCCACACCATAATCAGGCCGCCCGCAATCGCCGAGGCCACCACGCAGGAGCCCACCACGCGCAACAGATCGCGCGCTGCAATCGGAATGACCCCTTCGGTAATCATGCAGATCCCCATCGGGAATGCCGCTTTCAGCGCCTCGCGCTCCGCACGGGTGTATTTGTGACGCGTCAGCAGGAAAGAGAGCGTAATGCCGAACGGAGGGATCATCGAGCCAACAAACTTCACCGCTTCCGGACCGTACACACCGCTGACCAGCATGCCGTCAGCAAACAGCGACATGGTTTTATTCACCGGTCCGCCGAAGTCGAATGTCGCCATCGCACCGAGGATAGCGCCCATCAGAAAGCGGGATCCGCCCTGCATGGACTCCAGCAGATGAATCAACGCGTCCTGCAGCCAGGCTATCGGCTTGCCAATCAGCGTCATCATCAACAGGCCGCCAATGACGGTACTCAGTACCGGCAACACCATGATGGGCATCAGCCCCTGCATCGACTGTGGCAAACGGATATAGCGCTTAAGAAGCAGTACGGTATAACCGACCAGGAACCCGCCCAGCATCCCGCCGATAAAACCGGTATGAATTTCGCCGCAAACAAAGCCGACAATCAGGCCCGGCGCAAATCCGGGACGATCGGCAATGGAGTACGCAATCGCCGCACTAATCAGCGGTACGATTAACCCCATCCCCCAGCCGCCAATCTGGTTGAGCATCCAGGGTATGGTTCCTGTTTTTTCACCCACGTTAGTGCCGCCAAGTATTTGCCCGAGAGCAATACAGATCCCGGCGGCGACAATTAACGGGATCATCCACGAAATTCCCGTTAATAAATGTCTTTTTATTTCCTGAGATAGCGGAATTTTATTTTCACTCATGTGAAATCCCTCCAGAATGAGGATCGCTACTGGTTATTATTAACTAATGATTTTTCGACCTTTTCAAGAAACTGAATGGGCGATTTTATGACGATTTCGGTTTTCACTCGCACAATGCGTTTATTTGAAAATCGTTCCTCCCCTTTTATTTTGACATCGACAGCAAGAATTACGACATCAGCTGCAGAAATATCCTCTGTCAGCAGTTCGTTTTCCGTGCCGATAGTTCCCTGGGTTTCAACTCTTATATTATGACCAAGCGCTTTAGCACCTTTAATTAGCTTCTCACGAGCAATATAGGTGTGCGCAATACCCGCCGTAC
This sequence comes from Citrobacter sp. wls716, assembly GCF_005280975.1. Classification (NCBI taxonomy): domain Bacteria; kingdom Pseudomonadati; phylum Pseudomonadota; class Gammaproteobacteria; order Enterobacterales; family Enterobacteriaceae; genus Citrobacter; species Citrobacter sp. wls716. The sequence continues at coordinate 322,945 of NZ_SZWX01000025.1, forward strand.
AGGCGGCAACACAAACAATATTCATAACATGCTCCACATTTTAATTAGCAGACATTGGATTCAGCATATTGGCTAAAAAGCTCAATAATTTTCTGTGGACTGCTTTCGACTAACAGTTGTTCAATAATGTCGTCATCCGCCAACGCGCCGGCAACCTGCGAAAGCAGACGAATATGTGTAGTGTTTTGATCCTCAAGGCGTACGGCAAACAGAATGATGCAGCGCACGTTGCTACCATCCAGGGTTTCCCAGGGAATATCCTGGCGGGTACGCCCAATTGCCAGCGTGGTATTGACCACCGCCGAGGATTTTCCGTGCGGGATCGCAATATGATTTTCGAAGCCGGTCGAGCCTTCTGATTCACGCTGCCAGACATCCTGAATAAACGTTTCCCGACAGCTAATTGCCCCATCTTTTTGCAGAATATCCGTCAGTTCCTCAATAGCCTCCGTTTTGTTTGTGGCCTTCATGTCCAAAATAACGCGATTTGTATTGAGTATTTTCGTGATGTCCATCAATCATACCTCATGGAGTTCAGACATTAATTTTCGACGACCAGCGACGTCGCCCGATGTAATTTTTCCGTAATAACCGTTTCTGTTACCCGCTTAATATCTGCATCATTGAAAAAGGCGGTGACATACACGACCGGCATAGCAACGGCAGGTAAATTTATCGTCGATACCACCAGTTCAATATCGTCCGTCAGTACGGAGGGCAGGCTGCCTGCCGATACCACGCCGACGATAGTCCAGTCCGGAAAGGCGCGCAGAATACGGCTTTTGAGTAAGTGAGAGGTGCCAATACCGGTTGAGCAGACCAGCAGCACGCGCTTACGCGCTATCTGCCGCTCCATTGCGGCTTGAAAATGCACGGTTAAATATCCCACCTCATCTTCCGACACGGACCGCTCGCCCCAACCGCTAAACACCCGATTCACCGCGCACTGGGTCAGACGCCACACGTCCTGCAACTCGCCTTTAATATCCTCCAGCAGCGGATTACGAATGCGGATCTGGTAGTTCAGGCGGTTAATCAGCGGCTTAATGTGGATCAGCAATCCGTCATAAAGCGCCGTGTCCTGGCTAAGATCGCTGTCGACCATCTCGGCAAAGGAGGCAATCAACCGATGGGTAATCAAACGCGCTTCGTCGCTGGAGTGCATATGGCCAATCACACTCACGTCGTTATGCTCTTCAATTACCACGCCGGAAGAGATAATGTATTGATAAATAAACCAGACTTCGTCTTCCGGCAGCGGGTGGGCAATGCGTTTTTCAATATGCTGAATCATCCGGCTGGCAATGGAAAAAATATTCTCGTCACATGAGGTGATATTTTCATCTTTTCTCGGCAGCGCATTGCCCCGCGTGATGCGGTACATCATGATCAAAATATGGGTAAAGATATTGACGTAATAAGGCTCGCCCAGAGACCAGCACAGGTCGTTCTCCATTTCCTGTAACAGCGTCTGGACAAATAAAACGTCTTCTTCGCCAAAGTAATGCACTAAGGCTTTATAACTGCCCGGGTCAAGGCGTGAATAAACCACGTTACCAGGTTCATTATGGTTAATCACGCCGTTAATCAGCGACGCCATTGCCTGGCGCACACCGCTCTCGCTGCCTTCGATATGCGTGCCGCTCTGACTGCGAATCAACGACAGGCCCAGTGGGGTAATCCAGGATTCAATTACTTTCAGATCATTAACAATCGATGCGCTACTAATGAAATAACGTTCGGATAATTTACTGATCGACGTTTCATGCGGCGTTTCGCTTAATAATTGTGAGGCTATCTTGACTCGCCGTGAATTATTCATCATGCCGTCAGTATCATCACCCTCCGATCCTAATAACTGGTCCATATATAAAAGGTCGGTAATATTATCGGAACTTAATATCACCCCAGCACCAGCACGTTTATCGATGGTTATTTTCCATTCTGATAACCATGGTTCCAGTAAGCGCAGATCGCGCTGCACAGTTTTCTCTGAAACAGATAAATACTCGGCAATTTTCAGCAGCGTGACATATTCCTTCTTAGACAGAAGAAACTTTAATAATCTGTTTTGTCGCGAGGTAATCATTTGCATTATTTACCCTTATTACATACCAGATTAAATATCTATACCCGTCATACTTCAAGCTGCATGTGCGTTGACTTTCCTCGCTCACCCCAGTCACGTACTTATGTACGCTCAGGGGATTCGCTGCGTCGCCGCCTTCCTGCAACTCGAATTATTTAGGTTATAAAGAAGCATTTATGCTCCACGTGTAATCCGTGATGATAAATATAAGAGGACTACGATGCGCCAACAATACTAAATCGTGTCCAGTAATCCGGACAGAAATAAGACAAAAAGAGGAAATAGTGAGATATTTACGGCGCAGATCACATTTTTCGCGGGAATCAGAGTGATACCGCTCGCAAATATGCAGAGATAAAAATTTAATTCAGGATGTTTTGGATTTTCAGATCTGGAATGCTGCTCGCAGCGTGGGCCGGATAAAACGCATCCGGCACCACGTCGACACATGCTTACAAGGTAATCGTCAGCTCACTGCCCTGTGGAGTAATAACTACACCCAGCTCGCTGCCCATATGCGACCCGCATTTAATGCCGCCAATTTTCTGAATATTTCGCAGGCACAGCGTCCAGTTACGTGCCTCACCGTTCCCTTTCACAGTGATGGTATTACCTACACGCGTCGCCTTCAGCGTGAAGATAACCGAGCCGTCCATCGCAGGCACTTCACACACCGCTTCCCGGCCCTCCTGCAGATGGAACAGCTGGAACGCGGTTCCTTCATGCCAGGCGTAGTCCGGCTTCTGGTTATTGCTGCCCAGCGCCAGCAGGGTGTTCTCACGCACGTAGACTGGCAGGCTCAGGAAGTCATGCTGCTGTTTATGCCAGCGGCTACCAGACACCTCGTCGTTACGCCACAGATGCGTCCAGCGTCCTTCCGGCAGGTAGAACTGCACATCACCCGCCTCGCTAAACACCGGCGCAACCATCACGCTATCACCCAGCATGTACTGGCGGTCGAGGTAATCACATGCCGGATCGTCCGGGAACTCCAGCATCATTGCGCGCATCATCGGCGTTCCGAGCTCATTGGCGCGCGCCGCTTCGCGATACAGGTACGGCATCATGCGGCATTTCTGCTCGGTGAAATAGCGCACCACATCGCAGGATTCGTCATCGTACGCCCACGGCACACGGTAGGATTTGCTCCCGTGCAGACGACTATGGCTGGAGAGCAGCCCGAACGCACACCAGCGCTTGTAGACGTGCGCCGGGGCGGTATTCTCAAAGCCGCCAATATCGTGACTCCAGAAGCCAAAGCCGGACAGACCAATGGACAACCCACCGCGCAGGCTTTCGGCCATCGATTCATAGTTGGCATAGCAGTCGCCGCCCCAATGCACCGGAAACTGCTGCGCGCCGACCGAAGCTGAACGGGCAAACAGGACCGCCTCTTCTTCACCGACAGTCTTTTTCAGCACGTTCCACACCAGTTCGTTGTAGATGTACGCATAATGGTTGTGCATTTTCTGCGGATCGGCACCGTCAAACCACTGAACGTCAGTAGGAATGCGTTCACCAAAGTCAGTTTTGAAGCAGTCAACGCCGATATCCACCAGACCTTTCAGCTTGTTGGCATACCACTCACAGGCTTGCGGATTAGTGAAGTCATAAATCGCCAGGCCCGGCTGCCATTTATCCCATTGCCACAGGGAACCATCCGGCCGCTTGAGCAGATAGCCCTTCTCTTTCAGCTCGTTGAAAATCGGTGATTTTTGCCCGATATACGGGTTGATCCACACGCAAACCTTCAGCCCTTTCTCTTTCAGGCGGCGGATCATGCCTTCCGGGTCCGGAAAGGTCAGCGGATCCCACTCAAAGTCGCACCACTGGAAGGCTTTCATCCAGAAGCAGTCAAAGTGGAAAACGTGCAGCGGCAAGTTGCGCTCGGCCATCCCGTCAATAAAGCTGTTGACCGTCGCTTCGTCATAATTGGTGGTGAACGACGTGGTCAGCCACAGGCCGAACGACCATGCGGGCGGCAGCGCGGGACGGCCAGTGAATTGGGTATAACGGTTCAATACGTCCTTCGGCGTCGGGCCGTCAATAACAAAGTATTCCAGATACTCGCTTTCCACGCTGAACTGCACTTTCGACACTTTCTCAGAGCCGATTTCAAACGACACGCACTGCGGATGATTCACCAGCACACCGTAACCGCGGTTGGTGATATAGAACGGGATGTTCTTGTAAGATTGCTCGGTGCTGGTGCCGCCGTCACGGTTCCAGGTTTCTACCGTTTGCCCGTTACGCACCAGTGCGGTAAAGCGTTCGCCCAGACCATATACCGTTTCCCCGACACCGAGATCCAGGCGCTCAAACATATAGTTACGCCCGCTGTGGGTATCCTGCACGTAGCCGTTATTTTTTAGCTGACTGCCAGTAATACGTTCGCCGTTACGCAGGAAGTCCAGCGACCAGAATTCCCCTTTGGTTACGCGCACGCTCAGGTTACCGCTCTTCAGCTCAGCAAATTCGGCGGTGTTGTGCATCTCGACCTTCACATCCTGCAGCACATTTAGCGGGTAATGCGGACCGGTATCCAACGCCCCCTGGAAGTGCTCCATACGCACACCCACCACGCCTTCCTGCGGTGAGAAAAAGCGCAGGGTGAAGAGTGGAGTATCCAGTTGCCAGGTACGTTCGCGCACATCGCGCGGCGCAACGTAGACAATCATCTCGTTACCCTGCTGTTCGACCTCGAATACCTGAATCGGGTTAATCACGTTCAGACCGGGCTGAATCAGCCAGTTTCCATCGCTAATTTTCATCGTTGGTTCCTTAGTTCTGTAATTCTTTCGTCGTAAAATCCTGCTGATTGCGGCGCGCCCCCTGAGCCAGTTGGCTTATGATTTCAGTCAGATATGGGGTTTTTAGGGTGTAGAAGCGTTTGGCGATCACGGCACTCAGCAGGTAGCAAATAGCCGGGACTATGGTGAACAGTGCGATGATGATGCTAATGGTGGCGCCGTTCTGGGTTTTCGCTGCGGCGTCGTAGCCCCCACCTGCCAGCATCCAGCCAATCAGCGCCCCACCGAGCGCCAGGCCCAGCTTGAGCACGAACAACGTGCCGGCAAAGCTGATCCCCGTCAGACGTTTTCCGTTGCACCACTCGCCGTAATCCACGGTGTCGGACATCATTACCCACTGAATTGGCGTCACGAGCTGATGCAGTACGCCAATCACGAAGATGAAGACGAACATAGTGATGTTGGCGTGCATCGGTACGAAGAACATCGCCAGACTGACGACCGCCAGCGCGGCGTTGGTCCACCAGAAGACGCTGACTTTGCATTTCCAGTCGGTGAGCGGTTTTGCCAGCGCAGAGCCGATAAGATTGCCGACGCAATAGGTGGTGAGGAAGGCGACAAACACTTCTGGCGTGCCCAAAATCCAGGTGACGTAATACATCATCGCCCCGCCGCGAACACAGACGGCCAGGATATTGAGGATGGTCAGCATGCCGACGATGCGCCATTGATCGTTCTGCCAGATGTCGCGCAGGTCTTCACGCATCGAGGTGGTGCTCGGCGGCGCTTCCACGCGTTCTTTGGTGGTGAAAAAGCAAAACGCCAGCATCAGGAAGGCCACAACCGAGAGCACGGCAATCCCGCCCTGAAAGCCGAACGCTTTATCCTCGCCGCCAATCAGATCCACCAGCGGCATCATCAGCACGGTGGAGAGCATGCCGCCCGCCGTCGCCAGCACAAAGCGCCATGATTGCAGGGAGATACGCTGCGTGGGGTCATTGGTGATCACGCCGCCCAGCGCACAGTAGGGAATATTCACCACGGTATAAAGCAGGGTCAGCAGCGTGTAGGTGATTGCGGCATAAATCATTTTGCCGTTCAGACTGAGATCTGGCGTGCTGTAGGCGAGCACACAGACCAGACCAAACGGCAGCGCGCCAAACAGCACCCACGGGCGGAATTTCCCCCAGCGCGAGCGGGTGCGGTCGGCCAGCAGTCCCATACAAGGGTCTGAGATGGCATCCAGCGCACGCGCCAGTAAGAACATGGTGCCGACAAATCCGGCCGGAATACCAAAAATATCGGTATAGAAGAACATCATATATAACATGACATTATCGAAGATAATGTGGCTGGCAGCATCGCCCATTCCGTAGCCAATCTTCTCTTTAAAAGACAGAATCTCACTTTTCATTACGCATCCTTGTTAGCACTTTCACACGCACTGATACCGGTTACAGTTCTTGTAAACCATCCCTGTGAGCGCGGGTATTCCGATATCTCGTTATCAAATTACGATTCTTGTTTTCTGTGATCGGGGTAGCGTCGAAAAAATGTGATGAAATGTAACTAACGGATTTATTGAGGATTTATATGAAACTGGTCATGGTATAGATAAACGGAAGTTAAAAAAGTGAGTGAGGGGGTGTGGAAACGTTTGGAAGTAGCTATAATGCGCCCCGCCTCCATGTAGCAATCGAGGCGCGGAAGATCGTCATCTCCGGTGAGGTGGCTGGACTTCAAATCCAGTTGGGGACGCCAGCGTTCCCGGGCAGGTTCGACTCCTGTGATCTTCCGCCAAAATGCCTCATGTTAGTTCTTCTTAAATCACATCTCTTTTTAGCTTTCTATATCCAGGATCGATCTCTGGCATACTACGTTGATTGCAGCGTTATAAGTCTGGTTAAAACGGAGGCGACATGACAGATAAACACCTACCACAATCCCCGACAGGCGAATTTATTATGTTTGCCAGCAGTGATGGGAGAGTACGTGTTGAATGCCGCTTTGAGTCAGACACTATTTGGTTATCTCAGGCGGCAATAGCTGAATTGTATGATAAAGACGTTCGCACCATTAACGAGCATTTAATCAACATTTTTTCTGAAGGTGAACTTACTCAAAATTCAACTATCCGGAAATTCCGGATAGTTCGCCAGGAAGGAAAGCGTCAGGTTTCAAGAGAGATAGATCACTATAATCTGGAAGCTATCCTCGCTGTCGGCTACCGCGTTCGCTCCCCTCGCGGCACGCAATTCCGCCAGTGGGCAACCCAAACACTTCAGGAATACCTGATCAAAGGTTTTGTGATGGACGACGAGCGGCTGAAAAATCCGCCTGTTGGTTCTTCGGCTGTGCCTGACTATTTCGATGAGATGCTGGAACGCATCCGCGATATTCGGGCCAGCGAGCGCCGGGTTTATTTACGGGTGCGGGAGATCTTTGCGTTAGCTGCCGACTATCAACCGTCGCTAAAAGAAACCACACAGTTTTTTCAAACCATCCAGAACAAACTACATTTCGCCTGTACTGGCCATACTGCTGCTGAACTCATCCACAAACGGGCTGACGCCAGCAAATCGCATATGGGATTAACCAGCTACAAAGGTGAAGAGGTACGTAAGGGTGACGTGACGGTGGCAAAAAATTATCTCACCCAGGATGAGGTCAGCGAACTCAACCGCGTGGTTAACATGTGGCTGGATTTTGCCGAGGATCAGGCCCGTCGCCGTCAGCAGGTCTTTCTGCGTGACTGGCAGGATAAGCTGGATCAGTTCCTGCAATTTAACGACCGTGATGTTCTACAAGGCGCAGGTAAAGTCAGCAAGAAAATAGCCGATGAAAAAGCGCAGGCGGAATATAGTCAGTTTGCTGAACAACAACGGCGCTTAAAAGAAACTGAAGGTGAGAAGGATATAGTGGAGTTGTTGCATTGGGGGAAAGAGGGTAGAAACTAGAGTATACTCCCTCCCCCAAAAAATTAAAAACTATCTAAAGACACATTTACTCCAAAGGAGTAAAGTTTCTCACTCAAAAACTTAACCCTCTGGTGTAACATCTATATCCCTGATGAAGTTTTCAAGCTATTAGTGTGCTTTTCAATTTATTCATTTCCCCATCATAGTAATCTTTATGTGGATGATTTCCAGTAATTAAATTAAATTTAAACTGCTGAGAAAACAACATATTCATTGCGTCATTTGACAAGTTTATATCTTTATCTCGATCATTAATCTTGCTAATTAATGACTTCAAAAATTTAACCGCAATACTAAAAAGGAAATGACCTTTTATGTACCAATATGATTGAGAAGACATGCTTTCATAAATACGGCGAGCCTGTAAAATAGCATCGTTAGGAATTTTGGCGTCAATTATTTCTAAATGTTTATTGATTTTTTCAATTGGAATGTAAGCATCTTTACTTTTCTTCCCGCAAATATATTCATAATGGTCACCAAAAACACTTATGCCACTCTGACTTATTTCATTAGCAAACTCTCTTATAATCAACTCTTTAACTGAATTAATTAATTTCGATTGCCAATCAATAACTAAATCCATACTTGTAGAATACTCCCCACCATTAATCGTTGTAATATCGGTCAGTATCTGAGGGCAGATTAATGAATTTTCTATACTGTGCCCAAAAGTCAATAAAACTCGATTGTGAGGAGGTATCTTATTCAGATGATATTTATAGTCTTTATCTCTAGCGACAAATATAGGGATATTTTCATTTATAATTTTATAGATATAGCTATCAATTGCTGTACAACTACCAGCAATATTTATAGAGATGTTATTTATTTTATAAATATCAAACATTATATTCCAAAAAACTCTATCTGTAGGCCCCTCTACATACAAAACAGCATCTTTTCTTTCGAATTTATTCATCACTGACAAGGCTTTACTACTTCTTATCAACCCCTTACCCATTACAAATATCCTCCATATCAAGAATATTGTATGGATATTCACCAGCAACCTCAGGTGAATGAGTTGCAATTATTATCTGTGCTTGAGGGTTAAGTTTCCTAATTGAAGGTAATATTTTACTTTGCCAATCTATGTGTAATGATAATTCCGGTTCATCAGCAATAAATATTCTTGGGTCACCGCCTTGTAAAAGGGACTCAGTCAATAATATCAAGACTTGCTTTTCACCAGAAGAGAGTTTAAAGCAATCATATTCGTTACCATCTCGTTGATGGTCTTTGAACTTCAATGTTCCATCTGAATTTAAAGACGCAGATTTCCCTTTAAAAAAATGGCTTAACTCCATCTTGTAATTATCAAGAGGAGCAAACAGAACTTTCCTTTTCTTCTCGGCTATCCTTCCAACATTTAATATATTCCTAGTTCTTTTCAATAATGGGAAAGCAAATATTTTATCAACATCAAACACACTCTCATTCTCTGAAAGAGTTTTCTTCAAATAATCAATACTTTCTTGAATAGCCTGAAAGTGTTTTTTAATAAGTTCTCGTGCCTTTCCTTTCCTTTGGATGTTTAATATACCCATTTGATAATAAGTAGTTTGAAAATCCTCCATTTCCTTCTTTAAATCCGTATTGGAAATCTCCCTTAGCCCCACTGATGAATCTATTTTAGGGTTATATAATACAGAAATGAAAACTTCCTCTTGAAACTCTCTAGCTATCTCTTTCAGAGCTTCAGCTTTCTTTAACTGATATACTTTCAATCTGTTCATCAAGTCTTGTAAAGTATTATCAATTGAAATGTTTTTATTATTTTTGGCATAGTCTTCATAGTCATAGTTGTCAATATCACTGATACCTGCACGACTAACAGAAAGACTTGAAAATGTTACAATATCTTGCAAAAGCGATTTAACTTTCTCAATAACTGGTATTACTCTTCTTTGAGCGTAAACTGAGCGTATACTTTTGCCAGATAAAGGTGGTATTGTGAATGCTTGATTGCTGATTTTATAACGTATTGCTTCATCTCCAAATGGTTCAATAATTCTTGTGACCGTTAAAGTTCTACTACTTTTTTTCCCGCCTTCATAATTCTCAAAAACAATTATAGCACTGTCAAACCATAAATCCTCAAGAGCAAGAACATCGACACTTAATATTGAAACAAGAATATTAATAAATGTTGTTTTTCCTGTACCATTGGCTCCAATAAAAATACTCACATCACCGTAAAAGCCTGTATCTATTGTTTTCCAACCCCAAATACCTTCAATTCTAGCATGTTTGATCTTGTACATTCCTAATTCCTTTCATTATCCAATACACAAGAAATAAAAATTTTAACCTTTGGGCACGACCCCATTTTTCCTTAATGCCTCTCTCGCCAGCTCCTTAAGCCAACTGGCGAGACTTACCCCTTCTTCTGCCGCCACAGCATCCAACTGCTTCTTCAATGCCGGATCAATGCGCATTTTGAACTGCGGTGATTGACCACCACCTTTTGGTTTTTTTTCGCGCGATATGATTGACATGGGGCCACCTATCCAATTACTCTCATCATATAGGAGGCCACCTAAAAGCCTTCTACACTAGCAACGCCCCGTTGTGCGGGAACACAGCCGGAGCGTCTAACCTCACCAACTATCAAGGAGTTGATTATGGCTGATTCGCATTCTACCCCAGACACCGACCAATCTGGAACCGAGCGTTCGGTAATTGTGGGATATCGCCCGAATGTTTTCGACAAATCCACACCAAAAATTATTCTTTCCGGCAAGTGGCTACGCGCAGCGGGGTTTGATACCGGGCAACAGATTAGCGTAAAAGTGATGAACGGCTGTATCGTCCTGATGATCTACGGCGAGCAGGAACAACGGTTGCAGGATGAGCTGCAAGAAGCAAATCAGAAGTTAAAAAGAATTGAGAGCACGTTGGCGACTCTCCAGTGAAGTACGGCTGAACCTGCAAGCGGTACTAACAGGCTCACCTGGTGCCGGATGGCGCTGACGCTTATCCGGCTTACTCTCCTGGAAAATGAAGCCAAAGTGTAACGGGAACCCAAACAAATGAATCACCACGAAAAACCAGACACCATCTTTTCGATTGACGACGATGAAAAAGTCGAAGAAATAAAAATTCAGTTACTGAAAGCCAAGATTCAATGTGCACAATGTGATATTCATTCTGATAATATTGTTAACGGCGATAATTTCTTTGATGAATTAATGGAGCCTGATAAATGAAAAAAGCAATATAAACTTACGGGCAATAATCAATAATTATGACATTTGAAGCAGCAACTCATTATCCATGAATCAGAAACGCACCAGAAATCATTCAATCTCTATACTAAAAACCATAATAAAAATACTATCCTGATGGCCTATGCCAAATGATAAACATGACAGCACAATAAACACCATATTATAATCCCGCTAAAAATACACAGGCATCCTTTTTCTTTAATCAGGAAGGGACAGCCTCGTTTCTAATAAATTAGATTATTGGGTTACATATGAAAAACGTATTCATGGCAATGGTTATCGCTCTCGTCACTGTCACCGCATCATCCACTGTTTTCGCATGCCCGAAAGGAGAACACCCGCACGGAGGTACAGGCTCGCACCATAAAGGTGGATGGTGTTCATATGATCAGTAAAATTGCCATTCCTGTCTTGTTATTGCTCTGTTTTTCAACACCTGTGCTGGCAAAATCGACATTGAATATCGACGGCAACTCGCTTTATCACGGCTATCAGTTGTATGAGAAAGGTTTTGATTATTTGAACGTTCGGGATGAACAGACAGCAGTGATGTATATGTCTTTTGTTGCCGGTGTAGCGGGGACACTGTCAAAAGAAAATATCATCTGTAATGCGAGCATAACCATTGGACAGGAAGCTGATATTGTTGGCAATTACCTCCAGACCCATCCTAAAGAGCGAACAAAATACAGTCCTTCTGAATTGGCTATGATTGCTTTAGGCAAAGAACTTGCTTGTAGCAAAAATAGTAATAGCTAGCGCTGCACACTGCTTTTATTGCCGGATTGCGCTGACGCTTATCCGGCCTACAATTCTCCCCAAAAAATAAAGCCGCTAACCATCAATCAGCGGCTTTTCCTTTACCTACAATCCTGTCAGAAATTGTATTTCACGCCGAGCATACCGCGGGTATCGCTGTAGCCTTTGTCGCCGATCTGTTGGGCCACGTTGCTCCACACGTTGAGGCGCGGGGTGATTTGCCCTTCTACGCCGACTTTCAGCTCGCCGATGTTCTTCGTGCCGCGCATGTCGTTGCTCACATCATCCATCTTCACGCTGGTCGTCTGCGTGTTGTGGATCCAGTTGGCTTCGACAAACGGCTGGAACTCGCGTGATTTACCGTCGTCGATGGCGTTGTGACCGTTGATAAAGGCTTTCACACCCAGACGGGTCATCAGGTTGCCATCGGTGTTATCTTTCACGCGGGTACCGTTCGCTTCGCGGTGACTGTCAGCCTGCACGTCCATCCATACCACCTGCGCTTTAGGTTGCAGCCAGTAGCTGTTGCGCTCGTTTTCACCCAGTTTGAAGCTATAACCGGCTTCTACCGAAGCGGTGATCCCGCTGGATTTGTATTTCTCTGTCGCCTGCTCCTGGCCCATCACCTTGCTATCAAACCAGTTGTACAGCATCCAAGTGTCTACGTAGGTGCCGGTCTTGTCGGCGTCATTGGCATACCATGTGCCATACAGCCCCACGCTGTAACCGGTGACCTGACCACGTGAATGGTAGCCAGTCAGGCTGGACTGCGTGCGGTTCTGGCTGTTGGCGTAACCTGCCATTGCGCCGAGATGCCAACGGTCGAGACCGTCGCTACTCCACTGCGCCAGATCGCCGCCTAACTGCATCACATAGCTGTTGCTTTGGGTTTTCAACTGCCCGCTACCGTCTTTAAAGCGGGTATGCGCCCCGACGTTACGCATCCACATACTGGTGACTTTTTTCTCGCCCGTCAGCATGTCGATGTACTGCGTTTCGCCCAGACGATCGTGCAGTCGGGTCATAAACAGCGTGTTAGCGGCGTAGTTGTTCGCCAGATAACTACCTGCTTCCGGGCGGTATTGCTGCTCGGTGACCGGAGGTGCGACAGGTATTTCCGGCTCAGGGATTATCGGATCTACCGGGTCTGGATCGACCGGGTCCGGGTCTTCCGGATCCGGCGGAGCAGGAATAAAGCTGGTCAGATACCAGTTGCTGCCCTTTTGCACCACGTTATAGTCGTACGCACCGGCAACAATACGGCCCGCTTTCTCAAAAGTGCCGTCAGAATTACCGGCCACTTCGATAATCTCAATACCTTCAACAGTTTGTGCCCCGGTTCCGCCAATATTATTCACCGCCACAAACGCGTTACCGGCGGTATTGCCGAGCACTTTCAGCTTGTCGGTTTCGGAGGCATCGTCATTCAGGACGGTATTGAAAACCAGTTTGCCGCCGTTGCCGGTGAAATCTTCATTAATGGTAAGCGTCTGCCACGGTTCGCCGTCAGCATGGCCAAAGTTCACGACGGACCCGCCGTTCAGCGTCAGATCAGTGAGCGTTGAGCTGTTGGTCATATTCCAGGTCGCATCGCTCATTTGCAGCGAGATAACGCCCGTTCCGGCCGTGACGCTGGTGATGTATGACGCCCCACTCCACAACGAGTTGTCGGTCATGTTGAGTTTAATCGCACTGTTTTGCTGCGGCAGGCTACTGTTCGCGGCAGTCGCGCCGGCGGCGTGAAGATCGCCGTCGATGAGGAAACGCCCGCCAGCGGAGCCATCGACGATACCGCCCGTTTCTGTGCTGATGGCGTAGCTTTCATTGCTGTGATTGCCTGCCATGGTAATGGCAGCGCCGCCCGCCAGGTTTATCGCACCGCGTGAAGCCGCATACAGGCCGCGTGGCGCTTTGCTGTATGACGCCGCTTTGGCCGAATTGTTTACGTTGATCGTCGCGTTTTCGCCGAGATTCACCGTCGCATTGGTGGAATAAACCGCATGTGCGCTGACGCCGTTGACCGTAATCGTCGCATTGTTGCCCAGTTCCGTTTTGGAAGATGAGGCGGCATAGATCCCTGTTGAGGAAGCACCCGACGTCTCGATAGTGGCACCATCACCAAGGCGGATCGTGGAGCCGCTCTGCCCGGTGCGAAGACCTTCTGAACTGTCACCTATCGTCACAATGTGTGCCCGGTCGCCGACGACAATCGTATTTTTGGCCTGCGTTTCGTCTCTCATCGCGTTTGCAGTGATACCGCGCCCCTGATAACCGGTGGTTTGAATATACAGATCGTCGCCAACGTAAATGTTGGCCGAACCTTTCCAACCCTGCCCCTGATTATAGGCGCTGTAACCGGCGTTTATACCGTCGCCATCCTGACCGTCCACATAAATGCTGGTGCGATCTCCGGTGATGATAAAGACCGGGTTATCCGGTGAATTGACCCCGTGCGTGCGGATACCATCAACATCCTTACCATTATTAGCGGCATTCTTCGACTGTGTGCGGATCGTCAGGTCATCACCGAAAATAACGCCCGGGCTACCCGTCGCGCTGTTCTGAATAACGGTAATGGTGTGTTCGAAGGCTTCTGCTCCTGGCCCATTCAGCGTTAATCCATGGCCAAAAACAGGAATGGTGCCGGCACTCCACTGATAAACATAATTTGGCGTAGCGCTGGTTTTAGCGAAACTGGCATTCGCCTGTGCAGGAAATAAAGCCTGCAACTCTGGCGAAAGACTGTTCACCAGTCCACTGGAAGGCAAACTGTCAATATCAATCCAGGCCGCGTGGGTTGAAAATACCATTGACGTTAGCGCGGTTGATACCGCTATAGCAATGCGTGAGTAATGCTTAGGTTTTTTCATAATAGCCTCCTGCTTTCGGGCGTAGGGCGTCCACCACATCGCGATGATGTGGAAATAATAAAAATGAGAATCAGCTATAAAATGTTAGAGAGTATTTTATGAATACTTAGGCCTAACTTATCTTCAAGTCGAAGTTTGTAGACATATATTCTCTTAACATCAATATTATCTATTCGGGTAATTTGCTGAATACTTATCCCTGAAATAAATCGCTTGAGTAATATCATTTCCGTATAATTCAATGAACGCCCACGTTTGCTGTTGGCGAGATGCCCCCGGAATAAGCGACGTATTTTCTGATGCTGAACTTCATCACTATCACTGGAATAAATAATCCCTTGAATTTTATTGCTTTTCGATAACCAGTAATTGGCTAACGGCGTCAGGATCCGATCCGCTATCAATACAATATGCATACCACTCTGCGTCAGGCGATCCACCCATTGCGGATCGGTGAACAGACGCAAATTCGGGAATGAAAAATCGATAAAAATAAATCCATGGGATAAATGATTGTGATTATTAAGTAAAAGCTTTTCAATAATACCTTTCTTCAAATAATCATTACCCTCTGGCCAGACAGCAAAAGCGGCACGGTGGCAGTATTGTGCGCGTACGGCAGCATCCGGAAATAATTCACAGGATAATTCACAGCTTATGCAACGAACACTCTGTAGCGGCTTTCTCTTCATCTACTATGCCCCTGTTATTTTCCATAAATATTTCATCGGTAAATAAATGTGTCAATCCGACAGGTGGTGAAATCCGTTTTTGCTAATAACAGTCGAGTGGTAAAAATGTTATAAAATCCTATAGAAAAATAATCTCCAACTGTAAATGTCGTTATGTTGATAAGTATTACGGAGCTTTATCTCAGATTAAAAGCCCATATATTAGGAGTTTTATACACAAATCCAGACATCACGGTAAACGTAAATACAGCACTATTTGCTAAAACAAAACCTTGCGAAATGATTTTAGTAAATCACAAAATTCCTAAAAACCAGAAACCTTTGTGATGTTGTGGGATAAATATAATAGCTAATCAGATAAACCTGTAATTAATTCTCATTATTTAACCTTAGTTAATTATCACCTAAGATATAGACACTATAACTCATTGTATTAAAAGGATTTAATTGTTAAGAGTAAAACTCTTATCTTTGATCAAGTACAAAGGTAGAGGCGTCTTATCCATTTCGATGTAATATTAAATGGGTATGTTGATGCAACATATGAGACGTTTCGTTACTGAGGGCCGGGCATTGTACCTTATCAACCAGTTGGTCGAATTTAATCCTGATAACAAAAGCCTGGTCAATCGACAGACAGGGCGAGCAATTCAACTGCAGATCCCAGCCTCGCTCTGTTTTCTCTATTTAATTACTCACGCAAGTGACATTGTTTCTCAGAACACGCTGCTCAAAGTCGGTTGGGGAGAAAGAAACAATGTGACCACGACCAATACTTTTTACCAGGCAATTTTGACGTTGCGCAATGCACTGGCGGATGTCGGGTTGCCCCGTGATACAGTCAAAACTATTTCCCGGCGAGGACTCAGATTAAATGAGAGTACGCATGTGGAGACGATCACACATTCCCAAACTGAGCCCCCTTTAGCACCATTTATTAAGGAAAACAACGATCCCGAGGTAATGCCCTCTCCACCACAAGTAGCAACGTCGATTCCCTGGTGGAACATTTTCTTAACCACCGGAGTGATTATTACTACTCTGATTATCTGGCTGGTTTGGTATCAGACTCGACCTGTCATGCCGTTTAGTAAATTCGTGTCGGTTTCTATGCAAATTCCCTCACAGGAAAACTGTAAAATTTATTACTCACCGAATGAACACAATCTGGAAAGCTATTTCAGCCTGATGCAATCGCATCCCGATCTTTGTGAATATAACAAACATGTGTTTCTTTCAGGTTACCGTAAGGCACAGAGGATGGTGGCCTTTGTATGCGATAAGGATGCGCGGATAGATGTTCACGCGTTTTGTTCTACTCATTACTACTGGATGCGCGGGAAATGAACAAAATACACAATCTTATCCTGCTGGCGATTGGCGTGGTATTGATGCTGGGTTCGGGCGCCTGGCTATGGTATTCACGCTACGCCGACAGACCGTTGAACTGCGTCGGTAACGTGGAGTGGAATATTGGCAGCAACCGCTTTACCGGCACGGTGTCATATCGGCTGTACGACCATCAGGGGCTGGCAACCTTAACCGGCAAACTGTACGGACGTCACGTCACAGGTATCAGTAGAAACATCTATTTTACCTATACCCAGCACCACGACGCGCGCGTGCTGCAGTCGACGCAACTGGTAAAAACCTTCTCAGACTCCGCCGATAAAGACGATATCAACGGGACGTTGCCCAGTTTTTATCGCGAAACCGGGCAGCGCCTGAGTCTGGTCATGGAGGAGTATAAAGGGGCGTGGATAGTGGCGAGTTCCACTGTTCCTTCGCTGTACTGCCGTAAAAGGTAACGTCATATCCGGATACAAAAAGAGTGCCCCCACGCAGGAATTCATATTTGTCATCATCGACTTACGCGACATGGGTCACTGAATCCATTCATATCCCATTGCTATTCTTTTCCCCGAATCAGGAAACATCCTGAATACCACAATATCCATTGCGTAACAATTAAGCGAAATGGGCGTTTTATTTTGCCCAGAAGACTTCAACCTATGGATGGATATTTGGAGAAGACGTGGGCAGGGGCGTTTATCTCTCTCGCGAGCAATGTCTGAAGGTTCAGGCGTTATCGCATTTCAGGAAACGGTGTGTTTCCGGTGTATTTTTGGCGTACATATGAGGGATACGTAATGTTTACTTTTAAAAAGTGCCTGATTGCACTTTCTATAAACTTGGCCGTTGTTTCATCAGGTTTTGCTTGTACGACCCTGCTGGTCGGTAACGAAGCATCAGCGGACGGCTCGATGCTGGTTGCCCGTAGCGCTGACAGCGATGCCCTGAAAGCGCAACATTTTGTCATTCACCCGGCAAAACAGAATCAGACCGGGGTATACAGCACCAAAGCACATAACGGCGCGAATGACTTTACCTGGCCGCTCCCCAAAAACTCGCTGCGTTATACCACGGTTCCTAACTGGAAAACCCAGTTGCACGGCGCAACCGGGTTTAACGAGCTGGGAGTCGGCGTGAGCGGGACAGAATCTATTTTTGCCTCACCAAAAGCGCTGGCCGCCGACCCGTACGTTGAAGATAAAGGGATCACCGAAGACGATATCCCGGATATTCTGCTGTCTCAAAGCAAGACCGCGCGTGAAGCCGTGGCGCTGCTGGGCCATATCGTTGAGACCGTCGGGGCAGGTGAAGGCTTTGGCGTTGCCGTCGTCGACGATAACGAGATCTGGTACCTGGAAACCGGCAGCGGTCATCAGTGGATGGCGCAGCGCCTGCCGAATAACCAGTATTTTGCCACCGGCAATCAGGGCCGTTTACAGGATTACGATCCGAAAAACCCTGACATGATGGCGTCAAAAAACCTGATTCAATTTGCGACCGAAAAAGGTCTGTACGAACCCGCGAAAGACGGTAAATTCAACTTCTCCAAAGCCTATACCCGTGATGACGAACGCGACCGCACGTATAACGACCCTCGCGTATGGACCATCCAGAAAGAGTTCAATCCTTCCGTCAACCAGGATATGGCCAAAGGACGTGAATTCCCGGTCTTCATGACGCCAGAGAAGAAAATGACGCTGGACGATGTGAAGGCCGTACTGCGTAACCATTACGAAGGCACCAGCCATGACCCCTACACCAACGGTCTGAACGGTAAAGAGCCATGGCGTCCGGTCAGCGTCTTCCGTACTTATGAAGCGCACGTTATGCAGGTCCGTCCGTGGTTACCAAAAGAGATTGGCGAAACGACCTACATTGGTCTGGGTATGGCCGACCTTACCGCCTTTGTTCCGTACTACAGCGGCCTGAAAGCGTATCCGGCTAATTACACGATGGGTAGCGATAAAGCGGACGATCAATCCATTTACTGGAAATACCGTAAATTACAAACGCTGACGATGACCGATTATCCGAAGCTCGCGCCAATCGTCAAAAAAGCCTACAAAGCATGGGAAGACAAAGTGGCCAAGGAGCAAAAAGAGGTCGAAGCAGAGTATCTGAAGATGGCGAAAACCGATAAACCAGCCGCCGATAAGATGCTGAATGACTTTAATCTGCGCATCATGGCCGACGCCGAGAAGCTGACGGAAGATCTGACTAATCAGCTGTTTACCATCCGCACTAAAGACATTCAGTCTGATATTTTCTTTGCCAACGCTGCGAAAAAAGACTGAGTAACGACGTGATAAAATCGCTGGCGCATATTAGTTTTGCGCCAGCATTTCACACCGCGCCTTCACCGCGTCGTGCAGCAGACGGACCGCCGTTGAAAGCTGCTTCCGATGCGGGCAAATCATATTCAGCGGGACTTTCTCCCCCTGATAATCCGGCATCAGCAGTTGTAATCGACCGTCACGCACATCCTCACTGACATCCAGCCACGACTTGTACGCCACGCCCTCGCCGGCAATCGCCAGCCGTCGGATCACTTCCGCATCGTCGCTCATTATGGTGCCGTTAACCTGCACGCTGCTGACCTCGCCGTCACGCGTAAACGTCCAGCGATCGTGCAGACGGCCGCGTAATACGAAGGTCATGGCGTTGAGCTGCGCTAAGTCACCCGGGATTTGCGGCGCACCGTTTTGTGCAACCCAATCCGGTGAGGCCACCAGTACACGTCGGTTCCCCGGCGCCACGGGCAGGGCAATGTAAGACGCGTCTTCGGTATTGCCATAGCGAAACGCAACATCGACGGGGTCTTTAAAGACATCCGTCACCTGATCAGAGAAAAAAATCCGCAGGCGCAGCGCGGGATAGCGGCGTCGAAACGACTGAAAGACCGGCAGCAGCAGGTTGCGACCAAGATCGGAAGGCACGGCAATTTGCAGTGTGCCAGACACTTCATCTTCTGGGGTCTGAATTTTTTGCAGCCCGGCATGCATCACGTCAAGCATCTGGCGGGCATAGGGTAGCCAGACCTCGCCCTCCGGCGTCAGGCGCAGGCTGCGCGTGGAGCGGGCGAACAAGCGGATAGCCAACGTAGACTCCAGACGCTTGATGGCGGAGCTGACCTGAGCAGGCTGAACGCCGACTTCGCGCGCGGCATCGCTAAAACTGTTCAGCGCCGCGGCGCGGACAAACAACGTGAGATCTTCAAGCCGGAACATTTTCACTCCCCGAGTATAAGTCCTGTCGCCGTAGGGCTATTTTTCCCGTTCTGCTGCCGGTTTACCATCGAATTATTCAACAGAGATAAGGTTTCTGAACCGGAGAGATTATGAAAGCCATCGCTATTACCCGCGCCGCGACCGACGGCAATAACATTGAATTTTTACAAGAGATTGACCTGCCTGTGCCGGTTGCCGCCGGGCACGATCTGCTGGTTGAAGTGAAGGCCATTTCCGTCAACCCCGTTGATACCAAGGTTCGCGAAGGTTTTAACGCTAATGTGCCGCGCGTGCTGGGCTGGGATGCCGTGGGCGTGGTGAAATCCGTGGGTGAAGCCGTCACCCTGTTCTCACCGGGCGATGAAGTCTGGTACGCCGGTGCGCTGGGTCGCGCTGGCAGTAACAGTGAATTTCAGCTGGTTGATGAACGTATTACCGCGCTGAAGCCACAATCACTCGATAACGCCTCTGCGGCGGCGCTGCCGCTGACCGCCATCACCGCCTGGGAAATGCTGTTTGACCGTCTGGGCGTTGAGGAAAACGGCAATGAAGATGATGTGTTGCTGATCGTTGGCGCGGCTGGCGGCGTCGGTTCTATCCTGACGCAACTGGCCAGTAAGCTGACTAAAATGACCGTCATCGGCACCGCATCACGTCCGCAAAGCCAGAAATGGGTACGTGAAGCAGGCGCTCATCATGTCATTGACCACAGCAAGCCGCTGACGGAAGAGCTGGCACGGATAGGGGTTAAGGCGGTGACGCACGTTGCCAGCCTGAACAACACTGAGCAGCATTATCAACAAATTATTGCCGCACTGGCACCACAGGGTAAACTGGCGCTGATTGACGATCCTGAATTCCTCGATGCCCGTCCGCTGAAGGCCAAAAGCATTTCGCTGCACTGGGAATTTATGTTTACCCGTTCGATGTTTACCACCCACGATATCATCGCGCAGCACCAGCTATTGACCCGCGTGGCGCAATTGATCGACGACAATACCCTCCGCACCACGCTGGGCGAGCATTTTGGCGCTATCACCGCGGCGAATCTGCAAAAAGCCCACGCGCAAATTGAAACCGGTCGTTCGGTCGGCAAGATTGTGCTGGAGGGGTTTTAACATGTCCGATTCAGAAGTGATTTCAATTATTGCGGTACTGAAAGCCCAACCCGGGAAGATCGACGCACTGAAACAGGCGCTGCAGGCTCTGCTGTTGCCCACTCGCCGGGAGCCGGGCAATATTGAGTATGAGCTGTACCAGTTACGCGACACGCCGGATGTATTCTACGTACGCGAATCCTGGCACGGTCAGGCCAGTCTGGATGAACATATCACTCTGCCACATTTCCAGGCGTTTATTCTGCAAATGAACGATCTACTCGCCGAACCGCTACGGCTGGATTATCTGACGCCGATTGCGCCATAAAATGACTGCCGAAGCCCCCTGCCGCGCGGGGGGCTGCACCAGTCATGTCTCACTCGCTTCGCTATCTCTGCTATGATGCCTGCACACAAATAAAACAAAACAACATGCAGAGGAAAAGATGAGTTCCACCAGAAGAGGGATGATGAACGTCCTGATCGCCGCCGTATTGTGGGGAAGTTCGGGCGTGTGTGCGCAGTACATCATGGAGCAAAGTCAGATGTCGTCGCAGTTTCTGACCATGACGCGCCTGATTTTCGCCGGGCTGATTCTGCTGATGCTCTCTTTCGTTCACGGCGACAAAATATTCTCTATTATCAAAAACCGCAAAGACGCCATCAGCCTGCTCATTTTTTCCGTGGTCGGGGCGCTCACCGTACAGCTCACCTTCCTGCTGACCATCGAAAAATCCAACGCCGCCACCGCGACGGTACTGCAATTTTTGTCACCGACCATTATCGTGGCGTGGTTTTCCGTGGTTCGCAAAGCACGACCGGGAATATTAGTGCTGACCGCGATTTTCACCTCGCTCATTGGCACCTTCTTACTGGTCACCCACGGTAATCCGACGTCGCTGTCTATTTCACCTGCCGCGCTGTTCTGGGGAATTGCTTCGGCGTTTGCCGCCGCGTTTTATACCACCTACCCCTCAACGCTTATCGCGCGTTACGGCACGCTGCCGATTGTCGGCTGGAGCATGTTGATAGGCGGCCTGATCCTGCTCCCGTTCTATGCCGGAGAGGGAACAAACTTCGTGGTTAATGGCAGTTTGATTCTGGCGTTTTTCTATCTGGTGGTCATCGGTACGTCGCTCACGTTTAGCCTGTACCTGAAAGGCGCGCAGATGATTGGTGGGCCGAAGGCGAGCATTTTAAGCTGCGCAGAACCGTTGAGCAGCGCGTTGCTGTCCCTGCTGTTATTAGGCATTACATTTACCCTGCCTGACTGGCTGGGCACGCTTTTGATCCTCTCATCGGTAGTGCTGATCTCAATGGACTCACGTCGCCGCGCCAGAGCGGTTTAACCCCAACCGGCGCGGCAACGGGTCACGATTACCAGCCCGGAACCGCGCCGCCGTTAAAGATAGTTTCTGCCGCCTTTGCCACTTCCGGTGACTGATAAGATTGCAGGAATTCTTTCACATTCCCGGCATCTTTATTGTCTTCTCGCGCCACCAGGATGTTCACGTAGGGTGAGTTTTTGTCTTCGATAAATACGCTGTCATGTACCGGAGAAAGCCCGGTTTGCTGGATGTAGGTGGTACTGATAATCGCCACATCCACTTTCTGATCGTCCAGCACGCGCGGCAGCTGCGCGCCTTCCAGTTCCATAATATTCAGGTGTCGCGGATTATCAGTAATATCCAGCGCCGTGGGCAGCAGGCCTGTATTTGCTTTCAGCGTGATTAACTTTTCTTTTTGCAGCAGCAGTAGCGCCCGCCCGAGGTTGGTTGGATCGTTAGGTATCGCAATCGTCGCACCGTCTTTAAGCTCCGCAACGGTTTTGATTTTCTTCGAATAACCGGCCATCGGGAACACAAAGGTATTACCCACGGCTACCAGCTTATAGCCGTGCGCTTTATTATCTTGTTCAAGAAATGGGCGATGCTGGAAGACGTTGGCATCCAGTTCACCGTGATTGGTGGCATCGTTAGGCAACAGGGAACCGCTAAACCCTACCAGTTCGACATCCAGCCCATATTTTTCTTTAGCCACTTTCTTCGCGACTTCCGCCACATCCTGCTCTGCGCCGTTAATCACGCCGACTTTGATATGCTTTGCATCGCTGCTCTGCTGATCGCATCCTGCCAGCAATAATCCCGCCAGCAATACTGCCGCCCCGGCCCCGAAATGAGGTATCTTCAGTTTCACGTTTTATCCTTTTGTAATAACCGCCTGATGAGTAATGAAATGACTATAGCGGCAAGGCCGCTGCGGTTTAAAAAACGAAAAAGCATCAGCAAGAAGAAAAAAGCATAACGGGAAAAAGATACATTAGTCGGAAGATGCCGTTAGTTCATCACTTGAAAGCCCGGTGATAATTAGCACCAGTTCACGATCGATCCCCTTCTCCAGCATGGCATGGGCTATCCGCAACGCTTCGTCTTGTTTGCCTTCAATCTTGCCCTTTTGTAATCCCTCTTGTAAGCCACTGTAATGACCCGTTCTTCGCCCTGATTCACGTAAACATTCTGCAATCGTCATTAATCTCTCCTTGTGTTGGGGAACGCGTAAAGCCACCTCGCGAATAAACGCCTCGAAACGCGGTGCGCTGCCAGACTGCATCAGATAATTAAATAGCGTTTCTACCTGGCTGTCATTAGCGTATCCCTTAACCAGCAGAGCAACCAGGTTATCCACCAGCACCATCAGGTCACGTTCACGTATATGCTTCTGGACAAGCTCAAGTAGCGCCATCCGCCGATGCTGCATAATCTCATCATCAGACACCGCCGTGATGTCTACCAGCGGGAAGGCAGAACCATAAAGCTGCCGCGCAGTTTGTGGATCGTCAAATTCATCCAGCCAACACAGCGAGTATGGATACGGGCTATCAACGCCATGATAAAAAAGTATCGGCACCACCAGCGGCAGCGTTTTGTGTCCTGCATCAAGATGCTTCTGCATCGCAGCAATGGCATAACGCATCATCCGGAATGCCATATGAGCATCTGGCGAGCTTTGGTGCTCAATCAACGCATAGATATAGCCTTTACCCGATGTCGTTTTCAGCGACCACAGCACATCGGAATAACACGCTCGCAAATCTTCTTCAATAAAACTCCCGGGTTCCAGCTTCAGTGTGTCCAGATCGCAAAGCTCATGTAATGACGCCGGAAGATAGGTATCAAGAAAATCCCGTGCCGTATCTGGATGGCCCAGGAACTTTTTAAATACCGCATCATGCGGCGTAGAGGTTGTTGGTTTTTGCATGGCGATCCGTCACCAGAAGAACAAGATGACGGGACATTACTCGCCAGTGCTACAGACGACATCAGGGAAATTACCCCTTTGCGAGGCGTTTTCGAGGATAAATAGATGCTGCTGCAATGCATTCATTTTCCATGAATGATGTTCGCAAAAATGCCCGGTAGGCGTGAGCACCTCCGGGCATTCTCTTTTCTCTCTCCAACGATGGCGGCATCACACCAGGGTTTTGACTATCTCCATCAACCTGGCGACATCTTCAGGCCGGGTATTGCCGGTTTGCGAGTCGATAATCGAGCTGTACACATGCGGCATGACGCGCGGTACTCCTGCTTCCAGACAGGATTGCAGGATAATGCCGAAGTTATCGAGATCGATACCGCCGGTCGGCTCAATCAACGTCATGCCGTTGCGCGCCGCTGTCGTCGCCAGCGCGTACAGCTCAGGCAACGATTTCTCACCGCCCATCGGGAAGAACTTCGCCGCATGCGCGCCAGAGTCCAGCATCATACGTACCGCTGCATCACAGGAAACGCGGGCTGGCGTGCCCTGGCTGCTGCTGACGCCGGTGGAGATCAACACCTCTCCAGGCATTCCAGTCGGACTGACTAACGCGTTGATATGGGTCTGCTCACCGCCCGTTGCGGCCAGCGCGCCTGCCGCAAAACCACAACCGGTAAAGGTCTGGTTGACGTGTGCCGGATGGACCCGTGAGGCAATCATCGCCGCTTTATAATACTGCGCCGGGTCACCGGCCCCCAACCCCACGGAAATCGACGGCACGTCGGCCATCCAGCGTTTTACTTCCTTAACCCCTTCCTCAACCGAGGCAAACTGTGCGGAAAGGATGCCGATCACCGCGTGACCTTCGGCAGCGTCATAGATTTCCCGGGCGTTGGCGATATCCTTCGCCAGCACGTTAATAGCCACTTTATTGCGATAAAAATTAATGCGCTGCATGCTCTGCAATCTCCTTTAGTCGCGCCACGATCAGCGCCATTTCCCCTTCTGCGACCGTACGCGGATCGAGACTAAAGACGCCCTGATGAAGGTTATAACGACGCGCGTAAATCGCGATATCACCCTCTCGCAGCTGCGCTTCTACGGCGTAAGCATCCATCCCCAGCTCTTGTGCATTCACCCGAATACGAATCCGCCAGATGGCGCGCCCGGCTTCGTCCTGCTCAATATCCGCCTTCAGTCCGCGAATCGCTGAAATCGCCTGCGCCACGGGGCGAAGCTCTTCGGCGGTGACCACGGTTTGCCCCTGATGATAGTTTTCCAGGGCATACACCAGCCCGACCATATTCTCTTTGCCGATCTTCATCGCCCGGGCAATTCCGTGGTGCTGCGCTTTACACGCGGCAATCCACTTTTTCTTTCCGGTGATAAACCCGGAGGTCGGCGCGTTAAAGGCTTTTGCCCCGCTGTAGACCACCATATCCGCCCCGCTCGCCACCCAGGCGTGTAAATCCTCCTCGGCGGCGGCATCGACAATCAGCGGCAGGTTATGAACCTGCGCAACCTGTACGAAGTCTGCAATGCTCAACATGCCTTTCTGCACGCAGTGGTGCGATTTCACATACAGCAGCGCGGCAGTGTTGTCGGTAATCGCGCTCTCCAGCTGCCAGCAGGCCGCCAGATTACTTGAGCCAACCTCCACCACGCGTCCACCCCCTAAGCGGATCGCGCTGGTGATGGGCGCACCGTAGTCAACGTTATGCCCGCGCAGCATGACCACTTCATTAGCCATACCCGCGCTATCCGGCATCAACGTGACTCGCGCCTGGTCACCGCGGGTAATGGCCGCGGCAACGGCAATCGCAATACCCGCCGAGGCGCACGAAGTAACATAGCTGTCCTCCGCGCCGGTGTAGCGGGAAACCAATTCACCGGTACGGTCCACCAGCCGGTCAATTTCAACAAAGGCCGAAGCTGCCCGCGCGGTGGCCTGCATCACTTCCGGCGCGACGCTGGAAACGCCCAGAATCGTCATTTTGCCGCAGGCGTTAATCACCTGTTTTAGCCCCAGTTGTTGATAGATATTCTGTGTCATGGCTTACAACACTCCCAGCAGCGAACAGACCACGCTGAGCGCGACAATCGACAGCAAAATCGTGGTGTAACGCGGTCCTTTCTTCACCAGATAGAAGTAGATGGCGAACACCGCCGCCAGCGGCAGCAGGCCGGGGGCAATAGAGTCGAGGATTTGCTGGACCACCACTTCAGAGCCTTTCAGGGCGCTGAGTTTTAACGGCGTGGTGATCTTGACGTAGCTTGCCGACAGCGCGCCCATCATGATCAGGCCCAACACGTTCGCGCCGTAGATCAGTTCCTTAATTCGCCCTCCCTGCAGCAGACCAATTATCGAGTCACGTCCCAGCGTATAGCCTTTGTGCACCATGCCATAGCTGATTGCCAGCGTAATGGCCGGGTAGAGGATTAACGGTACAATTCCGCCCATCGCGCTGCCATTGGCGGCGAATGGGATGAAAATAGCAATTAACAGCGGCATCACTGCGGCCCAGATGATCGAGTCCCCCATCCCCGCCAGCGGCCCCATTAGCCCGGTTTTAATCCCGGTAATTGAGGCATCGCTGATCGGCTCACCGCGCGTTTTTTGCTCCTCCATCGCAATGGAGATCCCCTGAATTACCGCCCCGAACGTCTGCTCTGAGTTGAAGAAGTTCAGATGGCGTTTCAGCGCTTCTACCTGTTCCTCTTTTTGCGGGTAGAGCTTTTTGATGATCGGCGTCATCGAGGCGCAGAAAATCAGGCTTTGCAAACGCTCATAGGAGCTGGAAACTTCCGCGCCCAGCCAGTAGATAAACCAGGCTTTGGTGATGTCTGCTTTGGTCAGCGTACCGCTTTCACGCGCACGCTCCACCAGTTCATGTTGCATTACGTCGCTGCTCATCATGCTGCTCCTTCATTTTTCGCCAGACCTTTAATCAGGAAGGCCACGCAGGTACCAAAGATTGCCATCGCCATGATGTCTACCTTCAGGTACAGCACCGCAAAGAATCCGCCGATAAACCACGGCAGCAGGCTCTTTTTACCGATCACCATAATGGTGATGGCAAAGCCCAGCGCTGGCAGAATGCCGCCCATAATTTCAAAGGAGTGCGTCAGCCAGTGCGGCATCAGCTTGAGGAAGCTTTCCACCACGTCCTGACCAAAATAGTTGGCGGCGAAAACCACCGGGAAACGCAGTACAAGGCCAAGCAACGCCGGGTAGAGGAATGCACAGCGCATAATGCCCGCCATGTTGGCCGTTTCCGCATGCTTGTCGGCCATATGCACCCACGCTGCGTTTAACGTGCGGCGCAACTGGTCGAGGAACACGCCGATGACGCCAAACGGGATTGCCAGTGCGATAGCCAGGTTCGGGTCCATTCCGGCCTTCACGGCGATAGGAATTGAAATACAGGCGGCCAGCGCTGGATCAGAGGGCACGTTACCGCCTGGCGTAGAGGTCACGCCGAGATAAACCAGCTGCATGCCTGCACCGATGATCATCGCCGTTTCCATGTTGCCTAACAGCAGGCCAACGAATACGGCAATCACGACGGGCTGTAGCAGCATGGCGGAGAAGGTGTAGCCAAGGCGTAATCGGGCAAACCAGTAATACAACCCCATCAGGCTTGCAAAGACTAAAGTATCCATAGTTAAGTACCCTGTTATCAAAGAATTAGAATTTTTTCAGGATATCGTCCAGCGACTGCGGCTTATCTTCCGGGATAGTCTGGAAGAACACCTGAATCCCACGATTTTTCAGGTCGCTCAGAATGCCGACGTCTTTTTCATCCAGCGTAATGTTCTGGAATACCGCTTTGCGGTTTGGCCCGCCGCCCAGTCCACCGACCTGAATGGTAGTGACGTCAAACCCCAACTGGACCGCTTCCTGAACCGCCGCCAGAGAAGGGAACAGCACCAGCACTTTGCCGTCACCAAGCTGGTTTTCTTTCCAGGCTGCCGCAAAACTTTGGTTACCGAAACAATCCACTTTGATGTTTGGCGGCGCGGCCATCAGGTAGATGTTTTTCATAAACGGATCGGCATCCAGCTCATCGCTGACCACCGCAATCCGGTTGGCCTGAGATTGTCCAACCCATTTAGTCACCACTTGTCCATGAATCAGACGGCTATCGATACGACATAAGACGATGTTTGCCATGATGTTTATTCCTTATTGTGATTGTTGTAATTGACGCACGTGGGCGACAACGTCCAGGCAACTGCTACGCCCGGCCTCGACCAGTTCAGCCACGCAGGTGGTCAACTGGCCATGCTCGCGTTTGTCGAGCGCCTCCAGCAGCAAAGAGGCATTGAGCCCGGAAATCACTGCCACCGGGTAATCGGCACTCAGCCGCGCCGCCACGTTAGAGGTGGTGCCGCCAATAAAATCAGTCAGGATCAGTGAACCTTCCGGCATGGTTTTCACCACAGCTTCAACGCGCTGGTAAAACTCGCCGAGCGTATCAACGGGCATCAGCGCAATTTCCGTCACGCCTTTGATTTCACCCATCACCATGCGCAGGCTGTTGCAAAGCTGTTGCCCCCAGCCGCCATGGGTCAGCAGCAGGATCTGGGGCAAGGATTCAGTGGTAGTCAAAATGGCCTCCTGGCTCGATTACATAGACATAAGTAAACAGAGCAAAGGCTGTGCCAGAATTTGTGTCACGCAGGGAAGAGAGGAGTGCTGACGGGGCAGAAAGCCGCGCCAGCAAAGGGATTAGCTATACAGCAGTTCGTAGATATAAAAATATTCCGCGTCCGATAAGCGAATGGCATAGGCCTCTTCGATCGGCAGGAAAGCGGATTTAATGACACTAAACGCGCGATTATCCAGATCCGGCTTGTTCTCCAGCGCCATCTGTAACGGTTTGCGGTTAATCACGATACGCTCGACCATACAGCAGCAGTGGATCAGGAAGCGCAGTGTCACCTGACGGCTCGGTTTGAGCGAAAGCGCGGTGGTCAGATGATTCAACACGCCTTCCATCTCTTTGAGAATACGCTGCGGGTTGAGCACCGAAATATGGTTAATGATGCTCTCCATGGTCAACGCGCTGATAAAGCGCATCGCGCTGCGCTCCATCTCCAGACGGCGTTCGCTGCTGGAGAGATCTGGCGTCAGCAGGCTGAGTACCAGCTCGGGGCCTTGTTCAGAGAACAGCTCCTCAAGCGAGATAAACGGAATATCCGGCAGTCCTGGCTGGAAAGTGCCCACTATTCCCGCCAGGCGTTCACTGGCGTTAATCGCCTGCTGCACGCGCTCCAGACTGCGGACTTCGTTGTAATCGAGGATCACCATCCGCGTATCCTGCGACATCAACTCACCGAAGCTCTCTTCCAGCACCTTTTTGATTTTTTCTGCCGTTCCCATCCCGGTGATGCAGGAGATAACCAGCACTTTACCGCTGTTTTCCTGCTGCGGCGTACAGAGCTGACAGGGAATATTTTTGCTCTGCATCAACGCCGCCAGCTGCGGCAAGTCGCTGGTTTCGTAGCTTAAATCCAGCCCGATTTCCAGCAGGCTGGTGAGCGTGATATTGGGCATCAGCAGAACGTCTATCTGAAATAATTTGCTGATCGTACTGCCAAAATGGACCAGCGAGCCAATATCCACCATCAGGATCAACCGGCGATATTTTCGGGTCTGGATCATCTGTGTCAAAGCTTCCAGCGTGTCATGCACCGACTGCTCGAAAGGCATATCGATAGCGCTGAACACCTCGCGCTCCAGCACGCGATTCACGTACTGCGCCTGACTTGTAGCCGTCGTCGCACCGTGGGCAATCAAAATCACCCCGCAGTCCGGACTGGCGTCAATCCGTTGGCGGTAATGGCGACACTCTTTGAGGAACAGGCACAGCCAGACCACCTCCGTCGCCGGGCACTGAATATGCAGCAGTTCATTGATTTTCCGGCATAGCAGCGTGGCGTTGTCATATTCATCTTTGCAGCGATCGAGGATCAGGCTGGAAGAATAGAGCTGAGGAATAAGGCCGCGCTGCACATAGCCAATCAGCGCCAGGAAGTGTTTGCGCAGCGGGTTAATCAGATTTTCCGGCAGCGTAAAACCAAGCACCTGTTCAACGCAGCCGATCAGCAGCGTGACGCGCTCTTCAATCTGATCGCCATAGCGCGGAGGATGCGCCACGCTGTCGCGGCTATAGAGACCATATTCAAATATCGAACTGAGCTTGTTTTTGAGGATTGCCAGCGTTTCGGCTGGCGGCACGTTGCTGTTACGCAGGTTGATATATTCGCGGGTCAGGAAGCTGTAGAAGAGATCGCTCTCTTCAATTTCGGCTCCGGTCGCCAGCGAGTTTTTCAGCGCGGGCAGCGTGCGGGCATCGATGCTTAAATGCTCTTTGCCTTCGAACAGTGCGCCAACCAGCAGACGTTGTTCCGGCGTGGCGTTAAAGGGGATCTCGGTCAGACGTTTATCCAACTGTAGCGTATCGCTGTGCTCCGTCATTCCCGAAGCCCAGGCCTGGGCGCAGAGAAACTGAATATCGCTCTTGAGCTGACCAATATTGCCTTCCAGCGGCTTGTTCAACAGCCAGAGCAGCAAGGTACGGTCGATGCTTATCGTACGCTCGATTTTGCGGCTCTCACGCTGTAAGAAGCCAACGATCAGTTCAACCTGCTCTTCCACCGAACGCTGGCGGATGCCGGGCAAATCGATACATACCTGAATACGTCGCTGGAAAGTGCGCAGCAATGCTGAACTCACCGGCTCGGTGGTGGCGCAAATCAGGCGAACCGAGATTGACCGCGCCACGGCGCTTGAGCCCAGCGGGCGATACTCACCTTTGTCGAGAATAGAAAACAGCTTTTCCTGACCTTCATACGGTAGACGATGCACTTCATCGAGCAGGAGATAGCCGCCATCAGCCTGTTCGACCAGACCGGGTTTATTTTCATTTGCGCCGGTAAATGCCCCCTGTCGATGACCAAACAGGTGCGAAGAAAGCAGCTCCGGGTTATGGGCGTATTCCGCGCAGTTAAAGTAAACCAGCGGCGGCGACGCTCCCACTGCGCGTTCGCAGGCGAAACGGTGCATCAGTTCGGCAAAAAAGGTTTTGCCGACGCCGGAGGGACCGGTCAGCAGAACGTGCAGTCCGTGGGGATACAGCACCGCCGCGCGGCCTTTTTCCACCGCGTCGCGCAGGCTGCGATCGTAACCAATCAGGCCAGAAAAGGGATCCTCTGTCGCCTGGTTTTCCTGAACAGGCAACAGGTCGGCAACGGTTTGCACTTCGCGCTCGGACTCATCGAGTTTGCGCCCCAGCAGCGTTTCAATCGCCTGACGATGCAGAAAGAATACCGGGCGTCCGCGGCTTTTAATCGCCAGGCCGTCGTTCCAGAGCTGATTGAGATCTTTACTGACCGAGTTGCGCGCCAGTCCGAGGTTAAAGCCGATAGCTTCCGCTGTGAACGCCGTTTCCTGCGCCAGATGGGCAAGATTCAGTCCTCGCGTCAGCCGTTCCAGCTCCCCCAGTATTATCTCAATCCGTCTCATCTCTTTACCGCTTAAGAAATAAATGATTGTTCAGAACATACACTATTCTGCTGCGCAAGAAAGTGAGGCGGCGTCCAGACCTTTCGGTCATCAAAACGTTTTCGACAAATAATGCCGCGCGGAGCCGGTTTCCGGAAAGTTATCGAGGGTCATTTGCAGCTGATAGCCGTTTTTCTGATAAAACGGCAGCGCCTGGAAACTCATGGTATCCACCAGCGCATGCAGGCATCCTCTCTCACGCGCTGTCTGCTCGGCAGCCTGCATCAATTTTGTGCCGTAACCGCCTTTGCGCAGCGAATCATGCATCCACAGGAAATCAATACACAGCCATTCGCCTTTGATTTTGCCAATCAGCCCGCCCAGAATTTCATTGCTTTCATCGCGCCAGTACACCGCCAGGTCGCCAAAATTGGTGGTTCTCAGGAACTGACGGTTGTAGGCGCGCAATCCGGCAAGCAGGGCATTTTGATCGTCTTCAGTAATGGTATCTGTAATCTGTATTTGCATCCTATCCTCCTGAAAAACTACAACTTCTGGCTGATTATTTGTTTAGAAATTAACACAGGCTGATGAGTGAGGCGCATGCCGTCTACACTTACTCTTGAGATGATGCGCATCGACAACAAGGATTATTATCATGAAACGAGCCGCTTTACCGCTTATTGCCATTCTTTTCACGCTGTCGGGTTTAGCGCAGGCCGATTCGGCTTACGGCTCTCTACAGTCCGTTCATGAAAAAAATACTGTATTGAAGGACTTACGCAAGATTTGTACCCCACAGGGATCACCCTCCGATGACGTGTGGGAAAAAACGATTATGTCTGATACACGTAATCAGCAGCATATCCGCGAGGCTATTCTGGCAATACAAAGAAATAACCAGAACAACTACTGGGAAGCGTTGGGCAAAGTTGAATGCCCGGATTTGTAACTATCGTATTGAAAAACGAGCGCTGTAACCGGTTTCTGTTTAGCAAAATCGCCTATTGTGTAGGGAAGTGAAATACATCAAGGAGCAAGATAATGCGATACCGTTTTCCAGAAAACTTCTGGTGGGGCAGTGCCTGCTCGGCGCTGCAAACCGAAGGGGATAGCCTGAATGGCGGCAAAAGCCAGACAACATGGGACGTGTGGTTCGATCGCCAGCCAGGGCGTTTCCACCAGGGGGTTGGCCCGGCGAACACATCCACGTTTTATCAGCACTGGAAACAGGACATCGCACTGCTCAAACAGCTGAAACACAACAGCTTCCGCACCTCAATCAGTTGGTCACGACTGATTCCGGACGGTACTGGCGAGGTGAATCCTGAGGCCGTCGATTTCTATAACAACGTCATCGACGAGCTGCTTTCGCAAGGCATTACACCGTTTATCACCCTGTTTCACTTCGACATGCCGATGGTGATGCACGAGAAAGGCGGCTGGGAAAACCGTGAGGTGGTTGAGGCGTTTGGCCGCTACGCACAGACATGTTTTACATTGTTCGGCAACCGGGTGAAGCACTGGTTCACCTTTAA
Organism: Citrobacter sp. wls716; assembly: GCF_005280975.1. Classification (NCBI taxonomy): domain Bacteria; kingdom Pseudomonadati; phylum Pseudomonadota; class Gammaproteobacteria; order Enterobacterales; family Enterobacteriaceae; genus Citrobacter; species Citrobacter sp. wls716. Next base: position 356,296 of record NZ_SZWX01000025.1, read on the forward strand.
CGAACCGATTGTTCCGGTAGAAGGCGGCTATCTGTATGACTTCCATTACCCAAACGTGGTGGATTTCAAACGTGCGGCCACCGTGGCGTATCACACTGTACTGGCGCATTCCACGGCGGTGCGGGCGTATCGCGCCGGAAACTACGGCGGTGAAATCGGTGTGATCCTGAATCTGACGCCCTCTTACCCACGCTCGCAGCACCCGGCGGATGTAAAAGCCGCGCACCATGCGGATCTGCTGTTTAACCGCAGCTTTCTTGATCCGGTACTAAAAGGGGAATATCCGGCGGATCTGGTCAAACTGCTGAAAGAGTACGATCAGCTACCAGCCTGTCAGCCAGGCGACTGTCAGCTCATCGCTGAGGGGAAAATCGACCTGCTCGGCATCAATTATTATCAGCCGCGCCGCGTGAAATGTCGTGATACTGCCGTCAATCCAAACGCGCCGTTTATGCCGGAGTGGCTGTTTGATTATTACGAAATGCCGGGGCGTAAAATGAACCCGTACCGTGGCTGGGAAATTTATGAACCTGGTATTTACGATATTATTACTAATCTTCGTGATAATTACGGCAACCCGCGCTGCTTTATTTCTGAAAACGGTATGGGTGTGGAAAATGAGCAGCGTTTCGTTGAGCATGACCAGATCAACGACAGCTATCGTATTGAATTTGTTTCTGAGCATCTTAAATGGCTACATAAAGGCATCAGCGAAGGTTGTAATTGTCTTGGCTACCATATGTGGACTTTTATTGATAACTGGTCCTGGCTCAACGGATATAAAAACCGCTACGGTTTTGTTCAGTTAGATTTAGCAACGCAAAAACGTACGGTGAAAAAGAGCGGCGAATGGTTTGCCCATACAGCCGAAAACAATGGTTTTAATTAAAAATAACCAGGATGCCGGATAGCGATCCGGCATACCGAGCTTTAGTTTATTGCATACCCTTTATGCGAACTTTTGCTGCCACCAGAAGCGCCGTCAGCAGCATCAGGCTGCCGGAAATCATCAGGGGTGACAGCAGTCCGAGAGTATCGAGCGCATAGCCTCCCACCGCGGCCCCGCAGGTATTGGCAAGCTGGATCACGGCGACCTGGATGGATCCGGCTTTTTCTGCCTGATCGGCAAGCGAGCGCGTGATCCACGTTGACCAGCCGACCGGTACCAGCGCAAACAACAGTCCCCAAATAATCGCAATACCCGCCGCCACCACTTTGTCACTGCCCCACAGAATCAGGACCAGCGCACTGAGCGCCAGCACCAGTGGCGCACCGGCTAACGCCAGTTTGACCGAACGCTTCAAAATCATCGACGAAAGCGACGTACCAACAAAGCTGGCAATACCGAAGCTCAGCAGCACCAGCGTCAGGCCATCAACGTCAAAGCCCGCCAGATTCATATAGATTGGACGAATATAGGTAAAGAAGGCGAACTGCCCGGCAAAGGACATGAAGATGGCAATCATCCCGGCCATCACCCCCGGTCGCTGCAACAGGCTGAACATGTTTTGTTTCTGATGCGAAGGCTCGCCAGGCAGGGAAGGCAACGCTCTCACCACCCAAATTGTGCACAGCACGCCCATCACCGCCGCCGCATTAAACACATTACGCCAGCCGATAATACCGCCCAAAAAGCTTCCCAGCGGTGCGGCAATCACCAGCGCGATGGAGACTGCACCAAAAATAACCGACAGCGCTTTCGGCACCGTACGTGCGGGAACCAGACGCATGGTCAGCGACGCCGACATCGCCCAGAAGCCACCAAGCGCCAGACCGAGGCAGGCGCGGCCAACGAGCAGCAGCGAAAAAGAATTGGCAAAGGAAACCAGCAGACAGGAAAGCGTCAGCAGCACCGAAAACAGGATCACCACGTAGCGACGATCGGTCGCCTGAATAATTTGCGTCACAAAGAGGCTGGCGAACATGGCGACAAATGCCGTCACGGTCACCGATTGCCCGGCAACACCTTCCGAAATACCCAGATCCTGCGCCATCGGCGTTAACAGGCTAACGGGCAGAAACTCAACAGTTATCAGGCAGGCAACACAGAACGCCACGGCAAATACCGCCGACCAGTTAGGTCGGGAATTTGCCTCAGCGCGGGATTTTTGTTCAACAGCTTCACTCATTTTGTTACCTGCGTGGGGTTATTGTAGAAAAGTTACGCAGTGTAACATTAAATTTGTGACCTATTTAACGTTTCAACAACTTTCACCGCTGAATGGCGATGTGGCTTATTCCATCTACGGCAGGGCCCTTTTGTCGACCTGAGAGCCGTAACGCCATCAGGCATGACTATCAATGCAACCAATGCACGCCATCTTCGGGCTGGAAAAAGGCGTTATAGCGCATCTGAAACGCATTAAGTTCCTGCATATCCGGCTCCATCTCGCGCAGAAAACCGAGCGCCAAACGTACCTGCGCATCGGTAATAGGTGCAGCCAGTCGGGCTTTTTGCAGCCAGCGGTGCCATTGCAACAGGTTCTGCTCACTGCCGTCGACAATCACGATTTGCCAGATCAACAACACCTGGGAGGCATTTTGCAGATGCGATTCATCCGGGCGGTGTAGGTACTGTAAAAACGCCTCACCCTGTACTTTTCCCATCTGATCGATCATCGACTCTACCGGCACGACATCAATATTCAGTCGCTCGCTCAAACGGCGAATTGCGCGTCGTGAACCGGACGTCAGCACCCTAAATCCCACCACAAAAACAACCACCAGGGTGGCCAGCATTATCCAGATCATTAACTACGACACCTGCATACTTAAACTAATTTTGCCGAGAGTGACTGGCAGGCTTCGCGCACCCACTGAGAATATTGTGGAATACAATCTTTTGGCATTTGTAGTTCAACGCCACTGATGCTGATTGCTGCAATCACATCTTTATTACGGTTAAATACCGGTGCGGCAATGCAATAGATACCAGGAGAGTCTTCCGCATTATCAAATACCCAGCCTTGCGCGCGGATTCTGGCAAATTCCTTCATCAACGCTTTTTTGCTGGTAATGGTGGTATCGGTATATTTCGGCAGGTCTTCATCCGGCAACAGTTCGTCGATTTTATCCTGCGGCAGCCAGGCACACAGCGCTTTCCCTACACCGGAACTGTGCATCGGCAATTTTTTACCGACCCAGGTACGAATGCCAATCGGCTGGGTGTTTTCCAGCTTCATAAGATAAATTGGCGCGACTTCATCCAATATGCCCAAGTGACAGGTCAGGTCCGTTTGTTGACGCAATTTTTCCAAAACAGGAAGCGCTGCATTACGGATATCAAACTGCTCCAATGAACGATTTCCCCATTCGTACAGCTTCAATCCTAAAAAGAAACGCCCCTTTTCCAGACGCAAAAGATGATGCTCAACCAGCGCATTTAGCAGAGAAGACGTGCTGCTTTTTGGTAATGCCAGATCCTGCTGGATCTGACTGAATGTTGCTCCAGGAGAATTAAAAAGGTAATTACAGATTTTTACCGTCTTATCCAGAGCGGGAACAGAAGTCGTGATGTCTTGGTTCATGCGCAATTAATCTTTTTTATTCATAGACTCTGCACAGTATACCGCAATCACTTTTCCCAGGTATGCGGCTTTTTTGCACATATGCAAACTGCGCTCTGTTGCCTAAATCTTACATCCGCAAACCCGATCCACCTCACAGTTGTTCATTTGTTCTGCAAAAAGCATTGACGAACGATTTGGATATTTGCTGTACTAACTTCAACATACAGAACATAAGTTCCATATACAGAACAACAAGGAGTGAGCATGTTGAACGTTTTTAAGGGCATCTTCCCGCCAGTACCGACCATCGTTGACGATAACGGTGAATTGGATCGCGCAGGAATGGCGGTAATGATTGATCATGTGATTAGCAATGGTGCCGACGGAATGCTAATTCTGGGCAGCGGCGGCGAATTTTCACATTTCTCTTCTGAACAAAGAAAACAGATTGCAGAATTTAGTCTGCAGCATGTTGCCGGCAGGGTCCCCGTACTTATCGGTATCGCCTGCGCTAGCACAGCAGAAACTATCCAGCTTGGAAAGCATGCCGAAAAAGCGGGCGCGCAAGGAGTACTGGTAGTCAATCCTTATTATGCAAAACTCAGCGAAGAAGCCCGCTTTACGCATTACAAAAGAATTGCTGAAGCGTTAAACGTTCCAGTCTTCCTATATAACTTTCCAGAACTAACCGGCCAGGATATTGGTTTAAACGTCATCACTCGCCTTGCCCGCGAAGTACCCAATATTGTCGGAATTAAAGACACTATTGATAATATTAGCCACACCAGGGAAATCATCAATCAGGTTCACTGTTTCCGCCCAGATTTTATCATTTTCAGCGGCTATGACGAATATTTACTTGATACATTAATGTTGGGGGGGCATGGTGGAATTCCGGCAACATTTAACTTTGCACCTAATATTACGCGCGGAATTTATCAGGCTGTTCAGCAGAACGATCTCGCCACGGCTAAAGCACTTCAACAACAACTGTCAGGATTATCACCTTTATATGCATTAGAACAACCGTTCTTTGGCGTTATAAAGACAGCCATAAAATTAAGTGGTGTGGACATATCAACCGCAGTTGTCCCTCCTGCATTACCGTTGAATGAAGAAAAAATAGCGCAGGTTAAAAATATTCTATCCCGTATTTCGGTGTAAACCAGCATGAGAGCAATGATAATGAACATCAACCCTGTACTAAAATTGAATCCCAAAGATGATGTGGTTATCGCAAGACAGACGGTCCCCGTGGGCACCTGGCTTGAAGAAGAACAAATTACGGTGCTAAGTGAAATTCCAGCAGGGCATAAAATCGCCCTGCATGCGTGTAACGTAGGTGATGCGGTCAAACGTTATGGGCAGATTATTGGCTTCGCAACTCAGCCAATTAAGCCCGGCGAACACGTCCACATGCATAATTTAGGTATGGGCGATTTTGAACGAGATTATGCCTGGGGTGAAGACTGCCATTCTCCCTCTTCGGTTCCTCAACAGGATACTTTTTTGGGTATCCGCCGGGCTGACGGCCGCGCTGCTACACGCAACTACATCGGCATTTTAAGCTCCGTAAACTGTAGTGCTACGGTCGTCAGAGCGATTGAGGATCACTTTCGTCTGCATGGTCTTGCAGACTACCCAAATGTTGATGGCGTGGTGTCGTTGCCACAAAGTTTTGGCTGTGCCATCGGATCTAAAAGTGAATCAATGGATGTCATGAGACGTACGATGGCCGGTTATGCCACCCATGCAAACTTTGCCGGAGTAATCATCGTTGGGCTGGGATGCGAATCCAGCCAAATTAAAGATATGATGAACGCCCATGGGTTAGCTGATGGCCCAATGATGCACAGCTATACCATTCAGGAGGTGGGCGGCACACGTCATGCCATTGAAAAAGGAATTAACCTGGTTAACCAAATGCTGCCTGTTGCTAACCGGGTAACACGTCAACCAATCCCTGTATCAGAAATCATTCTCGCATTGGAATGTGGCGGTTCCGACAGTTATTCCGGGATTTCAGCCAATCCAGCGCTGGGTTATGCGGCAGATAAGTTGATCCAACAAGGTGGAACAGCGATATTATCTGAAACCTCCGAAATTTATGGCGCTGAGCATCTTCTTACTCGCCGCGCCGTTTCCCGTGAAGTCGGGGAAAAACTTATCGCCCGTATTCACTGGTGGGAAGAATACTGTCGCCGCACTGGAAGTGAAATGAACAATAATCCCTCTGCGGGTAACAAAGTCGGAGGGCTGACGACAATACTGGAAAAATCACTCGGTGGTATTGCTAAAGCAGGCACAACAAATCTGACAGAAGTGTATGAGTACGCGGAACCAGTTACCGCGAAAGGTTTTGTCTTTATGGATACACCAGGGTATGACCCTATTGCCGTCACGGGGCAAATCGCCGGTGGGGCAAATCTTCTCTGCTTCACAACAGGCCGCGGTTCGGCGTTTGGATCCAAACCAACCCCAAGTCTGAAGCTGGCTACCAATAACGCACTTTGGGAACGTCAGCAGGAGGATATGGATATAAATTGCGGAACTATTGTAGAGGGGGAAGAAACAATTGCGGAAGTCGGTGAACGTATTTACCAGATGATTCTTGAGATGGCATCCGGTAAAAAAACAAAGAGTGAGGAATTTGGCTATGGCAGTCAAGAATTCGTCCCATGGACTATTGGCTCCATAATGTAACACTTCACAATATAATAATACCTCGTACCGCCATACTCATATTATTATGAGTATGGCAAGGAGCCCTTATGTCTCTTGTTAATGCAAATACTGAAGAAGAAAAATTAAAGGCAACAACTGTAAGATGGCGGATATTTATCATCATGCTTTTATTAGGCGCCATTAATTATATTGACCGCACATCTCTTTCCATTGCCATGCCATATATTACGGATGAATTTGGCATTACTGACACACGCGTTGTTGGGGTTATTCATAGTGCCTTTTTCTGGGCTTATGCTTTGATGCAAATTCCCAGTGGAGTTATTGCTGATAAATTTAAAGCGAGAAATATCATAGCGTTGGCCACTATCTTATGGGGAGCATTTCAGGCCGTCGCGGCGCTGTGCCACTCCATTTTTACTCTCTCACTTTCTCGACTGGGGTTAGGCGTTACTGAATCTCCAATTATGCCCGCTGGCGCAAAGTTAATGGGGACATGGTTAACACCAACAGAACGCGGGCGTGGTTCGATGCTACTTGATGGCGGCGCGCCGTTGGGGACGGCATTAGGGGCGGTGATCATCGCAGGACTTATTGCTTTTTTCGACTCCTGGCGTATGGCATTTGTGGTGGCAGGTGTGGGAACAATGGTGGTCGGCTTACTGGCCTGGTGGTACATCCGCACTTATCCATCAGAACATCCCAGCATTAATAAAGCAGAACTGGACCATATTACCGCTGCAAACGGTGCTGAAACCAGCAGCAAGAAATACCGTCTGGCCGACATCAAACCTTATCTAAAACAACGGAATGTGATTGCGCTCATCGGTGGTTGGGTTTGCTACAGCTTTGTGTTCTACGGCCTGATGACCTGGCTGCCGCTCTACTTTCAGGCCACCTACGGTTTCGATATCAAATCGATGGGTGGAGCAATGGCGCTGATCTTCTTGCTGTGTTTTGTCGGCCAACTGACCGGCGGCTACATTATGGATAAATGGCGCAGCAAAGGGGCAAAAACAAGCCGTGTGATGCATACAATGTTGGCTATTTCTGCCACTACCGCTGGCGTTGGTATTTTCCTTTGCGCACAAAGTTCTACACCAGCCGTTGCGATAACCCTGCTCACCATTGCCCTTTTCCCACTGCGGTGGGCCAGTGTTTACTGGTCAATACCAGGGCTGCTAGGCGCGCAATCTGTTGCGGGTACCATCTGTGGGACCATGAACTTCACCAGTAACTTATTCGCCGCTATCCTGCCAATTTTTATCGGTTTCCTGGTGCAATCCACCGGAAATTATTACGCCGCCATGATGTTCTTTGCACTGGCTGCTGTGGGTTATCTCATCTGCTCGCTGCTGATCAATTTTGATAAAAAAATGGTTATTGCCGACGAGTAATCCCCTGAATATGGCCCGCTTAGGGCCATCTTTTCGTATCAGGAATGATGTATGTTCAATTCAGAGAATTTTATTGCCGTGGATTGGGGCTCCAGCAACCTGCGTATTTGGGTCTATCAACAGAATCAATGTGTCTGGCAACACGCCGATCAGAATGGTGTACTCAAGCATAATCCTGACGCATTCAAAGATACCTGGCTAACACTGCTAAGTTTGTGTCCGCAGCCATTAAGCAAAGATACAACCGTCATAATGAGCGGTATGGTGGGCAGTAATATCGGTTGGGTAGATAGCCACTATTTGCGTTGCCCAACCCCGTTAAGCGCATTATCGCAGCATCTGACAGCGGTTGAGGATGCGGGTCCTTTTCCCACTTTCATCGTACCGGGTCTGCAAATTGCCGGACCGAAAACCTACAACGTCATGCGTGGAGAGGAAACGCAACTTTTTGGCGCCCTGACTGATGACCTCTGGTACGTCTTCCCTGGGACACACAGCAAATGGGTTCAGGTGCAAGAGGGTATCGTCTGCGATTTTCAAACTATCATGACCGGCGAGTTTTTTCATTTGCTCTCCCACTATTCCATAGTGGGAAAAAATGCCGGGGAACAAAACACGAACATTCAGGCTTTTTTAGACGGAGCCGAACGTGGCTGGAATGAAACGTGTTTATCCCGCAGCGTATTTGACCTCAGAGCTCGAATACTCAGCCATTCCTTGCCACCCGACACGCTATACGAATCTCTCTCAGGATTACTGATTGGCCACGAAATCGCGCAAATGCTACAGCATTACGCCATTAACACCGGGGAAGAAGTCGTTTTGGTAGGCAATGAAGATTTGCTCAGCCGCTATCAAAGTTTGTTTCATCATTTCGGTTATCGCTGTCGTCTGTGCAATGGTGAAAAAGCATTTATTAATGGTATCAGGAGACTTTTACATGAATAGCCGTAACCCTTTGGTCGCCATTCTGCGCGGGGTGAAGCCTGATGAGGTGCTGGCTCATATTGACGCGCTGATCACAGCTGGCTTCAGCACAATAGAAATACCGCTGAATTCTCCAGACTGGAAAAGCAGTATTGCTTTGGCCGTGGAGCATTATGGCCAGACGATAAAAATCGGTGCAGGGACGGTTACTCATGTCGCGGATATCAGCACTCTCTCTTCACTTGGATGCGCATTTATCCTTACACCCAACACCGATCCGGAATTAATTGATGCCGCCAAAGCGGCCCAAATGAAAACCTGCATCGGTTGCCACACAGCCAGCGAAGCATTTCTTGCACTCAGGCACGGCGCAGATGGACTGAAAATTTTCCCTGCGGGAGAACTGGGACCGAATTACATCCGGGCATTAAAAGCGGTTTTACCTCCTCAAACACCTTTATATGCCGTAGGCGGAATTCGCCCTGACAATCTGTCTCATTACCTGAATGCAGGTTGTTACAGTGCCGGATTAGGCAGCGATCTTTATCGCATTGGGCAATCTGTCCACCAAACTGCAACAAATGCGAAGTTATTTGTTGAGGCTTATAACAGCTACTGTCAGCATAATGAGGCATAAAAAAGCCCGCCATTAAGGCGGGCAAAAGTTACCAATGCACACTTAACTTAAGCGACTTTCAATTGTTGAATCTTTTTCTCGCGACGAATTTTACGTTCTTCAAACACGGCCACGATGGCCATCAGGCAGATACAACCGATGGCGGCGGTGTCCAGCGCGGCGAAGGTTCCTGCCCAGCCGGTGAGGCCGAAGACCGGCGTACCATCAGCAATCATCCCCAGACCCAGCTTGGCGAAGCTGTCACCAATCAGATAGGCGAATGTCCCTTTAATCCCATCGGCTGCGCCGATCGCTTTTTTCGGCACAAATCCGACTGCCGCAACGCCGATTAACAGCTGCGGACCAAACACCAGGAAGCCCAGCGCAAACAGCGAAGCCAGATAAACGTACTGGTTGCTGGCGTGCTGATAAACGCCCAGTGTCGCAATGATTAATGCCAGCGCCACGCAGGCCACCAGCGCCCGGCGACCATTCGCCAGATCGGAGAGCCAGCCCCACAGCAGCGTGCCGACCAGCGCGCCCACTTCAAAGAGAGTAAAGCCCTGAATCGCCACTTCTTTGGAGAGCTTCAGCTCCTGGAAAGCGTAGACGGTGGACCACTGGTCAATACCGATACGCACCACGTACAGGAAGATGTTCGAGAAACACAGCAGCCAGATCACTTTGTTTTTCAGCACGTACTCAACAAAGATCTGCCATTTGGTCATCTCGTTTTCTTCGGTCTCTTTGTCTTCTTCGCTGATCTCCTCACCGAACAACTCTTCGGCTTTACCGAGGCCATACGATTCCGGGGAGTCGCTGCCATAGCGCAGGCCGATAAAGCCAACAATCAGGGCGATAATCGACGGGAAGATAAACATACCGATGACGTGACCGTCGAACAGGTAGTTGGCGCCAAACAACGCCACACCTGCCGCACCGGCACCGCCGAGGTTGTGGGAGATGTTCCACATACCGAGATACGATCCACGCTTACGACGCGGCGTCCATTTGGTGATGGTGGAATAACTACACGAGCCGCCGGTACTCTGGAAGAAGCCGCTCAGCGCGTAAAAGGCGATCATCAGAAACAGGCTGGTCGAACCAGCCCCCATGCTGGCGCTAAAACCGAGCATACAGATGGCGGAGAGAATCAGCATAAACGGCAGGAACTGCTTGGTGTTTTTGCCATCCGCGTAATAAGAAACCAGCGTTTTACCCACGCCGTAGGTGATGGAAAAGCCCAGGCCAATCATCCCCAGTTGCGTCATGCTCAGCCCGTAGGTGGAGATCATGTCGTTCTGCGCGATGTTGAAGTTTTTGCGGATCAGGTACATGGTCAGGTAGCCGATGAAAACTACCAGATAAGACTGCATGAACGGTTTGAACCACATTTTGCGCCGCACATCGAGCGGCAGATCCAGGGTTGGCTTGCGCACCTGGTTTAAGAAGGCCAGCATAGGACTCTCCGAGCTAATTTTTATACCTGCGAATAGCAGGCATTGTAAAAATCAGCCGGGGATCACGCCTGAGACAGCGTCCAGGTGAAACCGGGAAAATTTCTTAGTTTTACCCCACTCGGGGCAAAAAGGTGAGGTACATCACGCTTCACCAGGCTCACGCGGCGCCTGGGCATTCAAAAACGGCAACAGCAACAGCGCGGAGATCCCCGCGGCGATGGCGATAACCACAAAGAATCCGGTCCAGTGCCAGACTTCCATTACCTTCGCCAGCGGCCAACCGGAGAGCGAAGCGCCCAGGTAAGCAAACAGCCCGACAAACCCGGTCGCCGCCCCAGCCGCCTCTTTGTGCGAGCACTCCGCCGCCGCCATACCAATCAGCATTTGCGGGCCAAAAACGAAAAATCCGGTGGTGAAGAAGCACGCTGCCTGCATCACGTAGCTGGCGAACGGCATCAGCCACAGCGAACCGACGGAAAGCAAAATCCCGGCGGCAAAAATCAGGTTCATTGGCCCACGATTGCCGTTGAACAGCTTATCTGACCCCCAACCCGCCACCAGAGCCCCAATAAACCCGCCCAGTTCAAACATGGTCACCGCGGTGTTGGCGGTCACCAGATCGACCCCCAGCGTTTCTGACATGTACAGATTACCCCAGTCATTGATCGCCGCACGTACCACGTACACCAGCACATAACACAACGACAGCAGCCAGATGTAGGGATTCAGCAACACATAGCGAGTGAGAATTTCTTTGCGGGTTAAGCCTGCGCCCTCCTGCTGCTGGGCAATTTCTAACTCATCATGTCGCCAGTCGCCAACCGGAGGTAAGCCAATCGCCTGCGGCCTGTCGCGCAACCGCCAGCACAGGAAAAATCCGACCACAATCGCCAGTATTCCGGCAATCATCATTCCTGCACGCCAGCCATAATGCAGCGCCGTCGCCGCCATCACCATCGGGATCAGCGCCCCGCCGACGTTATGCGCGGTGTTCCATAGCGCCCACCAGCCACCGCGTTCGGTACGCGAATACCATGCGGTCAATAAACGCGCACAGACCGGCGACCCCCAGCCCTGGAAGAACGCATTCAGTGCCCACAGTAGCGCAAAGGCCCAAAGCGAGGTCGAGAAACCGAACAGGATGTTTACCACGCCGGTTGCAATCAAACCAATGCCCATAAAATAGCGGGCGTTGGAACGATCGCTGACAATACCAGAGACAAACTTCGACAGGCCGTAAGTGATGTAAAACAGCGTTGCCAACAGGCCAATGTCGCTGCGGGTCAGCACACCGCTGGTGAGGATATCCGGCACCGCAGCGTTGAAGCTTTTGCGCGTGAAATAGAACAGCGCGTAGCCAAGCCAGATGGTGGTCAGAATATGCCGCCGCCAGTAGCGATAACGGGCATCTACCTCACTTTTATTGGTAATGTGTGGCGCATTAGCCGGGGCTTTTAGAAACTGAAACATTGCCATTCCTTACACATAACGCTGAGGCAAAGAGACGCTGACCCGCGTACCGTGCGTACAGGATATCGAAAGCTTACCGCCGAGGGCCGTAATGCGCTCACGCATCCCGGTGAGGCCAAATCCCTGCTTATTCGAACCCGGCGGCAGGCCGCTGCCGTCGTCCTCAATCACCAGCATCAGTCGTTCATCCTGTTGCCAGCCCTGAAGTGTCACCGCGCTGGCGTTGGCGTGCTTAACGATGTTGTTCAGCCCTTCCTGGCAGACGCGAAACAGCGTCACCCGCTGGCTTTCGCTGAGTGCAGATTCGTCAATTCGCCAGTCGAGATGGCTGACGATGCCGCGGCTTTCCAGCTCCATTTCACGCATCAATGAGCGGATGGCCTGCTCCAGCGTGAGATCGTCCAACTGGCGTGGTCGCAGGCGGCCTAACAGGCGACGCACCGAATCGTACACGCCGAGAGAAAGTTGTTCGATGTGTGCCCCGCTACGCTTCACCCCTGCGTTTTCCGGCGCCAGGCGCTGGACAATACCCGCCTGGGTACGAATGGCGGTGATGGTTTGGCCGATATCATCGTGCAGTTCACGCGCCACGTCGCGGCGCACGCTTTCTTCGGTTTCCAACAAACGCTCGGCCAGCCGATGATTACGTGCCAGCTCGTTTTGCAGCGACTGGTTGAGTTCACGCAGGCGCTGAATACCCGCGCCGAGCAGCAACCCGGTCAGGCTTTGCACCAGCAGCGAGAGCAACAGGTCGACGGGATGGTCGTGCCAGGTCTGGCTGGCAATCAGCGCGATGGCATTCATTAGCGTTGCGATCAGCGCCCCCTGCCAGCCATAGTGCCAGGCAAGTGCAATAATCGGTAGCGCGAGGCAAAACGGCGTAAAGCGCGACAATTCATTCGGCAGACCCAACTGCAACCACAGGCTGACACTGAACAACAGCAGGTACCAGACCAGATGTCGTCCGCGCCAGTTCACAGGTTGAGAAACCACCGCCGGTCCCAGCGGCAGCCAGGTGGTGCTGGTCAGATAGTGCCAGAATACCAGGCAGATCGGCGCCAGCGTTAATCCGCCGGTGAGGGTCAGCAGTAGCGCGTTCCATGCCTCTTCACCCTGCCCAAGCCAGGGCAGCGATTGCAGCAATGCCGCCGCCGTAAGCGCCGCGCCCTGCAACAGCAGCGTACGCCAGTCACGCTGGTGGCGGTATCGCGATATCAGCATCACCGGGAGTAACGTGAGGAAGCTGCCGATCATCAAAAGTGGCAAATGGGCCAGCGCCACTTCCTGCGCCAGCCAGAACAGAAGCAGCCATTCCGCACCCAACAGTACCGGCCAGTAGCCGCGCGGACATTGCAGCATTAAGCCCAGGCGCAGGCCGAATGGAAACAGCAGCACTGCCAGCTCCGGGCGTTCAACCAGATGCAGGCTGATGCTCCACAGGCAAAACCATGCGGCAGAGAAGATAAAAAAGCAGGCAACAATGGTGACTAACCGGGAAAAGAACGTGTTCATTGCCAGCCGTCAAACATCCGCCGAGCCAGTTCAACATCGTTGCTTACGCCCAACTTTTCCATCAGGTTGGCGCGGTGCACGTGTACCGTTTTTGGTGACAAGCCCAGTTCAGCCGCAATCTCTTTGACTGCCATCCCTTGCGCCAGTTTTTCTGCCACCTGACGTTCACGTTTGGTGAGCGGGTCCTGACGCCCGGCCGCCAGTTTGACGGCGATGTCCGGCGTCAGGTAACAGCCGCCAGTCGCCACGGTATGCACCGCTGCGATCAGCTCATCCGGGCTACAGCGTTTAGAAAGGAAACCACGCGCGCCCGCGTTGAGCGCCTGCTCCACCAGCGCCGGGCTGTCGTGGACGGAGAGCATGATAATCGCCATGCCTTTTGGCAACTGGCTTAACAGTTCGAGGCCGGAAATGTCAGGCATGGAGATGTCACAGATACAGACCTGCACGCCGCGCCCCGGCAATCCTGCCAGCGCCTCGCTACCTGAGCCAAACTCAGCCACAACCTGCAAATCGGGTTCCAGCCCCAACAGTTGGGCAAACCCGGAACGGACGATAAGGTGGTCGTCGATAAGGGCAACGGTAATCATGGGTTATGTCCTGGTGCTGGAAAACGCCTGATGGCGCTGCGCTTATCAGGCCTACGGGCGGGTGCCGCTGTAGGCCGGATAAGGCATTTATGCCGCCATCCGGCAAAAGCGCTTACCTTAACGATAAGCGCTCTACCGTTCAAGCCTTGAGCGAACTACTCAAAGAAGACGGCGATTTTGTTAAACATCGACGGGTCGGACTGGTTGCGCGCCACTTTCACCACATCTTCCAGTTTGTCGATCTGGCTTATCATCTGCTCCAGACGCTGGTCATCATTCACCAATAGCCAGATACGGCTCTTATCACTGTCCTGAATCGGTAGACAGAGGATACCTTCCACGTTGAACGCACGGCGGGCAAACAGCCCACAAACGTGGGTCATTACACCCGGGTGGTTGCGTACGGTGAGTTCCAGGATTACGTTGTCATGAGTCTGCTGTTGCATGGCTTATTCCCCCACCATTTCAGTGTTTGCCGCACCCGGCGGTACCATCGGATACACTTTTTCTTCTGCATCAATACGTACGTGGATCAGCGCGGGTCCTGGACGATTGATTATCTCCTGCAGCGCCGCCTGTGGGTCCGCTTCGTTATTCAGATCACAGGTTTCGAGACCAAAACCAGCGGCAATCTGCATAAAGTTAATCATCCCCGGATAGGTCGCAGCAAACACGCCTTGCTTATAGAACAGGCTCTGCTGCTGATACACCAGACCCAGTGCTTCGTTATTCATCAGGATAATTTTAATATCCAGCTGATTTTCGCTGGCAGTCGCCATTTCCTGAATATTCATCATCAGGCTGCCGTCGCCGGAGAAGCACAACACTTTCTTGTCCGGGTTCGCCAGCGCCGCACCAATCGCCGCAGGCAGGCCAAAGCCCATGGTTCCCAGACCGCCGGAGGTCAGCCACTGGCGCGGACGGTTCAGCGGGTAAGCCTGTGCCGCCCACATCTGGTGCTGGCCGACGTCGGTAGTGATAATCGCGCTGTCGTCCACGCAGGCGGCAACGGCGTTAATCAGCCCATAATGGCTGAGCGGATCGCTTTCCTGTGGAATAGTACAAGGGAATTCGCGTTGTAAATCGACCACCATCTGATGCCACGCGTCCCGCGGTTGTGCCTCAATCAATGGGATCAGCTGTTCCAGCACCTCATCGACATCTGCCTGAATGGCCACGTGCGGCTGTTTGATTTTACCCAGCTCCGCGCGGTCAATATCCACGTGGATGATTTTGGCATTCGGGCAGAACTGTTCGGTTTTACCAATCGCCCGGTCATCAAAACGTGCGCCAAGAACAATCAGTAAATCAGCCTCTTGCAGAATAAAGTTGGTGCTGCGCGCGCCATGCATACCCAACATGCCTAACGACAGCGGATGCGCTTTTGGCAGCATGCCCAGCGCCATCAACGTCATGGTGGTAGGCAGTTTTGCTTTTTCGGCCAGCTCACGAACGCGCTCCGGCGCGTTAATCACGCCGCCGCCGAGGTACAACACCGGACGTTGTGCCGCATTAATCATAGCGGCAGCATCGCGAACGCTGTCCGCGCTAAAGGTTGGCGCAGGGGCTTTTTCTGCAGGCTCCGGCATCTCTTCAATTTCAAATACGGCTGTTTGAATGTCCTTAGGTATGTCTATCCACACCGGGCCTGGGCGTCCTGACTGCGCAATGCGGAAGGCATCGCTCATGACCTGCGGTAATTCATTGATATGGCGAACCAGATAATTGTGTTTGGTGATGGGGATAGAGATGCCGTAGGTGTCGACTTCCTGGAAGGCGTCGGTGCCGATCATCGAGGCCGGAACCTGACCGGTGATACACACCAACGGGATGGAATCCAGGCGCGCATCGGCAATAGCGGTCACCAGGTTGGTTGCGCCCGGTCCGCTACAGGCCATACAGACGGCGGGTTTACCCTCGGTTCGTGCCATCCCCTGGGCGATAAACCCCGCACCCTGCTCGTGGCGCGCCAGGATATGACGGATTTTCGTGCTTTGGCTCAAGGCGTCGTAGACGGGAAGAATTGAGCCGCCAGGAATACCGGTGACCACTTTAATTCCCTGACGTTCCAGGAAATGAACGATGAATTCTGCGCCCGTAAAACGCGTACGCTTGGATGTTATGCCCGAACTTGCCATGCTCCAGTCCTTTTATTCTGGGCCTTTGCTCCGGGCAGGTCTCTGAAACGAAAAACCCCGCCCGGTTTGCGCCGGCGGGGTTTTGGAATCGTGTGTTGTTCCGGACCCTACGGCGCATTGCCGACGACCACCACCACACGCACGACGACCGCTGCGCGAGATGGCGCAGTTTTTAGTAGGGTCGCAGTCAGCATGGAAGGGTTCATTAGGGGCCTTGTCTGTTTGTTGGTTAACAGGATTTATACAAACACAGGTTTTTCAGCGTGACAATGGAAAATTTTTCATCTGCGCAAAAATGCGCCAAAGATCACGTTTATCTGTACGCAATGTAAAAACAAAAAACCCCGCCGGGGCGAGGTTTTTTTCAGGGTTTGCGGCTGGTAACCGCAGAACACACTGTGTTACGTCAACGCAAGAAGTATACGCGATCGGGAACGAACGCGCAATTTAAGGCACGGATTTTGACGTTTCTGAGTATGGATCGCTTTGCGGATTTTGTCCATAAAATACTGTTCATACATACAGTATTTATCTATACTGTAAATGTTCGCAGTGCGCGAGGGGGCCGCTGTTTTACCGGCGCATCAAAGTCCTGGCTGAAACGGGTGGTGCCGTCAGCGCCTTAACCCCCTAAGTGAGCACACTGTGTTACGTCAACAAAGGTGCTGGCAACAGGCAGCGGCGAGGTACGCCAGCACCGTGCTCCTTGTACCAAAAGGAGAGCGTATGAGCCTCGTGGATATCGCTATTCTTATCCTCAAACTCATTGTTGCAGCACTGCAACTCCTTGATGCCGTTCTGAAATACGTTAAGTAATTCAGATTCAAGTCGCACCTAAGGGGGGCGGGTAACACTCCGCTCCCCTTTCACCTTCTCCCTGGTGCTTGTGTCGTGCCAATGTGTTACGTTTTTATGACATCCTCAGGGAAGAATTCCGCCATGACGCTTTCTGTTTTCTGCATTTTGCTGTTCGCCGCACTGCTGCATGCCAGCTGGAATGCCATCGTAAAAGCGGGAAACGACAAGTTGTACTCGGCTATAAGCGTCAGCGGAACCGCTGCGATTATGGCGCTGATTTGTTTACCCTTTGCGCCGCAACCCTCTGCCGCCAGCCTGCCGTTTTTAGCTGTCTCAACCGCATTACAGGTGGTCTATACCGTCCTGGTCGCTAAAACCTATCAGGTTTCGGATATGAGCCAGACCTATCCTCTGATGCGCGGCACAGCGCCGCTGCTGGTCGCGATTATCAGCGTCCTGTTTCTTGGCGATAGCCTCTCGCTACTCGCCTGGGTGGGGATTGCCACCATCTGTCTGGCTATTCTCGGGATGGCATTTAACGGACGCTGCGGCTCGCAACGTGGGATTATCCTGGCACTCATTAATGCCTGTTTTATCGCCGGTTATACGCTGGTTGATGGCACCGGTGTTCGGCTTTCAGAAACCGCGCTGGGCTACACGCTGTGGACCTTCTTTCTGAACGGCTCCTGCCTGCTGGGTTGGGCGATGATCGCCCGACGCCGGGAAGCGTCACGTTATCTGGTACAGCAGTGGAAAAAAGGTATTCTTGGCGGGATTGGTACGATGGGGTCTTACGGCCTGGCACTGTGGGCGATGACTCAGGCCCCGCTGGCGGTGGTCGCTGCACTGCGTGAAACATCCATTCTGTTTGGCGCACTGCTCGCATGGCTGCTGCTGAAAGAAAAGGTTGCCGGAATACGTCTTGTCGCGGCTGCAGGTATTGCCGCCGGCGCAGTTTTACTCCGCTTATCATGATCGCGTTGTAAACCCGATGTAATCCGGCAACATTTGTTGCCGCTTTTTGTTTACATTTCCTGCCGTCCAGCACATAAACATTCCAGCCCACTATCTGGCCTTCTTTTTCTGTTGTGGTAGATTCCACGCGCATTTACGGGAAAGTGCAGCACCTTATTCTTCTTTTTTCTCTTTTTTAAAAGTAATCAGCGAAATGAAAAGGCATAGAAGCGTCAATTTGTTGTTGATGTTGGTATTACTGGTGGCGGTAGGTCAGATGGCGCAAACCATTTATATCCCCGCGATTGCTGATATGGCGCGTGAACTGAACGTTCGCGAAGGCGCGGTGCAAAGCGTAATGGCTGCCTACCTGCTGACCTACGGCGTGTCGCAACTGGTTTACGGTCCCCTTTCAGACCGCGTAGGGCGCCGCCCGGTGATCCTCGCCGGGATGTCTATTTTTATGCTGGCCACGCTGGTCGCCATTACCACCCATAGCCTGACGGTACTGATTATCGCCAGTGCCATCCAGGGGATGGGAACGGGCGTCGGCGGTGTGATGGCGCGAACCTTACCGCGCGATCTGTACGAAGGCACGCAACTGCGCCACGCCAATAGTCTGTTAAACATGGGGATTCTGGTCAGTCCGCTGTTAGCTCCGCTGATTGGCGGCATGCTGGATACAGTGTGGAACTGGCGCGCCTGCTATATTTTCCTGCTGATTCTGTGTGCGGGTGTGACGTTTAGCATGGCGCGCTGGATGCCGGAAACACGGCCTGCGGGTGCGCCGCGTCCACGGCTGATCGCCAGCTACAAAACCCTGTTTGGTAATAGCTCTTTCACCTGTTACGTGCTGATGTTGATCGGCGGTCTGGCGGGCGTTGCGGTCTTTGAAGCCTGCTCCGGAGTATTATTGGGCGCACGGCTCGGTCTAAGCAGCATGGCGGTCAGCATCCTGTTTATTCTGCCTATTCCGGCGGCGTTTTTCGGCGCATGGTTCGCCGGTCGCCCTAATAAGCGTTTCTCGACGCTAATGTGGCAGTCGGTGACCTGCTGTCTGGTAGCGGGTTTAATGATGTGGATCCCAGGGCTGTTTGACGTGATGAACGTCTGGACGCTGCTGGTTCCTGCCGCACTGTTTTTCTTCGGTGCCGGAATGTTGTTTCCGCTGGCAACCAGCGGTGCAATGGAGCCTTTCCCGTTCCTGGCAGGCACGGCTGGCGCGCTGGTTGGGGGATTACAGAACATTGGTTCCGGCGTGCTGGCATGGTTTTCTGCCATGCTGCCGCAGACCGGGCAAGCCAGTCTGGGCCTGCTGATGACCCTTATGGGGCTGTTGATTTTTGTTTGCTGGCTTCCGCTGGCATCACGCGTGTCGCATCAGGGACAGGCGGTTTAAGCGTATGATGGCCCGGCTTATCGCCGGGCTTTTCGCATTCTGGCGCGATCATCGTCGTCAGCAACGGCTCCAGCGCCGGACGCCAGGCCCCTTCTTCGCCATCATAGAACTGCGTATCCGCATTGATAGCATAGGGGATTTTCGCCTTGCGCAGTTCACATGCCATAAACCGTGCAAATGCAGTTTGCGCGGCAGAAGGCGCGTTTTTGATGGTCTCTCCCGGCGACCAGCCCCCCACCCAACTGAGATGACCCGTTTTCTGTTGCCAGTGAATGGCTGTATTAATACGGGCGCGAATGGCGGCTTTTTCTGCCGCAGTCCCCGACGTCCAGGGATACTTACCGTTATTTTTTAGCGGCCCCCACGGGAAGATATGCCATTCAGCCAGAACGGTATTCTGACTTTGCGGCGGTAATTTCAGATTAGGCAAATCTTCCGGTGCCGCGCGCAGTCGCGGAGCAATGAAAATCATCCGCTGCGGTGAAATGGCGTGGATTGTGCGAATCGTTTTGTCGTACACCCGATTGAGCGAAGTCTGATTGTGATTAAGCTTATCGGCAGGCTCATATATCAGGTCGAAACCCAGCAACGGCGAGCCTTGACCAAAGTAATGCGCCACCGCCACCCACCAGTTAACAACCTCTTTTTCGTTACCGGCGCTGGGGTCTTTTTTATATTCGTCAGCCTGATAGGCAATGATCGGGATCACGCCGTATTGCTCGCAAGCCTCTACCAGCTTGCGCAAATGGATGAGCCTGGCTTCTGTTGGCTCACCAGCCACACGAATACGCACATGAGAGATCCCCTTCGCCTTGAAATCCCGTACCACCAGCGGATCGAACTCGCGGATACCGCGATCTGTGCGAGCCCAGTCTACGTCCATTCCAACGCCAAGCTGCTGCGCATACAGCGCCGCCGTCAGCACAGGGGGCGCGGCATACACGGTGGCGCTGGCTAACAGTAAAAGGGAAACAATCGGCTTTAACACGGTCGTCCTTACGCAAATCATCAGGAGTGATATCACGTATTTAGCATGCTTTTTCACTTTCCGTGTAGAGAGAAAGCGTAAAAAATATTCGCGGCCCGCTTATTTAACCTGCTCCTGCAGCCAGCCAATAAATGCCTCGATTTTTGGCCACTGCCTGCCGGGCAGCGTGGTGATGTAATAGTGTTGATGGCATTTCAGCGCCATATCACCGAAAGGCGCGACCAGTTCCCCGCTGTCGAGACGTTTCTGCACCAGCCGCTTTCGGCCCATCGCCACGCCGATATGGTTCATGGCGGCAATTACCGCTAAATCAGAACGATCAAAGCCGATACCCGATGATGTCGGCAAATTCACGGCAAAATGCTGCGCCCAACTGTGCCATTCATCGGTTCCTGAGTCGTTACTCCATGCCTGTCTGTCATGCAGCAAGGTGCAGTGCGGCAAATTCACCAGCGAACCGGTAAGGTCATGGCGGCGAGCGTAGTCCGGGCTGCATACCGGCAGGATCTCTTCATCCATCAGGAAGTGGTGCGTAAGCTGCGCGGAGGGCGCATCGTCAAAATAGATAGCCAAATCGACCCCGGCACGCTGTAAATTGACGTTGTCGTTGCCGGTCAGGATGGTCAGTGAAATTGACGGGTAGCGACGGGTAAAGTCACCGAGCGCCGGAACCAGCCAGCACTGGGCGATAGAAGGCCGTGAGTAGACGGTAAGCGTCCCGGACAGCTCCTGGTTTTTAATATCGAGGATTTCCTGATTCAGCGTATCCAGCGACGATTTCAGCGCCCAGAACACCCGCTTACCCTCGTGGGTGAGTTCCACTTTACGGTGTGAACGGACAAACAGCTGAATGCCCAGCTCATCTTCCAGCTGATTAATGCGATGGCTGACGGCGCTGGGGCTTAACGACAGCTCATCTGCCGCCAGCGCAAACGACTGATGCCGGGCCGCCACTTCAAAGGTATACAGCTTTGACAGCTGCCAGCCATTGAGCAGCCGGTTTCGGCCCTCGCGTAGGGGATCCAAACTCACCTCCAGTCCTCCTGATTCATGCGCCGGAGTGTAAAAAAGTTCGCTGTAAAAATCAGCACAAAGATGAATCAAGGTGAATCATATCGCATAAATGCAGCGTAATTAGACGTAAATCACTCATTTGATGCAATCTGGCTCATGTGAAAGGAGATTTATATCGTTTGTCAGACGGTGCCTTATTTTTGTCCAATAACCTTATATTAATCACAGGGCAAGGTGAGCTATGCACTCTCAAATCTGGGTTGTGAGCACGCTGCTGATAAGCATCGTGTTAATCGTTTTGACCATCGTGAAGTTCAAATTCCACCCGTTTCTGGCGCTGCTGTTAGCCAGTTTCTTCGTGGGTACGATGATGGGGATGGGGCCGCTGGATATGGTCAATGCCATTGAGAGTGGCATCGGCGGTACGCTGGGCTTCCTCGCGGCGGTTATCGGCCTTGGGACCATTCTGGGCAAAATGATGGAAGTGTCCGGCGCAGCCGAACGCATCGGTCTGACGCTGCAGCGCTGCCGCTGGCTTTCCGCCGACGTCATTATGGTGCTGGTCGGGCTGATTTGCGGGATCACGCTGTTCGTTGAGGTCGGCGTGGTGCTGTTGATTCCATTGGCCTTTTCGATTGCTAAAAAAACCAATACCTCATTACTGAAGCTGGCGATCCCGCTGTGTACGGCGCTGATGGCGGTACACTGCGTGGTGCCGCCGCATCCGGCGGCGCTGTTCGTGGCCAACAAGCTGGGCGCAGACATTGGCACCGTGATTGTCTACGGCTTACTGGTGGGCTTGATGGCATCGCTAATCGGCGGGCCGTTGTATCTGAAATTCCTCGGCAACCGTCTGCCATTTAAACCGGTACCGGCTGAGTTTTCCGATCTCAAGGTACGCGATGAAAGTACGCTGCCGTCGCTGAGCGCCACGCTGTTTACCGTGCTGCTGCCAATTGGCCTGATGCTGGTCAAAACCGTCGCGGAACTGAACATGGCGAAAGGCGGTACGCTGTATACGCTGCTGGAGTTTATCGGTAACCCGATCACCGCGATGTTTATTGCCGTTTTCGTGGCCTATTACATTCTCGGTCTGCGTCAGCACATTGGTATGGGGGCATTGCTGACCCACACCGAAAACGGTTTTGGCTCGATTGCTAACATTCTGCTGATTATCGGTGCAGGCGGCGCATTCAACGCTATCCTCAAGAGCAGTGGGCTGGCGGATACCCTGGCGCTGATCCTCTCAAACATGCATATGCACCCGATTCTGCTGGCATGGCTGGTCGCACTGATTCTGCATGCCGCGGTGGGTTCTGCCACGGTAGCGATGATGGGCGCAACGGCAATCGTTGCCCCGATGCTACCGCTGTATCCCAACGTTAGCCCGGAGATCATCGCCATTGCCATCGGTTCCGGCGCTATTGGCTGCACGATCGTCACCGATTCCCTGTTCTGGCTGGTGAAGCAGTATTGCGGCGCCACCCTGAATGAAACGTTCAAATACTATACGACCGCGACATTTATTGCGTCCGTTATTGCACTGGCTTGCACATTCCTGCTTTCCTTTATTATCTAAGCGCGAAGAGACTGACTATGGAAAACATTCAAACACTTATCGCCCAGCATCCTTTAGTGGAAGATCTGGTGGCTCTGAAAGAGACAACCTGGTTTAACCCTGGCACCACCTCTCTTGCGGAAGGTTTACCCTATGTTGGCCTGACAGCACACGACGTTGAGGATGCCCACGCGCGTCTGACGCGCTTCGCACCGTATCTGGCGCAGGCCTTCCCGGAAACTGCCGCTACTGGGGGCATTATCGAATCTGAGCTGGCCGCCATCCCGGCCATGCAAAAACGGCTGGAAAAAGAGTTCGGGCAGCCTATCCACGGCGAACTGCTGCTGAAAAAAGACAGCCACCTGCCAATTTCTGGCTCAATCAAAGCGCGTGGCGGCATTTATGAAGTCCTGACCCACGCGGAAAAACTGGCGTTGAAAGCGGGTCTGCTAACGACAAATGATGATTACAGCATTCTGCTTTCTCCTGAGTTCAAACAGTTCTTCAGCCAGTACAGCATCGCAGTAGGTTCAACTGGCAACCTGGGGATGTCTATCGGCATCATGAGCGCCCGAATCGGCTTTAACGTTACGGTCCATATGTCTGCCGATGCCCGCGCGTGGAAAAAATCCAGGCTGCGCAGCCACGGCGTGACGGTGGTGGAGTACGAAGAAGATTACGGAGTGGCGGTTGAACAGGGCCGCAAAGCGGCACAGTCCGATCCGAACTGTTTCTTTATCGATGATGAAAATTCCCGCACGCTGTTCTTAGGCTATGCGGTCGCCGGTCAGCGTCTGAAAGCGCAGTTTGCCCAGCAGGGGCGCGTGGTGGATGCCGATCATCCGTTGTTTGTTTACCTGCCATGCGGTGTGGGTGGTGGCCCTGGCGGCGTGGCGTTTGGCCTGAAGCTGGCATTCGGTGACAACGTTCATTGCTTCTTCGCAGAACCCACCCACTCCCCGTGCATGCTGCTGGGGATTTACACCGGGCTGCACGATACCATTTCCGTGCAGGATATCGGCATCGATAATCTGACAGCGGCAGATGGGCTGGCAGTCGGTCGCGCCTCGGGCTTTGTTGGCCGGGCGATGGAACGCCTGCTCGACGGACTGTACACCCTGGACGATCAGACTATGTACGATATGCTGGGCTGGCTGGCGCAGGAAGAAGGTATTCGCCTTGAGCCATCGGCGCTGGCGGGCATGGCTGGTCCTCAGCACGTTTGCGCCTCCACGGATTACCAGCAGATGCAAGGATTGAGCGCGGATCAGCTCAATAACGCCACGCACCTGGTGTGGGCGACCGGCGGCGGCATGGTGCCGGAAACCGAGATGGCGCAATACCTGGCGAAAGGGCGCTAACCCCCTCTGATCTCAACGCAGCATCGCCATCAGCTCCATCGGTGAGCGATGCTGTTTAATCAGATCGCGCATGACGCGCATATGGGGTGATGAGTGTTCAAAGAAGGCCTGATATCCCGCACACAGCACATTTTCCCCGTGAGTATCCCCATGCACCGGGCAATCACCACGGTAAAATTGCGATAAGGAACATGACCGACAACGCACGCTCTGCTGTGAGGTCGATTGCCGTTCAATTTGAACCGCCAGACCACACCATCGACGCAGAGTTTTATCAAAAAGCTGAATAGATACCCGATTAATATCTTCACGAACCCAGATATCAAATATCGTATTTAAAAACTGCCCCCACCCTTCTGGTGTGACAGATTCAGCCGTCAGGTTGCCTGCTTCATCGCGCTTAATCAGAGGGATAAACTGTACGAGACGAACATCGCCTTGTCGTAAATCACGGTACAGTTCAATAGGTTGCAAACTCTTCTGGTGATCAATCACCACCTTTAAAATACCCTCACTAACATCCATGTCCTCACATACTGTCATGCAAAATTCCCGATATATACGATAAGTTGGCGAACGTGTGTTACAGCAAACAGTATTGCAAGGGATAACACCGCGAGGGAGATCATAAATTTGTCACGCACCGCACGAGATTCAGAAAAATCGCTATGCGTAACATCCATCAGGTTACGGCTGCGGGTGTAGCGCCAGAGAATAATCGCCACAATTGCCAGCACCGCTATTGAAACCCAGAATAACGCTCCCGCCTGATGCCAGTTATGCTTAATCGCCAGCGCCATCAGTGCGCCATAGCCTAGCAACGTGCGAAACCAGGCCAGCGATGTCCGTTCCGGTTGTAGACCAGGATCGGACTGGCGACGGGCCTTACGACTACCCGGCATACAGCACCAGCGCCATAACAATCACCGCCACAAGCGTCAGCATGACGCTGATAATCAGCAGGCTGTTGGTGTACGGCATGTCCTCTTTCAGACGCATCGCCTTTTCATTTCGCAACCAGCGCAGATAACCGTAGATCGCCAGACCACCCGCAAACAGACACAGCAGCAAGGCAAGTGCCTCACGGATGACTGGCGTAGCAAAGTCCGGGGCCAGTTGATCAAGACCAACGCCCGCCGCCAGAAAACCCAGCGCAGTGCGGATCCACGCCAGAAACGTACGCTCATTTGCCAGCGAGAAGCGGTAATCCGGCGCTTCTCCAAGGCGGGAAATCTTCATGGCGACTCCTTCAATATTGTAGTCTGGTCGTTATACCGGAACAGTGAAAGAGTATGAACCTGATTCGCAAACGAAAGGGAGTGTAATGTGATGAGACAATGGAAAAGAGAGATGTGCTTTGAAATGCCGGATGGCGACTGGCGCCTTATCCGGCCTACAGTGAACGATGTAGGTCGGATAAGCGCAGCGCATCAGGCATTCCTGGATATGCTGACTGGATAGGTCAGTTTTAACCTAATCCCCAGAAGAGCACCGCCAACAGTTGTGGGGTGATAATCCTCAGGAACATGACCAGCGGATAAACGGTGGCGTAGGAGAGCGCTGCCGCCCCGCTGGTGGCATGCAGGTTGTTAGCAAACGCCAGCGCAGGAGGATCGGTCATTGAGCCAGCCAACATGCCACACAGCGTCAGGTAGTTCATTTTGGTGAGAAGGCGCGCCAGCAGACCGACGGTAATCAGCGGGATTGCGGTGATAAAAATACCGTAGCCCACCCAGCTCAGACCGTCGCCCTGCGTCAGGGTATGAACAAAATCACCGCCTGACTTCAGACCAACCACCGCGAGAAACAGTACGATACCCAACTCTCGCAACGCCAGGTTCGCGCTGGGAGGCATAAACCAGTACAGCTTACCGATACTGCCAATACGCCCCAAAATCAGCGCCATAATCAGTGGTCCACCGGCCAGCCCCAGTTTTAATGCCACCGGGAAACCGGGGATAAACAGCGGGATTGAACCCAACAACACCCCCAGCCCGATCCCAATAAACACCGGCAACATCTGCACCTGCTGCAGTTTTTGCTGTGCGTTACCCACAACATTGGCAACGGCATCAATCGACGAAGGACGCCCCACCAGATTGAGGATATCGCCAAATTGCAGGCTGGCATCGCTGCTGGCGACCAGCTCAACGCCCGCGCGGTTCAGACGGGAAATCACCACGTCGTAACGTTCTTTAAAGTGCAGGTCACGGATCCGCTTGCCAAGCACCTGTTCGTTGGTCACAACGACACGTTCAACACGCAAATCCGTACCCCGCGTTGACAGCGAAGTGTCCACTTCCTGCCCAATCACCACCTTCGCATTATGCAGATCGCCAGGCTGTCCGACCAGGTGAAGCAGATCGCCCATCTGGATAATCGTCCCCGGCGACGGCACCATCAACGTTTCATCTCGCTTCAGGCGTGAACAGATGATTTTGTCGCTGTTCAGAATGGGGACATCCTGAATCGCCATATTATTGAGGTTCGGGTTTTCAACACGAATGTTCATCGTCTGAATCAGCGTATGACCGTTGGTCAGCGTTGATTCATGCTGCTGAGCTTCGGACTCAACGTTCACGCGGAAAATGAGGCGCATCAGCCACATTGTGAGCAAAATACCGCAAATACCGAAAGGATAAGCCATGGCATAGCTCATCCCCATCTGATCGACCACATCCCCCGGCGTACCCAGATCGCGCAGAATTTGCTGCCCGGCACCCAGTGCGGGCGTATTGGTGACCGCGCCGGAGAAGATCCCCAGCACCACAGGCAGCGGAATAGCGAAGATCTTATGCAGAAGCGCGGTAACCAGCCCCCCGATAATCACGATCAGCACTGCAAACAGGTTCAGACGCAGTCCCGAAACACGCAGTGAGGCAAAGAAACCCGGCCCTACCTGGATGCCGATGGTATAGACGAAGAGTATCAGGCCAAATTCCTGAATAAAATGCAACATATCGCCGCTCAGGGTCATCCCTGCCTGATCGACAAAGTGTCCGACGATGATACCGCCGAACAGTACGCCTCCGATGCCAAAACCAACGCCCCGTACTTTAATGTTGCCGATCCATAACCCGACAACCGCCACCAATGCCAGAACGCTGACCGTCAATGCTATATCACTCATTCTTCTGTTCCCTGTGAATAACATCATTAAGTAAATGGATTCTCGCAGAGTACAAGCGCAATGTATGGGGGGTAAAGCACAAAAAAGCCCCGTCATTTCTGGCGGGGCAAAGGCCTGGAGCTATTTAGCTATTTAATGCGGGACGTTCGCTGATGGCGATACGTTGTGGAGCAATGGTTTCAGGTTCATTACGGGTCAAATCAATATGCAGTAAGCCATTGGTGAAGCTTGCGCCGGAGACTTCCATATTTTCAGCCAACGTAAAGCTCAGACTGAATGATTGAGTGACCAGCCCCTGATGCAACCATTTGGTCTCTTTTTCCGGCTGCTGCGGCGTACCTTTTACGGTCAGACGCGTGCCTTCCAGTTGAATATCCAAATCTTCCTGACGGAAACCGGCTAACGCAAGGGTAATGCGGTAGTGGTTATCATCGCTCTTTTCGATGTTATAGGGTGGGAAGCTTTGGCTTTCACCAGCGTTTTGTAATGCATTGGCCAGTTTGTCAAAACCGATCCATTGACGCAGCAGTGGGGATAAATCGTAGTTACGCATAATATTCTCCTTCTAAGAAGCGAGTAAGTACCTTTCGGCTCCCTGACGGCAAGCCTGTGC
Organism: Citrobacter sp. wls716; assembly: GCF_005280975.1. Lineage (NCBI taxonomy): Bacteria > Pseudomonadati > Pseudomonadota > Gammaproteobacteria > Enterobacterales > Enterobacteriaceae > Citrobacter > Citrobacter sp. wls716. The sequence goes on from NZ_SZWX01000025.1 coordinate 384,415, forward strand.
TTAGCAGGGCCGCGCAAGCGGCCCGACAGATAAATTAGTTGATTTCGATGCGGCGCGGTTTGTTCGCTTCAGGAATCACGCGCTCAAGCTCGATATACAGCAGACCGTTTACCAGGTTTGCGCCGCGAACGTGGATGTTCTCCGCTAACTGGAACTTGCGTTCGAAGTTGCGTTCGGCAATACCCTGGTACAGGTAAGTACGTTCTTTTTGCTCGTCCGCATGCGCGCCTTTCACCACCAGCAAATTATCCTGGGCGGTAATTTCCAGCTCGCTTTCAGCAAAGCCCGCAACGGCAATCGCAATGCGGTAGTGGTTTTCGTCTACCAGCTCAACGTTGTACGGAGGGTAGCCACCATTGCTTTGGCCCTGGTTGTTTTCCAGCAGGTTAAACAGACGATCAAATCCAATAGCAGAACGGTATAGCGGGGATAAATCAAAGTTACGCATAATCAATAGCTCCTGAAATCAGCGAGAATGTTGGACCTTCCATCTTGGACAGGTCAGGTAGCCAGGACACCCATCAGGCATGCCCTTCATTTGTCTACACCCTAAAAATGGGTCTTAATACAAACTTTTCAAGCGTACTCCTCTGACTTTTTTTGCAGTTTGTTGTCTATTGCATACACTGGGGGGAGCAGTCGTTATCGTTAAATCGCGATTGCCGCCACAGTGCGACAAGATGGTGATGTTATTTTCGCAACGGATCGCTTTAACTCACCCTGCAAACACGATGATTAGCAGATGAAATAATGATGATAAAAAAAATAGTGTTAACACTGATGATGTGCAGCGGGATGGTTTTTATCAGCGGCTGTTCCAGCGTGATGTCACATACCGGAGGGAAAGAAGGGATATATCCTGGCACGCGCGCCAGCGCCACAATGATTAGCGAAAGTGATACAAACTGGGGAACAAAGTCGCTGGCGATTCTGGATATGCCTTTTACCGCGGTTCTGGATACGGTACTGCTTCCGTGGGATCTCTTTCGCAAAGATAACTCGGTTCGATCTCGCGTAGAAAAGAGCGAGGAGAGAACGCAAGCCACCAACGCCGTTATCCCCCCCGCTCAAATGCCTGCGCCTTAAGTTAACGTCCGGTTTCTGTCACCCATAGCTGGCGGAAACCGTCGACGTCTTCCATCCATGCAACCTGTCGGCCATCAGGAGAGAAGACGATCGCATCTGCTGAAGGTGGGTTGCCATGGCTGGTCGTTAAAAATTCAATCTCTCCCGTCTGCGCATCACAACAAGCGATTCTGTTCTGCAGTACAAATCCCAACCATTTTCCCGACGGATGCCAGTTGAATGCTGACTGAATATCCGTGTCACAGCGGGTAAGCTGACGCGGTTCTCCTCCCTGTGGGGAAATCAACCATAACTGCACGATACCGTTGTCATCACGCATCAGAAACGCAATTTCGGCTGCCGTTGGATTACTGCGCACCCAATGCCGCGGTTGATTCACCAGCCCCGGGAAGGCGCGATCATGAGTAAACGTCAGGCGGCGCTGGACTATGCCGGCTGGTGGCGCAGGCATTGTTGCTTCCGTTCCTTCCAGAGGTGCCTCGCCAGGCTGTTTCCAGCCACATTCATGGCGTGGCAAATCAACGATAAACAGTTCCGGTACTTTTTCGCCACTGACAGACAACGTGTCGCCGATAAAGGCCAGCGTATGATCCCCCACCCAGCCTTCTTCATAAGCGCGGTTAATCTCATCGCTCCCCGGTTTTGGCGTTGGTGTCGTCTGGCTCACCAGCACGCACCAAGAGTTCCCGCTGTATTCACGGGGATGCTGCGCGGAGACCTTCACCGGCCCATACGGCGCAGCAACGCCGACATTGCGTAAATCCAGCGCCGGTGAGCGCTCATGTAGCACGTGATCGTTATAGGTAAAACTGACAAACTCGCCGTTTGGGCTAAAAACATGCACATGACTACCACCGCGCAGCGCGCCTGGGGTATACGGCGCAGTAATATCCATCGCATCCAGATTCCCCACATCTGCCTGCGTAGCAATCACTCCACGGCGATGATGAAAATCGTAATACCATGTTTCATCAGGGTTTTCTGGTCCATGAATGAACACATATTTTTCAGCTTTTGGATGAACGGTCACCACGCCGACGTGTGCGCCTTGCGTAGCACGGTAAATCACCGCCACCTCACCGGTGTGAATATTGACGCGTTCAATCGTCTCTCCGGTAAACGATGCACCGGAAGGACGCACATCAAAGACCAGCCACTGGCTGTCCGGTGTCCAGGTGTTGATATTGGTAAGCTGATGATTACGCGCTGCAAAGGTGATTTGTTTCATGGTGGTGTCCCGGACGAAAAATACCGCTCCTTTTTACCACGCACAGCGCGTATCCCATAAGCCTTTAGCGGGCCGCAAGCGCATCAGCTTGCTGAGCGTTCACAGCCAAAGCGGGGAAGTCCTCGAACGTATAGTAACGAATGGGTGGCGGTAACTGCTCCATTGCTGTACCCGGCCACAGTTGCAACTCTCCGACAGCATTGAGATCAACGCCCTGCCAGTGGTGCGGCAGCGCCAGTCGCTGCAGAACAGCCCGCTCGCCAGGCACGCGTGTCGGCAAACGATTATCCCCCATCTGATAGTTACGCCGCAGCACCAGATACTTTTCCGGCACCCGACGCCGACTGTTCCACCAGCGGCCGTCCAGCATATCGAAATGGAAACGGGTGAGTTCCGGCGACTGAGCGCCAAGATGGACAAGTGCCTGGCGAAGTGCCGTCCCCATCGCCACCTCGTAAACCCCCTGAGAAACTGTTTGCCCCTCCAGAATCAGCGACACCGCCAGGCGGGCACCAAGCAGATTGGAGTAAAGATCCTCTGGCGAAAATGCAGAAACACCTTCAGAAAATCCGGGAACAGACTCAAAACCGTACCATTGCGCAATTTCATGCCACTCCGCGACCTGAAACGCCAGATGAGCGGCCAGCCAGGCTGCCAGCGTGTAACGCGCGACAGGATCGGTTGGTGGTGTAAAGGCATTAAACACTAACCGACGCTGGGCCAGTTCGCTATCCAGATCGAGCGTAAAAGCCTGTCCCAGTTTCGGCAGGATCTGACTAAAGATATAGACCGTCATATCAGCGGTATCACGCACGTGGGCGGTATCAATAAAGCCACCGTGCGTGGTGTAGAGAATGCCGTTATTTTCACGGCTTAAGCCGGTCAGGTTTTCCAGCCCGGCCAGCATGCTATCGTTGTACTGATGCAATCCAAGGTGGCTCGCCGGGACCACGTTATCCAGCTGATAAAACGGTACCGGCATGCCCAGCAATTCCGCATGCAAGTTGTAGCCAAATGCACAGCAAGGACGTAACCCTTTAGGCAGTGGCTGTGGCGGCATAGCAGGCCACGCGGTGGTCGCTCTCGTTGTTACCTGCGGAGACAGATCTAATGCCACTGGTAGTGCCGCTCCAGCGCTGCCTGCGAGAAGTGATGCCAGTAACGACATAGTTTTCAGCAACCTGCTCAAAATGCCTCTCCGACCTGAAAATAGAAACCGCTGCTGCCTTTGCCGATGCCGTAATCCAGGCGTACGTTGACGCGCGGCTTGAATTCAAAGCGATAACCGACTCCTGCCGAGGGCAGGAGTCGTCCGTCGTCCAGCGCACTAAATGATGGCCCCATAGTCCCTGCACCCAGCCAACCGACCACGCCGTGCCGCCAATCGAGCTTGCGGCGATACTCAAGTTGCCCGCTGACGACATTCTTGTCCCGATAGCGCCCTTCGTAATAACCGCGCATGCGTTGATTGCTACCGAGCAGCGGCATCATGCTCCATGGCACTGCTCCCTGGGTAAACGTGCCATCCGCCTCCCATGCCAGCACGTTTTTATCGTCCAGCGAGTGGTAACGGCTGTAATGCAACTGGTATTCATCAAACCGGGTATCGCTCCCCACCTCAGGAGTAAAGCGGGTGTAGCGCACATCGGCATACTGCCCTTTACGCGGATTGGGTACGAAATCACGATCGTCCCAGCTCAGTTCCACGCTACTCCCGGAACTGAGAACCGATGCCCCCTGCGGCGTAGTTTCAATTTTCGGCGGATCGTTGTCGTCCATTTGCGCAGCATGCTGGGTATTCAGCGACCAGCCGACCCCCAGATAGATGTTAGGCGCTAACCGCCGGTATAGCGTTGGACGCAAATCCAGGACCTGAGCGGTATATTGCTGTTTTTGGCTATCTTTATCTCCGGCGCTAAAACCCTGCCCCCAGTAGTAGGTTGGGGTATCTGTTAATGCGCCATTAAGAAAGAAACGCCAGCGATCGTCGGCGAAAAAAGCATAATTTTGCATCGTGATGCCAAAGGCCCCCGTTGAGCTAAAGTAGCCGCTCAACGTCAGCGTCGAGTTTTGACTCACCGTATCGTTCGGATCGGGTCGATACATCCCCACCACCGCCGTCCCGATCCCCAGCCCCAGTTCTGGGGTATAAAACGGCCCAGGCATCACTCCCCAGTCGATACCTTTAGTGGCGTTAAAGTTATCGCTGGCGCCCAGTTTATTCAGCCAGCCGTCAATCTCATTGCGGGTCGGCAGCGCCGACTGAACGTATCCGGCAAACAGGCAGAAAAACAGAAGCAGGCCGATGCGCGTCAAAAACGATACTCTCCCGCAGCAAAGAAGCTATTACGGTCGGCGAAGCCAATTTCGGTGGTGATATTAACGTTGCGGGTCAACTCATATTGCGCGCCTACCAGCACGTTCCAGGGGGATTGCAGGTGTTGTTTAACATCGAAGCGACCATTGCTATCCTTGTTCGCAATATCCACCATTTTTTGCAGCGCCGCAGAAGGCATCGTGAGATCGTTCAGGCTGCCGCTAAATTCTTGCTGCACATCCTGATACATGCTGCCCACCCACAGATTTAACTTACCGGATGGCATGTGCAGGGTCTCCATGCCGGGAGTGGTAAAGCGATAACCTACACGCGGAGAGATGGTAAAGGCATTAATACTGCCATCAAGGATATCGAACTGTGTTTGCGTATAGTTGGCATCAAAAGCCGTAAACCAGTAGCCCACTCCACCAACCAGAGTCGTTCCTACACCGTAGGTTGTGCCTTTAAAGTCGAGCTGAAATGCCAGATTCTGCAAATTGGCTGGTGTACGGTATTTACGTGGTCCTTTGATTCCTACACCTATCTGCGAAACAGAGTGTCCGTCGGTATAGCCAATCAGACCATAGACGTTCATAAAGGGCAGCAGCCAGGCATCCAGTTTTAAGGTTTCGGTTTTACTTCTCTCTCGGGTGTTGCCGACGTTGATTTTAAACGCGTTATTCAACGAGTGACCGCGCAGGGAAAGACCGTTGAAATTGATGCTGTCTACATTAATGTTTTGCCTGATATTCATGTAGTTAATATTCACGCCAAACGGCTCAGGCAGGTCGTAGCCACGTTTACGTGCCTCCTCACCTAAAAACGGCAAAACAGAGTGGCTTGTGGTTGGTTTAACCGCGGGTTTTGTCGGCAAAGAAGTAGCCTGACCATCGTCCTGATAGTCATACAGCGGTGTCAATGTTGAGCCAGAATCCGTCGCAGCCCAGGCCTGAAAAGCCAAACAGGAAGACGTCATCAACACCAGGCGGATGCGTGTGTTAGTCATAAGGAAACATAGTTGCAGGCAGGAATCGCCCGAATATAAAAGAAGGGGGGAGAGTATAGAAGTTACGTGCTAAATGGGGGGATTAATGTGCGATTTCACATCTGATAATACAAACATGATTTTTATAACATTCTTAATGTTTTATGCCTGGCCGAAGCCAGGCATACGTGTATCAGGAGAGAACGTATTTCTCAATCGCCCAGGCTACGCCGTCTTCAAGATTGGATTTCGTCACGAAGTTAGCCACTTCTTTCACCGACGAAATAGCATTATCCATTGCAACGCCTACGCCTGCGTATTCGATCATCGCGATATCATTTTCCTGATCGCCAATCGCCATCACCTCTTCGGCTTTAATTCCTAACGCATCGGCCAGCGATTTCACGCCAGTGCCTTTATTGACGCGTTTATCCAGAATTTCGAGGAAATATGGCGCACTTTTCAGCACGGTGTACTTCTCTTTTACCTCTGCTGGAATACGCGAGATGGCTTGATCGAGGATTTCTGGTTCATCAATCATCATCACTTTCAGGAACTGGGTCGCCGGGTCCATTTTCTCTGCTTCACAGAACACCAGCGGGATGGTCGCGACAAAAGACTCATGCACCGTGTAGTAACTGATATCACGGTTGGCGGTATACAGAGTATTGCGATCGAGTGCGTGGAAATGCGAGCCGACCGTCCTGGAGAGTTGTTCCAGGAAGCGGTAATCATCATAGCTCAGCGCGGTTTGCGCGACGGTGCTTCCATCTCCGGCTTTCTGCACCAGCGCACCGTTGTAGGTAATACAGTAGTCACCGGGTTGTTCCATATGCAGTTCTTTCAGATAGCTGTGGACGCCAGCATACGGGCGCCCCGTGGTCAGCACCACATTCACACCTCGCGCGCGTGCCGCGGCAATCGCCGTTTTGACCGCTGGTGAAATGGTGTGATCGGGCAGCAGAAGTGTGCCATCCATGTCGATAGCAATAAGTTTGATAGCCATGAGTTCCCCGGATTAAATGAGTCCATCCTCATGCTAACGCGATTCCGCTCAAAAAACAGCTACGAAAAGGGGGATGGAAAGGGGAATCGGGATTCCCCTTTTGACAATCGATGGTAGGGCGGATAGGGCCTGAGCCGCCATCCGGCAAACGCAGACGAACTGCCTGATGGCGCTTCGCTTATCAGGCCTACAGGAGCAGGCCTGAGGTACATGTTAGATATCGATATTCGCCGCTTTCAGGGCGTTTTCTTCGATAAATGCACGACGCGGTTCAACAGCATCACCCATCAGCGTGGTGAACAACTGGTCAGCGGCAATCGCATCCTTCACGGTAACGCGCAGCATACGGCGGCTTTCCGGATCCATGGTAGTTTCCCACAGCTGTTCCGGGTTCATCTCGCCCAGACCTTTATAGCGCTGAATCGCGAGGCCACGACGGGACTCTTTCACCAGCCAGTCCAGCGCCTGCTCGAAGCTGGCAACCGGCTGACGACGCTCGCCACGTTCGATAAACGCATCGTCTTCGATCAGGCCACGTAGTTTCTCACCCAGCGCGCAGATACGACGGTATTCGCCGCCGGTCACAAACTCGTGATCCAGCGGATAGTCGGTATCAACACCGTGGGTACGCACGCGGATCACCGGCTCGAACAGGTTCAGTTCAGCGTCTTTACGCACAAAGCTGTTCCAGGTGCTGCCGTGCATTTCGTTTTCATTCAGCACGTTAACCAGCTGGGAAACCCAGGCAGTGACTTTCGCTTCATCAGAGAGATCGGCTTCAGCCAGCGTCGGTTGATAAACCAGTTCTTTCAACAGCGCTTTCGGGAAACGGCGTTCCATACGGCCAATCATTTTCTGCGTGGCGTTGTATTCAGAAACCAGTTTTTCCAGCGCATCACCCGCCAGCGCCGGCGCGTGGGCATTGGTGTGCAGCGTAGCACCATCAAGGGCGATAGAGATCTGGTACTGATCCATCGCTTCATCGTCTTTGATGTACTGTTCCTGCTTGCCTTTCTTCACTTTGTACAGCGGCGGCTGCGCAATGTAGACGTGGCCGCGCTCAACGATTTCCGGCATCTGACGATAGAAGAAGGTCAACAGCAGCGTACGGATGTGCGAGCCATCGACGTCCGCATCGGTCATGATGATGATGCTGTGATAACGCAGTTTGTCCGGGTTGTACTCGTCGCGACCGATGCCGCAGCCCAGCGCGGTGATCAGCGTCGCCACTTCCTGAGAAGAGAGCATCTTGTCGAAGCGCGCCTTCTCAACGTTAAGAATTTTACCCTTCAGCGGCAGAATCGCCTGGTTTTTACGGTTACGTCCCTGCTTCGCAGAGCCGCCCGCTGAGTCCCCTTCCACCAGGTACAGTTCAGAGTGAGCCGGGTCGCGTTCCTGACAGTCCGCCAGTTTGCCCGGCAGACCCGCTAAGTCCAGCGCACCTTTACGGCGGGTCATTTCACGCGCGCGGCGTGCGGCTTCACGAGCACGCGCCGCATCAATAATTTTGCCGACGACGATTTTCGCGTCAGACGGGTTTTCCAGCAGGTATTCGCTCAGCAGTTCGTTCATCTGCTGTTCTACCGCCGATTTCACCTCAGAAGAGACCAGCTTGTCTTTGGTCTGGGAGGAGAATTTCGGATCCGGTACCTTCACGGAAACAACGGCAATCAGGCCTTCACGGGCATCGTCACCGGTAGCGCTGACTTTCGCTTTTTTGCTGTAGCCTTCTTTGTCCATGTAGGCGTTCAGGGTACGGGTCATCGCCGCACGGAAGCCTGCAAGGTGAGTACCGCCGTCACGCTGCGGAATGTTGTTGGTGAAGCAGTAGATGTTTTCCTGGAAACCATCGTTCCACTGCAGCGCAACTTCAACGCCAATACCGTCTTTTTCGGTGGAGAAGTAGAAGATATTCGGGTGGATCGGCGTTTTGTTTTTGTTGAGGTATTCAACAAACGCCTTGATGCCGCCTTCGTAGTGGAAATGATCTTCTTTGCCATCGCGCTTATCGCGCAGACGAATAGACACGCCGGAGTTCAGGAATGACAGCTCGCGCAGACGCTTAGCCAGAATGTCGTATTCGAACTCAACGACGTTGGTAAAGGTTTCGTGGCTTGGCCAGAAACGGACCTGAGTCCCCGTCATTTCTGTTTCGCCAGTTACTGCCAGCGGCGCCTGCGGCACACCGTGCACGTAAGTTTGCTGATGCACTTTGCCTTCACGACGAATCACCAGTTCCAGCTTCTGTGACAGGGCGTTAACGACGGAAACACCTACGCCGTGCAGACCACCGGAAACTTTATAGGAGTTATCATCGAATTTACCGCCTGCGTGCAAAACGGTCATGATAACTTCCGCTGCCGAAACGCCCTCTTCCGGGTGGATACCGGTTGGGATACCACGGCCATCATCGGTAACGGACACGGAGTTGTCAGCGTGAATCGTTACCACGATATCTTTACAGTGACCCGCGAGCGCTTCGTCGATAGCGTTATCTACCACCTCGAATACCATGTGGTGCAGACCGGTGCCGTCATCCGTGTCGCCGATATACATACCCGGGCGCTTACGCACCGCATCCAGTCCTTTCAGGACTTTGATACTGGAGGAGTCATAAGAATTCGACATCAACGTTTCTCGCTCATTTTATCTTGGGTTAATCCGTTATTTTACCCTTTTCCACGGTAAACATCTTCGAATTTTCATCGGACATGTCTATAACGTGTTCAGCGCTGATTGCGCTGACAAAGACCTGAGATTGCGTGGCTTTTAAGCGGCTGGCCAGCAGTCCGCGACGCGCGTCATCCAGTTCAGAGGCAAAATCATCTATCAGGTACAGGCAGCGCCGCCCGCTTTCACGGGTCAGAAACTCCCCTTGCGCCAGACGTAAGGCGCACATCAGCAGCTTGAGCTGCCCACGCGACAACGTATCTTCCACCGGCGCACCATCGGCGCGAATGCGGAAATCCGCCTTATGCGGACCGTGCGCGGTGTAGGTCAACATGCGATCGCGTTCAAAACTGCGTTCCAGCACTTCGGCGTAATCTGTCTCTTTCTCCCAGCCGCGCTGGAAAGAGAAGGAGAGAGAAAACTCGGGAAGAAACTGCTGGCAGGTATCCGCCATATCCTGCGCGATACCGGCGCTGTACTCCGCGCGCCAGGTGCTGATTTGTTCCGCCAGTGGGATCAGTTCTTTATCCCACGGGCGGAGTTGTTCATAACGACTTACCTGGCGCAGTGCTGCATTGCGCTGTTTGAGCAGGCGCTTCAGGTTGCTCCAGGCGGTGAAAAATCCGGCTTCATTGTGAAAGCATCCCCAGTCAAGGAATGCTCTTCTGTATTTGGGGCCGCCATTGAGTAAAGTAAACCCCTCGGGCGTGATCAGCTGCATCGGCATCAGGTGCGCCAGTTCCGCGACCTTGTGCCCGTCAGTGCCGTCAATGCGCACTTTACTGTCGCCCAGTTTGTCTTTCGTCAGGCCAATCGACGTCTCACGCTCATCACCCTGCAAACGCCCGTGTAAAACAAACGATTCCTGCTCGTGGCGAATCACGCGGCCAATTTGCAAACTGCGAAACGCCCGACCGTGGCCGAGCGTATAGATAGCTTCCAGCACGCTGGTTTTGCCGCTGCCGTTAGCGCCTACCAGGAAGTTAAAGCCGGGAGATAAAGCGAGATCCGCGTTTTCGATATTACGAAAATCGCGGATCAACAGGCGGGTCAGCGACATTACAGTCTCATTGGCATAACAACGTAAGCCGCGCTCTGGCTGGCTGCATCTTCAATTTGTACGCTGGAGACGGAATCGGTCAGCAGAATACGCACGTTTTCGCACTTCAGCGCGTTCAGAACGTCCAGTACGTAGCTAACGTTAAAGCCGATTTCCAGTTCTGTACCAGGATAGGAGACATCCAGAATTTCTTCGGCTTCTTCCTGCTCCGGGTTATTAGCGGTGATTTTCAGCTGGTTTTCACTGACATACAGACGCACGCCGCGGAATTTCTCGTTAGAAAGGATCGCCGCACGGGCAAACGCCTGTTTGAGGATATCGCAACCTGCTTCCAGATGTTTGTCCGGATTCTTCGGCAGTACGCGGCGATAATCCGGGAAACGACCGTCAACCAGCTTGGAGGTAAAGATGAAATCACCCACGTGCGCACGAATGTTGTTGCTGCCAATCTGCACGCGCAGCGGGTTATCGCCGCCGTCGAGCATACGCATCAGTTCAATCACGCCTTTACGCGGTACGATCACCGAATGGCTGGGCAACGGCTGACCGACAGGCATTGAACAGACCGCCAGGCGGTGACCGTCGGTCGCCACGGTACGCAGCTCTTCCCCTTCGGTTTCAAACAGCATGCCGTTTAAATAGTAACGCACGTCCTGATGCGCCATTGAAAACTGCGTGGCTTCAATCAGACGCTTCATCGTCGCCTGCGCTAGCGTGAATTCGACTTCGCTCTGCCAGTCGTCCAGATTCGGGAAGTCGGCGGCAGGCAGCGTGGACAGCGAGAAACGGCTGCGGCCAGAACGCACCAGCATACGGTCGCCTTCCAGTTGAACGGCAATTTCTGCGCCTTCCGGCAACCCGCGGCAAATATCGAAGAATTTACGCGCCGGAACGGTGGTCGCACCAGGTTCATGCGGCTGGATCAGCGCCACGCGCGCCACCATCTCCATTTCGAGATCGGTACCGGTCAGAGAAAGCGCACCGTCAGCAACCTGCAGCAGCAGGTTTCCGAGGATCGGCAGTGTAGGACGTCCACCCAGCGGGCCGCTGACCTGCTGAAGCGGTTTTAATAAATGTTCACGTTCAACGGTAAATTTCATAGCGTCACGAAGATAATGTTCTGATTAAATTGGAGAAATCTTCTTTAATATCATGGCTTTCTTCACGCAACTGCTCAATCTTACGGCAGGCATGAAGCACGGTAGTATGATCGCGCCCACCAAACGCATCGCCAATTTCCGGCAGACTGTGGTTAGTGAGCTCTTTTGCCAGCGCCATCGCCATCTGACGCGGACGTGCTACCGAACGAGATCGACGCTTAGAAAGCAGATCCGCAATTTTGATTTTGTAATACTCTGCCACCGTCTTTTGAATATTGTCGATGGTGACCAGCTTTTCCTGCAAAGCCAGCAAATCGCGCAGCGCTTCACGCACGAAATCGATAGTAATTGCCCGGCCGGTAAAATTGGCGTTAGCGATCACGCGGTTCAGTGCGCCTTCCAGTTCACGCACGTTAGAGCGTAGACGCTTGGCGATAAAGAACGCCACTTCACCCGGCAGACGAATGTCGTTTTCGTCAGCCTTTTTCATCAGGATCGCGACGCGTGTTTCCAGCTCAGGCGGCTCGATCGCGACAGTCAGTCCCCAGCCGAAGCGAGATTTCAGACGATCTTCAACGCCGTTGATCTCCTTCGGATAGCGATCCGAGGTCAGGATGATCTGCTGATTACCTTCCAGCAGGGCATTAAAGGTGTGGAAAAATTCTTCCTGTGAACGTTCTTTATTAGCAAAGAATTGAATATCGTCAATCAGCAGCGCATCAACGGAACGGTAATAGCGTTTAAACTCTTCGATCGCATTGTTTTGCAGGGCTTTAACCATGTCCTGCACAAAACGCTCGGAGTGCATATACACCACTTTTGCGTTCGGCTTACGCGCCATAATGCCGTTACCGACAGCGTGCAGCAGGTGGGTTTTACCCAGACCCGTACCGCCATAAAGGAATAACGGATTGTAGGCGCCGCCTGGATTGTCCGCCACCTGACGTGCCGCCGCGCGCGCCAGTTGGTTAGATTTACCTTCAACGAAGTTATCAAACGTATGTTTGACGTTGACGTTAGAGCGATAGGTAGGTTCAGCCGGAGCCGGGACGTTATCCCAGCCAGGGCGCGCTGCCGGTACGGTACGTTGCGGTTGCACTTGCTGAGCCACGTGGGCGGGCGCCACAACGTTGTTGACCGGCGTTTTCAGCGTTTGCGTAACGGGTTTAGTGCCAACCTCAAAACGCAGCTGTGGGGCATCCGCTCCGCAAAAATTATTGAGTAATCCATTAATATTATTAAGGTATTTATCCCTTACCCAATCGAGCACGAAACGGTTTGGCGCATACAAAGCCAGCGTGTTATCGCTCAGTTCCGCCTGCAACGGGCGTATCCACATACTGAATTCTGTGGCTGGTAACTCATCCTGCAATCGGGCAAGACACTGCTGCCAAAGCGAAAGTGACACGGCGGACTCCACTCGAACAAAAGTCGATAAATGACAAAGGCTGAAACATTCATGATTGTTGACGCACATCGACAAGACCCTATGCAAAGGGTGACGTGCGAATTGCTATCTGCAATTTTTACCCGATCAGGATCCATTGAAACGATCGGGACCGCGGATCATAGCGTAAACTGAGAAAGAGATCTTCTGTTTCTCACAGATTCTTCCCGATTTATCCACAGGATGATCCAGAATCGGCTAAGTGTAAACGATCCTGGAGAAGTGCTGCAGGTTTTCGCGCGCATATTGAAAAAATTAATGAGTAAAGATGCTTTACTGCTTAAACGATCTAATAAAGATCCCGTGCGATCCTTGCGCTTTATCCACCAGCCCGTATAATTCTTACCCCCAGCGAGTAACGGTCGCCTTACGGCGTCAACGCTGCCTGTTTTTTACACAAAACCACGTGAAAAAAAACGGGATATAAGGAAAGAGAATTGACTCCGGAGTGTACAATTATTACAATCCGGCCTCTTTAATCACCCACACTGTGGCGTAAGTCGTTCGAAATTCGTTCGGGTATACGCAAAAGTCAGTGAATTTATTCAAGTTTAGGTAGAAATCGCCATGAAACGCACTTTTCAACCGTCTGTACTGAAGCGCAACCGTTCTCACGGCTTCCGTGCTCGTATGGCAAATAAAAATGGTCGTCAGGTTCTGGCACGTCGTCGTGCTAAAGGCCGTTCTCGTCTGACCGTTTCTAAGTAATAAAAGCTAGCCCCTGAGTGGTTAAGCTCGCATTTCCCAGGGAGTTACGTTTGTTAACTCCCACTCATTTCACATTCGTCTTCCAGCAGCCACAACGGGCTGGCACGCCGCAAATCACCATCCTCGGCCGCCTGAATTCGCTGGGGCATCCCCGTATCGGTCTTACCGTCGCCAAGAAAAATGTTAAACGTGCGCATGAACGTAATCGGATTAAACGTCTGACGCGTGAAAGCTTCCGTTTACGTCAGCACGAGCTTCCAGCAATGGATTTCGTGGTGGTGGCGAAAAAAGGGGTTGCTGACCTCGATAACCGTGCTCTCTCGGAAGCGTTGGAAAAATTATGGCGTCGCCATTGTCGCCTGGCTCGCGGGTCCTGATAGCCCTCATTCGGGTCTATCAACGCCTGATCAGTCCGCTGCTTGGGCCGCATTGCCGTTTCACTCCAACCTGTTCGAGCTACGGAATTGAGGCATTGCGCAGGTTTGGAGTGATAAAAGGCAGTTGGTTGACGGTGAAACGCGTATTAAAATGCCACCCTTTACACCCTGGTGGTGACGATCCCGTCCCGCCCGGACCATTTGATACCAGAGAACACTAACGATGGATTCGCAACGCAATCTTTTAGTCATCGCTTTGCTGTTCGTGTCTTTCATGATCTGGCAAGCCTGGGAGCAGGATAAAAATCCGCAACCTCAGGCCCAACAGACCACGCAGACAACGACCACCGCAGCGGGTAGCGCCGCAGACCAGGGCGTACCGGCCAGTGGCCAGGGGAAACTGATTACGGTTAAAACTGACGTGCTTGATCTGACCATCAACACCCGTGGTGGTGATGTGGAACAGGCTTCACTGCCAGCTTACCCGAAAGAACTGGGTTCTACCGAACCGTTCCAGTTACTGGAAACCACGCCACAGTTCATCTACCAGGCACAAAGTGGCCTGACAGGTCGTGACGGCCCGGATAACCCGGCTAACGGCCCGCGTCCGCTGTACAACGTCGAAAAAGACGCGTTTGTACTGGCTGACGGTCAGAACGAACTGCAGATCCCGATGACCTATACTGACGCAGCGGGTAACACATTCACTAAAACGTTTGTACTCAAGCGTGGTGAATATGCTGTCAACGTTAACTACAGCGTGCAGAACGCCGGCGAAAAACCGCTGGAAGTCTCCACCTTTGGTCAGCTGAAGCAATCCATCAATCTGCCATCTCATCGTGACACCGGTAGCAGCAACTTTGCGCTGCACACCTTCCGTGGCGCGGCGTACTCCACGCCAGATGAGAAGTATGAGAAATACAAATTCGACACCATTGCTGACAACGAAAACCTGAACGTCAATGCTAAAGACGGTTGGGTTGCAATGCTGCAACAGTATTTCGCCACGGCATGGGTTCCGCGTAACGACGGCACCAACAACTTCTATACCGCTAACCTGGGTAACGGCATTGCCGCTATCGGCTATAAATCACAGCCGGTATTGGTACAGCCTGGTCAGACTGGCGCGATGACCAGCACCCTGTGGGTCGGCCCGGAAATTCAGGATAAAATGGCGGCCGTTGCACCGCACCTGGATCTGACCGTGGATTACGGCTGGTTGTGGTTCATTTCTCAGCCGCTGTTCAAACTGCTGAAATGGATCCATAGCTTCCTGGGTAACTGGGGCTTCTCCATCATCGTTATCACCTTTATCGTTCGTGGCATCATGTACCCGCTGACCAAAGCGCAGTACACCTCCATGGCGAAGATGCGTATGCTGCAGCCGAAGATTCAGGCAATGCGTGAGCGTCTGGGCGATGACAAACAGCGTCAGAGCCAGGAAATGATGGCCCTGTACAAAGCTGAGAAGGTTAACCCGCTGGGCGGCTGCTTCCCGCTGATCATCCAGATGCCAATCTTCCTGGCGTTGTACTACATGCTGATGGGCTCCATTGAACTGCGTCATGCGCCGTTCGCGCTGTGGATCCATGACCTGTCCGCACAGGACCCGTACTACATTCTGCCGATTCTGATGGGCGTGACGATGTTCTTCATTCAGAAGATGTCTCCGACCACCGTGACCGACCCGATGCAGCAGAAGATCATGACCTTTATGCCGGTCATCTTCACCGTGTTCTTCCTGTGGTTCCCGTCAGGTCTGGTGCTGTACTATATCGTCAGCAACCTGGTAACCATTATTCAGCAGCAGCTGATTTACCGTGGTCTGGAGAAGCGTGGCCTGCATAGCCGCGAGAAGAAAAACTCCTGATTCGGTGTAGGCCGGATTAGGCGAAGCCGCCATCCGGCAAACGGAACATAAAGTAAAGGGCGGTCATTAGACCGCCTTTTTTATTGCATTAAGAAGAGACAAACCATGAGCCATAACGACACCATCGTCGCTCAGGCCACCCCACCGGGACGTGGTGGCGTGGGTATCCTGCGTATCTCCGGCCTGAAGGCGCGTGAGGTCGCAGAAACCGTACTGGGGAAACTACCCAAACCGCGTTACGCCGATTATCTGCCGTTTAAAGACGCGGATGGCAGCACGCTGGATCAGGGGATTGCCCTGTGGTTCCCCGGCCCGAACTCCTTTACCGGCGAAGACGTTTTAGAGCTTCAGGGCCACGGAGGTCCGGTGATTCTTGACCTGCTGCTCAAACGTATTCTGACCATTCCCGGGCTGCGCATTGCCAGACCGGGTGAATTCTCCGAGCGAGCTTTTCTCAATGATAAGCTCGATTTAGCCCAGGCAGAGGCGATTGCCGACCTGATCGATGCCAGCTCGGAGCAAGCCGCTCGCTCGGCGCTGAATTCGTTGCAGGGCGCATTTTCCACACGGGTAAATCATCTTGTGGAAGCGCTCACTCACCTGCGCATCTATGTCGAAGCGGCAATCGACTTCCCGGATGAAGAAATCGACTTCCTGTCTGACGGCAAGATTGAAGCCCAGCTCAATAGCGTTATCAGCGATCTTGATGCCGTTCGTGCCGAAGCGCGTCAGGGCAGCCTGCTGCGCGAAGGGATGAAGGTAGTCATTGCCGGTCGCCCTAACGCCGGGAAATCGAGCCTGCTGAACGCGCTGGCTGGCCGTGAGGCGGCTATTGTGACCGATATTGCGGGGACGACTCGCGACGTGCTGCGTGAGCATATTCATATCGACGGTATGCCGCTGCACATCATCGACACTGCTGGTTTGCGCGATGCCAGCGATGAAGTTGAACGCATTGGTATCGAACGTGCGTGGCAGGAAATCGAACAAGCCGACCGTGTGCTGTTTATGGTGGATGGCACCACCACCGACGCCGTGGACCCGGCTGACATCTGGCCAGACTTTATTGCCCGTCTGCCAGCCAAACTGCCAATTACCGTGGTACGTAACAAAGCGGATATTACCGGTGAGACGCTGGGCCTTAGCGAAGTAAATGGCCACTCACTGGTTCGCCTCTCCGCACGTACCGGTGAAGGTGTTGACGTACTGCGTAACCATCTCAAACAGAGCATGGGCTTTGAAACCAATATGGAAGGTGGCTTCCTGGCGCGTCGTCGTCACCTGCAGGCGCTGGCAGAAGCGGCGGAGCATCTCGAGCAGGGTAAAGCCCAACTGCTTGGCGCATGGGCCGGAGAATTGCTGGCAGAGGAGTTGCGTCTGGCGCAGCAGAACCTCAGTGAGATCACCGGGGAATTTACCTCCGACGATCTGCTGGGACGGATTTTCTCCAGCTTCTGTATTGGCAAATAATGTTGTATTGCCCGGTGGCGCGATGCTTACCGGGCCCACAGGCCCCGTAGGCCGGATAAGGCGTTTACACCGCCATCCGGCAACAACAATTTCCCATGCGGAAATCACTGTTGTCCAAATGGCAACTCGCACAGACAACCCTCTCCCCGTATGCTTAGCGCCACATTTCTCATGAGGTCGCTATGACACGCTTTCTAATCTGCAGTTTCGCCCTGGTTCTGCTTTATCCTGCCGGTATTGATATGTATCTGGTGGGGCTGCCCCGTATTGCGGCCGATTTACAGGCCAGCGAGGCGCAACTGCATATCGCGTTTTCGGTTTATCTGGCGGGAATGGCGACGGCGATGCTTTTCGCCGGAAAAGTTGCCGACCAGTCAGGACGTAAACCAGTCGCCATTGTCGGCGCACTCATCTTTATTTTCGCCTCTGCGCTGTGTTCATTTGCCGAGAGCGGTACGCCGTTCCTGGTAGGCCGCTTTATTCAGGGTGTGGGCGCCGGCTGCTGTTATGTGGTGGCTTTCGCTATTCTGCGCGATACGCTCGACGATCGCCGCCGGGCGAAGGTACTGTCGTTGTTGAACGGTATTACCTGTATCGTGCCGGTGCTGGCTCCGGTGATGGGGCATCTGATCATGCTCAAATACCCGTGGCAGAGCCTGTTCTACACGATGATGGGCATGGGCGGGGTTGTTTGCCTGCTGTCGGTGTTTATCCTGCGAGAATCGCGCCCAGCGACGCTCTCGACCTCTACGCAGAGCGATCATCGCGCAGAGTCGCTGGTAAACCGTTTTTTCTTAAGCCGTCTGGCCATTACCACCCTCAGCGTGTCGGTGATCCTGACCTTCGTGAATACGTCTCCGGTGCTGCTGATGGAAGTGATGGGCTTCGACCGCGGCGAGTACGCCACTACCATGGCCATGACCGCAGGCATCAGTATGGCGGTCTCTTTCTCTACGCCATTCGCACTGAGTATTTTTAAACCCCGCATCCTGATGCTGACTTCACAGGTCTTGTTCCTGGCTGCGGGCATCGTGTTAATCCTTGCCAGTACGCACGCGGTAACGTTGTTCGGGTTAACCTTAATCTGCGCCGGATTCTCGGTCGGTTTCGGCGTTGCCATGAGCCAGGCGCTGGGGCCGTTCTCGCTGCGCGCAGGCGTCGCCAGCTCGGCATTAGGCATTGCCCAGGTTTGCGGTTCATCTCTATGGATTTGGTTGGCTGCCATCCTCGGTCTCGACGCACTGAATATGCTGATCGGGATTCTGATTGGCTGTAGCATAGTGAGTATCATGCTGATTATCACTGTTGCACCAAACCGGCCCACACCAACTCATGAAGAAATCCCTCAGCAGTCTCGATCTTAATTTACTGCTCTGCCTGCAACTCCTGATGCAGGAACGCAGCGTCACTAAAACCGCCAAACGGATGAACGTCACGCCGTCGGCGGTCAGCAAATCGCTGTCGAAGCTGAGAGCCTGGTTTGACGATCCCTTGTTTGTTAACACCCCGCTGGGGCTAACGCCAACGCCGCTGATGCTCAACATGGAACAGAGCCTGGCGGAGTGGATGCAGATGGGCAATCAATTGCTCGATAAGCCACACCATGAAGCACCACGTGGGCTGAAGTTTGATTTAGTGGCTGAAACGCCGCTGGTGATGATCATGTTTAACGCGCTCTCCCAACAGATCTACCAACGTTATCCACAGGCAACGATCAAAGTGCACAACTGGGATTACGATTCGCTGGATGCCATTATCCGTGGCGAGGTGGATATCGGCTTTACCGGACGTGAAAGTCACCCGCGCTCGCGTGAATTGCTGAGTCTGCTACCGTTATCGATCGACCACGAGGTCCTGTTTTCCGATCTCCCCTGCGTCTGGTTGCGTGAAGACCACCCGGCATTGCAGGAAGAGTGGAATCTGGAAACATTCCTGCGCTATCCCCATATCAGCATTAGCTGGGAGCAGAGCGACACCTGGGCGCTGGACGATGTGCTTCAGGAGATGGGGCGTGCGCGTAACATCGCATTGTGTCTGCCAGGCTTTGAGCAGTCGCTGTTTATGGCCGCGCAGCCCGATCACGCATTGATAGCCACCGCCCCGGTCTATTGTCAGCGTTACAATCAACTCCACCAGCTTCCGCTCGTGGCACGTCCAATGCCTTTTGATGCAGCGCAACTGGAAAAAATGCGCGTCCCGTTCACCCTACTTTGGCATAAACGCAACAGCCACAATCCTAAGATCGTATGGCTGAAAGAGACGATCAAGGCACTCTATCGCGAGATGTCATGAAGATCCTTTGCTATATTGTTGTTTTATTAACCTCCCTGGCGCTGGAAATGTAAATGTCGCGTAATATATCCCGATTCCGTTTACTTTTTGGGCAGTAAAGCCTGCCTGGAAGCCGCGTAAATGTTACTCTGATAATAATCACGGACCATTAATCACGGAGCGAAAAATGGCGACACATTTTGCCAGAGGGATTCTTACGGAGGGACACCTGGTTTCAGTTCGTCTCCCTACTCCATGTCATTTTGAAGTAAGAAATCTACCCACTCACCGCCGAACACGCTTTCTGGCCTCCCGAAGTCTTCTCGCTGAACTGATGTTTATGCTTTACGGCACCAGCACATTGCCCGAGATTGTTACCGAGGCGAAAGGTAAGCCCGTTTTTCGCGATAAAAACCTGCCTGGCTTTTCGATTTCCTATGCCGGGAATATTGTCGGCGTCGCGCTTACCACAGAAGGTTCATGCGGTCTGGATATGGAGCTTCAGCGGGCAACTCGCGGGTTCCATACCCCGAATGCCACAGATTCCTACCGCTTTTCCAGTAACGAAAACCTGTGGATCAATAATCAAAACGACCCCAATGAAGCGCGTGCGCAGCTCATAACGTTACGCCAGAGCGTTCTCAAGCTCACTGGCGACGTGTGCAATGACGATCCACGTGAACTCCAGCTGTTACCGGGTGCGGGCCGTCTGAGATGTGCTCACGTTACGCAGATAGAAGCCATTTGCGATGCCGAAGATGTGCTGGTGTGGTCGGTCGCGGTCACGCCAACCATTGAAAAACTCAACGTTTGGGAGTTTGATGGTAAACAGGACTGGAAAAGCTTGCCTGATATCCAGACACGCGCCAATGAGCCAACGGGTCGCCTGATCCGGTTCTCGCAATTATGCGCAGCGAAGAGCCATACGCTTTGATTTAACCTTCATGATGAAACAGGAGTAACCATGTCTGAAACATTGAATGTTGTTACGTTACTGGGGAGCCTGCGCAAGGGTTCGTTTAATGGAATGGTTGCCCGTACGCTGCCAAAAATTGCCCCCGCGGGGATGGAAGTGAATGCATTACCGTCGATTGGGGATATTCCTCTGTACGATGCCGACCTCCAGCAGGAAGAGGGTTTTCCGGCAAGTGTAGAAGCGCTGGCGAAACAAATCAGGAAGGCTGACGGCGTCGTTATCGTCACACCGGAATACAACTATTCTGTTCCTGGCGGGCTGAAAAATGCCATCGACTGGCTATCCCGCCTGCCCGATCAACCATTATCCGGCAAACCGGTGCTGATCCAGACCAGCTCCATGGGTGCCATTGGCGGCGCGCGCTGCCAGTATCATCTGCGTCAAATCCTGGTGTTCCTCGACGCGATGGTAATGAACAAGCCGGAATTTATGGGCGGCGTGATTCAGAATAAAGTGGACCCGCAGGCGGGTGAAGTGATCGACCAAAGCACGCTGGACCATCTGACCGGTCAGCTGACCGCATTTGGCGACTATATTCAACGTGTAAAAGCCTAAAGAAAAAGCCCGCCAGCAACGATGCCTGGCGGGCCGTTGTCCAGACCGATATTTTAGTGCGCGTCGATAAACACAATCTTCAGTACAAACAGCAGCGCGACAACGATGACGCACGGGCTGAGATCGCGGAAACGTCCGGTACCGATTTTCATCAAGCAGTAAGAGATAAAGCCCAGCGCAATACCTTCGGTGATCGAGAAGCTAAACGGCATCATCACGGCGGTAATAAACGCTGGAACCGCTTCAGTCAGGTCATCCCACTTCACGCGCGACAGGCTTGATGTCATCAGGACGCCAACGTAAATCAGCGCACCTGCGGCGGCATATCCCGGCACCATTCCCGCCAACGGCGACAGGAAGATAACCAGCAGGAACAACAGACCGACAACGACCGCGGTCAGGCCGGTACGCCCACCAACAGAAACCCCGGAAGAAGACTCAATATAGGCGGTAACGGAAGAGGTACCGATAAACGCGCCGGTAACAGACGACACGCTATCGACAAACAGCGCCTGCTTCATGCGTGGGAACTTGCCCTTCGCGTCTGCCAGACCGGCTTTATCCGTCACGCCAATCAGGGTACCGGAGGAGTCAAACAGGTTCACCAGCATGAACGAGAAAATCACGCCCGCAAGGCCAATGTTAAACGAACCGGCCAGGTCAACATGCCCGATAACCGACATCACGCTCGGCGGCGCGGAGACGATCCCGCTGTAATGGACATCACCCAGCATCCAACCCAGCAGCGTGGTCACGATGATAGAGATCAGCACCGCCGCATGAATGTTACGTGACGCCAGAATCGCGATGATAAAGAAGCCCAGAATGCCGAGCAGTACGCTGTGGGACGTCAGGTTGCCGATAGATACCAGCGTGTCTTTGTTGGCGACGATAACGCCGGCGTTTTTCAGCCCCATCATACCGATGAACAGACCGATACCGCTGGTGATCCCCACGCGCAGGCTCACCGGGATATTGGCAATCATCCAGTAACGTACGCGGAAAATGGTCAGCAGCAGCAGACCTATCGCACCCCAGAAGATTGCGCCCATACCTATCTGCCATGACAGGCCCATCGCGCCAACGACCACGAAGGCAAAGAATGCGTTCAGGCCCATAGCAGGCGCAAGTGCGACCGGCAGGTTAGCAAATAGCCCCATCAGGATGCTACCAAAGGCAGCAATAAGGCAGGTGGTAACAAAGACAGCGCTGGTATCCATGCCAGCCACGCCAAGAATTTGCGGGTTAACAAAAACGATATACACCATCGTCAGGAAGGTGGTTAAACCGGCGATCACTTCGGTCCGTGCCGTTGTGCCATGCTCGCGCAGTTTGAACACGCGTTCCAGCATCCCCTGGCCAGAAGCCTGGGTTGTGTGTTGTTGACTCATTATCAATTTCCGAACAAGGAGGGAAAATTCGTCGCTATCCTATACCAAAATGCGACAATAGGGTTGGGTTATGAGCAACTTTTTTCATTGATTTTGCTTATACGGCAACGATTGCGTGGCGTAAATAAGCATGACGTAAACGTTAAACTAGCGATAAGAGGAAGGCATGTCCCAGATAGAAGCGGTATTTTTTGACTGCGACGGTACGCTGGTCGATAGTGAAGTGATCTGTTCCCGGGCGTATGTCGCCATGTTCCAGGAGTTTGGTATCAAACTCGATCTCGAAGAGGTGTTTAAACGCTTTAAAGGCGTAAAACTCTACGAAATCATCGATATCATCAACGAAGAGCACGGCGTTACGCTGGCGAAAGCCGATTTAGAGCCCGTTTACCGCGCAGAGGTCGCACGCCTGTTCGACTCGGAACTGGAGGTTATCGCTGGGGCAAATGCTCTGCTGGACAGCATGACAGTGCCAATGTGCGTGGTCTCAAACGGTCCGGTCAGCAAAATGCAGCATTCGCTGGGCAAGCTGGGCATGTTGCACCATTTTCCTGATTTACTGTTCAGCGGCTACGATATCCAACGCTGGAAGCCCGATCCTGCCCTGATGTTCCATGCGGCAAAAGCAATGGACGTTAACGTTGAGAACTGCATTCTGGTTGATGATTCCAGCGCGGGCGCGCAGGCGGGAATTGCCGCCGGGATGGAAGTGTTCTACTTCTGCGCCGATCCGCATAACAAACCGATCGATCATCCAAAAGTCACGACCTTTACCGATCTGGCACAGTTGCCGGAATTGTGGAAGGCGCGGGGTTGGGATATTACCCGGTAATTTTTTGTAGGCCCGGTAAGCTTGCGCCACCGGGCAATTGCGGCCTACTTTCTACGTTTTTTCACTCTTTAGGATCTTTGCCCGCCAGCAGCTTATCCAGTTCATCGCCGCCCACGTGACGGAAGTCCTGTCCCTTCACGAAATAGAAGATGTATTCGCAGATATTCTGGCAGCGGTCACCAATACGCTCGATTGAACGTGCGCAGAACAGCGCGGTCAGCACGCTTGGAATGGTACGTGGGTCTTCCATCA
Source organism: Citrobacter sp. wls716 (assembly GCF_005280975.1). NCBI lineage: Bacteria > Pseudomonadati > Pseudomonadota > Gammaproteobacteria > Enterobacterales > Enterobacteriaceae > Citrobacter > Citrobacter sp. wls716. The sequence goes on from NZ_SZWX01000025.1 coordinate 408,016, forward strand.
TATAAGTCATCAGCTGACGCACGATGCCTTCATACTCCTGGTCGACTTTCTTATCTTCGCGATAAATACGTACCGCTTCGTCGAGATCCATACGCGCAAACGCATCCAACACGTCGTGCAGCATCTGCACGGTGTGACGACCCAGCGACTCCAGACTTACCAGCAGCGGCTGGTGCTGTTGCGAGAACTTCTCCAGCGCGGTGCGGCAAATTTTGTCCGCCACATCACCAATACGCTCCAGCTCAGCGATAGTTTTGATAATCGCCATCACCAGACGCAGGTCGCTGGCGGTAGGTTGACGCTTGGCGATGATACGCACGCAGGCTTCATCGATCGCTACTTCCATCATGTTGACGTTTTTATCGCCTTCAATGACGCGCTTCGCCAGTTCGCTGTCCTGATTGTGCATGGCGGTAATCGCATCAGAAAGCTGCTGCTCTACCATGCCACCCATGGTCATCACCTGGGTACGGATGCTTTCCAGCTCTGCATTGAACTGGCCGGAAATATGTTTATTAAGATTAAGGTTATCCACAACAAGCTCCTGAATCAGCCGTAACGACCGGTGATGTAGTCTTCAGTTTGTTTCTTCGCGGGCTTGGTGAACAGATCGTCCGTGTTGCTGAACTCAATCAACTCGCCCAGGTACATAAATGCCGTGTGATCGGAACAACGCGCTGCCTGTTGCATGTTGTGGGTAACGATAACAACGGTGTAATCTTCTTTCAGCTCAGTGATCAGCTCTTCAATACGCCCGGTAGAAATCGGGTCGAGCGCTGAACATGGCTCATCAAGCAGTAGCACTTCCGGGCGAATGGCGATACCACGCGCAATACACAGACGCTGCTGCTGACCACCGGAGAGAGAGTACCCGCTCTGGTGTAATTTATCTTTGGTTTCATTCCACAGTGCGGCCTTGGTCAATGCCCACTGCACACGTTCGTCCATATCCGCACGCGAGAGTTTCTCAAACAAACGTACGCCAAACGCGATGTTGTCGTAGATAGACATTGGGAACGGCGTTGGCTTCTGGAACACCATGCCGACTTTGGCACGCAGCAGCGCGATGTCCTGGGTGTTGGTGAGAATATTGTCACCATCCAGCAGGATTTCACCTTCCGCACGCTGCTCCGGGTACAGTTCAAACATTTTGTTGAAGGTACGCAGCAGCGTCGATTTACCACAGCCTGACGGCCCGATAAACGCCGTGACCTGGTTTTTCGCGATATCCAGGTTGATGTTCTTCAGGGCATGGAATTTGCCATAGTAGAAGTTCAAATCACGAACCTGAATTTTACCCGGGGCAGTATCAACCATACTCATTTCAATCTCTTCCTCATCATGCCTGATGGCGCGCAGCTTTCAGGCCTACATCTATGTCATTCGTAGGCCGGATAAGGCGTTTACGCCGCCATCCGGCAAGGCAATAAACTTAACCGTGTTTCTTCTTCGCGAAAATGACGCGCGCCAGAATGTTCAGCAGCAGTACGCACAGGGTAATAATCAGTACCCCAGCCCAGGCCAGTTGTTGCCATTCAGCAAATGGGCTCATCGCAAACTTAAAGATCGTGACCGGCAGGTTGGCGATAGGCTGCATCATGTCAGTGCTCCAGAACTGGTTGGAGAGCGACGTAAACAGCAGCGGAGCCGTTTCACCTGCAATACGGGCAATTGCCAGCAGAATACCGGTAATAATGCCCGATACAGACGCCTTCAGGGTGATTGCAGAAATCATCTTCCACTTCGGCGTACCCAGCGCATAGGCGGCTTCACGCAGGCTATCCGGAACCAGTTTGAGCATGTTCTCAGTGGTACGAATAACGATAGGTACCTGCAGCAACGCCAGCGCAATCACGCCCGCCCAGCCGGAGAAATGTTCCATTTTTGCTACCACGATGGTGTAAACGAACAGACCGACCACGATGGATGGTGCAGAAAGCAGAATGTCGTTGATAAAGCGGATGACCTCAGCCAGCCAGGACTTACGCCCATACTCAGCCAGGTAGATACCCGCCATAATGCCGAGCGGGGTACCAAACACGGTCGCCCACAGAATCAACAGACCGCTACCGGCCAGGGCGTTCGCCAGACCACCACCTGCCGTATTCGGCGGCGGCGTCATTTCGGTGAACAGCGCCAGCGACATACCGTCAATACCGCGGGTAATCGTGGACATCAGGATCCAGATAAGCCAGAACAGACCAAATGCCATGGTCGCCATTGAGAGCGTCAGCGCGATGCGGTTCTTCAGACGGCGACGCGCCTGCATTTTACGGCGTGATTCTGCCAGTGCGGTGGTGTTTTGCATTTCCAGCGTAGCCATTAGCGTGCCCCCTCATTTTTCGCAAGGCGCATGATCATGAACTTAGACGCAGCCAGTACGATGAAGGTGATCACAAACAGAATCAGACCCAGTTCCATCAGTGCAGCAACATGCAAACCCGATTCCGCTTCAGCAAATTCGTTCGCCAGCGCAGAGGTGATACTGTTGCCCGGCATATACAGCGATGCGCTGTCGAGTTGGTAGGTGTTACCGATGATAAAGGTCACCGCCATGGTTTCACCCAGCGCGCGACCCAGACCCAGCATTACGCCGCCAATGACACCATTTTTAGTGAACGGCAGAACGATACGCCAGATAACTTCCCAGGTAGTACAGCCAATACCGTAGGCTGACTCTTTCATCAGCACCGGCGTTTGTTCGAACACATCACGCATAACTGCCGCAATGTACGGGATGATCATGATGGCGAGGATCACGCCAGCCGCCAGAATACCGATACCAAATGCCGGGCCAGCAAACAGTGCGCCAACAAACGGAATGTTGGAAAGAATATTACCGACCGGCTCCTGGAAATACGTCGCAAACAGCGGGGCAAAGATAAACAGCCCCCACATGCCGTAAACGATACTCGGGATCGCCGCCAGCAGTTCAATAGCGATACCCAGCGGACGTCTCAGCCAGCCAGGTGCAAGTTCCGTCAGGAACAAAGCAATGCCGAAACTCACCGGAACGGCGATCAGCAGTGCGATAAGTGAGGTGACCAGCGTACCGTAAATCGGTACCAGTGCGCCGTAGATATCATTTGGCGCATCCCAGTCTTTGGTCCAAAGGAATGAGAAACCAAATTTCTGGATGCTTGGCCAGGAGGAGATGATCAGAGAGACAATAATGCCACCCAACATCAATAGCACAATCAGCGCAGCCAGTTTTACCAGCGCGCTGAAGATCATGTCACCCTTTTTACCCGGTGGGTTAAAAGCAGGCTTGGTTGCAGCCATAAATCACTCTTTAAGTTTGGGCCAGGAAGCGCGCATTTTATCGTGCTTCCCAGCTAACGTAATGCCATACCCTAAATAATTCGAGTTGCAGCAAGGCGGCAAGCTTGTGACAAATTCGTCAGGAACGAATTTGAACAGCCGGAGGCTGCCTTCGGTGAGGGACAAGGATGTCCCTCATTCATCCCCAGGAGCATAGATTTACTATGTAACTGGAGTGAACAAGCGCAGCCAACACAGCTGCGGCTCGAAGTATGACGGGTATTTAGTACAGCGCTTTACCGCTGCTGTCTTTCACGTTGGTCTTCCATGCAGCACGAATCTGCTCAACCACGCTGTCCGGCAGGCTGGCGTAATCCAGGTCGTTGGCCTGTTTGCCGCCATTTTTGTACGCCCAGTCAAAGAACTTCAGCACTTCAACGCCCTGCTCAGGCTTCTTCTGCTCTTTGTGAACCAGGATGAAGGTGGTGGAAGTGATTGGCCACGCATTGTCACCTTTCTGGTTAGTCAGATCCTGAGCGAAGGTTTTGCTCCAGTCAGCGCCTTTAGCTGCATTAGCAAAGTTTTCTTCTGTCGGGCTTACCGGCTTACCATCAGCAGTAACCAGTTTGGTGTATGCCAGGTTGTTCTGCTTAGCATAAGCGTACTCAACGTAGCCGATAGAGCCTGGCAGACGCTGGACGAACGCAGCGATACCGTCGTTACCTTTACCGCCCAGACCGGTCGGCCAGTTCACAGTAGAGCCTGCGCCAATTTTAGATTTCCACTCTTCGTTCACTTTCGCCAGGTAGCTGGTGAAGACGAAGGAGGTACCGGAACCATCTGCACGACGCACAACGGCAATGTTCTGAGAAGGCAGCTTCAGACCCGGGTTCAGTTTGGTGATGGCTTCATCATCCCACTTCTTAATTTTGCCGAGGTAGATATCGCCCAGGGTTTTACCGTCAAGCACCAGCTCTCCGGACTTCAGGCCAGGGATATTCACCGCCAGCACCACACCGCCGATCACTGTCGGGAACTGGAACAGACCTTCCTGAGCCAGCTTCTCGTCAGATAACGGCGCATCAGATGCACCGAAATCAACGGTATTTGCGGTAATTTGTTTTACACCACCGGAGGAGCCGATACCCTGGTAGTTTACTTTGCTACCGGTCTCTTTCTGATAAGTATCAGCCCATTTGGCATACACTGGCGCAGGAAAAGTTGCACCAGCACCTGTCAGGCTCGCTGCAGCAAAGGCAGAGAACGCGCTCATAGATAAGGTCGCGGCGACAACAGTTGCGACAGTGGTACGCATAACTTTCATAATGTCTCCTGCACGGTTTTCGTAAATTGTTGTTTGAGTTGCTACTGTGAGCAAAATAGGACAAACAGGTGACAGTTAAATGTACGAAATATGACAGTTTTATGACAATGAAAAATAACGCACCAAGAACAATTAAAAATTGTATAAAAACAGCAAGTTAATAGATTATATGACAATCATATTTCGGCAAAATTTTCTTTTTATGACACTGAAAACAGTAGCTGAAGATGACGGTTTGTCACATAAAACAGGCGGGGTAATTGATTAAAAACAGAACGCATTTAAAAAAATGCCCCGCTTTGAGCAGGGCATTTTCAGTTCAGCGAGGTATCGCTTATTCCACGGTAACCGACTTCGCCAGGTTACGCGGCTGGTCCACGTCAGTACCTTTAATCAGCGCCACATGATACGCCAGCAGTTGCAGCGGAACGGTATAGAAGATCGGTGCAATCACCTCTTCCACATGCGGCATCTCGATGATATGCATATTTTCATTACTGATAAATCCTGCATCCTGATCGGCGAAGACGTACAACTGGCCGCCACGGGCACGCACTTCTTCAATGTTGGATTTCAGTTTTTCCAGCAACTCGTTGTTCGGTGCAACCACGATAACCGGCATATCCGCGTCAATCAGCGCCAGCGGACCGTGCTTCAGCTCACCAGCGGCATACGCTTCTGCGTGAATATAAGAAATCTCTTTCAGCTTCAGGGCGCCTTCCAGCGCAATGGGGTACTGATCGCCACGACCAAGGAACAGTGCATGGTGTTTGTCAGAGAAGTCTTCCGCCAGTGCGGCAATACGCTTGTCCTGTGACAGCATCTGCTCAATACGGCTCGGCAGCGCCTGTAACCCGTGAACAATCTCTTGTTCAATAGTCGCATCCAGACCTTTCAGACGAGCCAGCTTCGCCACCAGCATTAGCAGAACAGTCAGTTGGGTGGTAAATGCTTTCGTGGAGGCCACGCCGATTTCGGTCCCGGCATTGGTCATCATCGCCAGGTCAGATTCACGTACCAGAGAAGAGCCTGGAACGTTACAGATTGCCAGCGACCCCAGATAGCCCAGCTCTTTAGATAAGCGCAGACCCGCCAGGGTATCCGCCGTTTCACCGGACTGAGACAGGGTAATCATCAAACTGTTACGACGCACAGCGGATTTGCGATAACGGAACTCAGAAGCAATTTCCACATCACAAGGAATGCCGGCCAGCGACTCAAACCAGTAGCGGGATACCATGCCTGAGTTGTATGACGTGCCGCAGGCAATAATCTGGATATGCTCGACCTGAGACAGCAACGCGTTGGCATTAGGGCCAAGCTCACTTAAATCCACTTCGCCATGACTAATACGCCCGGTCAGCGTATTTTTTATCGCGTTCGGTTGCTCATAGATCTCTTTCTGCATGTAGTGGCGATAGATACCTTTTTCGCCCGCGTCGTATTGCAGATTAGATTCAATATCCTGACGTTTTACTTCTGCGCCAGTCTTGTCAAAAATAGAGACTGAACGACGCGTTACCTCGGCGATATCGCCCTCTTCCAGGAAGATAAAGCGACGGGTTACCGGCAGCAGAGCCAGCTGGTCGGAAGCGATAAAGTTTTCACCCATGCCCAGACCGATAACCAGCGGGCTACCAGAACGCGCCGCCAGCAGAGTTTCTGGATTACGGGTATCCATGATCACTGTGCCGTAGGCACCGCGCAGCTGCGGAATAGTACGCAATACCGCCTCACGCAGTGTACCGCCCTGTTCCAGCTCCCAATGTACCAGGTGAGCAATCACTTCGGTGTCCGTTTCAGACACAAAGATGTAACCACGCGCTTTCAACATTTCACGCAGCGGTTCATGGTTTTCGATGATGCCGTTATGAACCACCACAATGTGCTCAGAAACATGCGGATGCGCGTTCGCTTCTGAAGGTTCACCGTGTGTCGCCCAACGGGTATGAGCGATACCTGTACCACCATGCAACGGATGTTCTTCCGCAGCAGCAGTCAGCATCTGCACTTTACCCAGACGACGCAGACGGGTCATGTTACCTTCAGCATCGACGACGGCCAGACCGGCTGAGTCATAACCACGATATTCCAGACGACGTAAACCTTCGAGAAGGATTTCAGCTACATCACGCTGCGCGATAGCGCCAACAATTCCACACATATTTTTTGATTCCGAATTTAGGCATTATGCCTGTCGTTGTCGCTGACCTGTATTTGCCCTTTCCGGGCGCCCCGAGCCTTGTAGAGAGTGGGGTTATTTTTATAGGTACTGCTTGTTGAGCGGAGGATTATGTTATCCCCTCATCTCTTGTCTGCCTGATGGCACTCACGCTTATCAGGCCTACAGAACGTCATCGCACGTAGGCCGCCATCCGGCAAAAATCACTTACTTTTTCTTCACCGGGCGCTGCCAACCTTGTTTATGGACCTGCGGTACACGGCTTAATACCAGTTCGTTATCAGCGATATTACGCGTCACTGTGGTTCCAGCGGCGATCGTCGCGCCTTTACCCACGGTGACAGGCGCCACCAGTTGAGTATCCGAACCCACAAACACATCATCACCAATAATGGTTTTAAATTTATTAGCACCATCGTAATTGCAGGTAATCGTACCCGCGCCGATGTTCACGTTATCGCCAATTTCAGCATCGCCCAGATAGGTCAGATGACCGGCTTTAGAACCTTTACCCAGACGCGCTTTTTTCATTTCGACGAAGTTGCCCACGTGTGCGCCTTCCTGCAGCTCAGCACCCGGACGCAGACGCGCAAAAGGCCCGATAGTACAGGCCGCTTCCAGATGGGCATCTTCCACCACGCTGTACGGGCTAAGCTCACAGCCATCGCCAATTACGCTATTTTTGATAATGCAGCCAGTACCAATCTTGACGCGATCGCCAAGGGTTACGTTACCTTCAATGATAACGTTAGTATCAATTTCAACATCGCGCCCGTGAATAAGCGAACCGCGAAGATCAAAACGTGCTGGATCGCGTAACATAACGCCAGCTAACAGCAGTTTCTCTGCTTGTTCGGACTGATAGACACGTTCAAGACGGGATAACTGAAGGCGGTTGTTCACCCCTTCGGTTTCGCTAATACGTGCCGGATGTACTGCAGCAATTTCACGTCCTTCCTGATACGCCATCGCGATGATATCGGTGATGTAGTATTCACCCTGCACGTTGTTGTTGGTCAGTTTAGACAGCCAACGCTTCATGTCAGCGCCGTTGGCAATCAGGATACCAGTGTTTATTTCCTGGATTTGACGCTGCTCGTCGGTGGCATCTTTATGCTCAACGATACCCGTGACATTGCCGTTATCGCGGGTAATTCGGCCATAACCGGTTGGGTCATCAAGTTTTACCGTTAGCAAGCCAATGCCGCCCTGCGGTTTGGCTTCACGCAGGCGACGTAAGGTATCGGTAGAGATCAGCGGCACATCGCCATAGAGCATTAAAATGTCTTCATCATCACCAAAGAATGGCGCCGCCTGCTGCATTGCATGGCCGGTACCCAACTGTTCCGCCTGCAGAACCCAGTTCAGATTGCCATCTTTCAGCGTCTGCTTGAGCAAATCACCACCGTGCCCGTAGACCAGGTGTACATGAGTTGCGCCTAATTCATTAGCGGCATCAATAACATGCTGCACCATCGCTTTTCCTGCGAGAGTGTGCAGCACTTTAGGAAGATCGGAATACATACGTGTACCTTTGCCTGCGGCAAGGATCACGACGCTCATAGCATTATTCAACATACACATCCTGACTGTCATTTGAGAACGAATTTATACCCTTTCATATTGAAAATACTACATTTTTTTCATCATGAAATGGGCCGAAGATAAAACGTTCAATAGGGGAAAATCCCTAACTATTAACTCACTATTTTCGACTATATCGGCGCCTTTTGTCTCCCAAAAACCAGGAGCATGCTCTTATTAAAGCCTTAGGTTAATGTTTTTGCTATTTTTTTACCGCATGAATAAAGAGTTACACATGCAAAGTCCGATTTTATTTATGTGATTCAGTAAGAAACCGAAAATGCGTACGCGAAAATAAAAAGTTGAGGGAGAAGAGGAGGAAGAGGGGATCTATAACAACAAGTGGCGCTGACTGATAAACCGTATCAAGCATCGCGCCACAGGACGGGCAGGTAAAAGCTAAAAGCTCATATTGCTGAACATGGCGATGATTTTATTGAGTAATTTCATGTTGGCATCTCTTTTTATTTGAGTTAATTATGTGATATTCATCACATAAAAAGAGTCTACGCCGCATTTTTTAACCAATCAACTTTTTTTGATCTAAATCACAAAACAGATTTCACTTTAAATGTTTATGCAACAAAACAAAAAAAGCCAGCCTGGAAACCAGACTGGCTTTTGTGCTTTTCAAGCCGGTGTTACATCGCTTTTTTGGTCAACTCGATAACGCGCAGTTTCGCGATCGCTTTGGCCAGTTCCGCAGATGCCTGAGCGTAATCCACGTCACCATGAGAGCTCTTAATATGCTCTTCAGCCTTACGTTTCGCTTCCAGGGCTCTCGCTTCATCGAGATCCTGCCCGCGAATCGCGGTATCAGCCAGTACGGTCACGTTGCCAGGCTGCACTTCAAGAATGCCGCCGGACAGATAGATAAACTCTTCATGACCGAACTGTTTAACGATGCGGATCATACCAGGCTTAATGGCGGTGAGTAGCGGTGCGTGACCCGGGAAAATACCCAGTTCACCTTCACTACCCGTTACCTGGATTTTTTCGACCAGACCAGAGAACATTTGTTGCTCTGCGCTGACGACGTCCAGGTGGTAAGTCATTGCCATATCACCCTCCGATTAAGGCGTTAAAGTTTTTTGGCTTTTTCTACGGCTTCGTCGATAGAACCAACCATGTAGAACGCCTGCTCTGGCAGGTGGTCGTATTCGCCTTCCATGATGCCTTTAAAGCCACGGATGGTGTCTTTCAGGGAAACGTATTTACCCGGAGAACCGGTGAATACTTCCGCAACGAAGAACGGCTGGGACAGGAAGCGCTGAATTTTACGCGCACGTGCTACCACCAGTTTATCTTCTTCAGACAGTTCATCCATACCCAGGATGGCGATGATGTCTTTCAGTTCCTGATAACGCTGCAGCAGGGACTGTACGCCACGCGCGGTGTCGTAGTGTTCCTGACCAACAACCAGCGGATCCAGCTGACGGCTGGTGGAGTCCAGCGGGTCAACTGCCGGGTAGATACCCAGAGATGCGATCTGACGGCTCAGTACCACGGTTGCATCTAAGTGAGCAAAGGTGGTTGCTGGGGATGGGTCAGTCAAGTCATCCGCAGGTACGTATACCGCCTGAACGGAGGTGATAGAACCGGTTTTGGTAGAAGTGATACGTTCCTGCAGAACACCCATCTCTTCCGCCAGGGTCGGCTGGTAACCTACCGCTGATGGCATACGACCCAGCAGTGCGGATACTTCCGTACCGGCCAGGGTATAACGATAGATGTTATCGACGAACAGCAGTACGTCACGACCTTCGTCACGGAATTTCTCAGCCATGGTCAGGCCGGTCAGCGCAACGCGCAGACGGTTTCCCGGCGGCTCGTTCATCTGGCCATAAACCAGGGATACTTTATCCAGAACGTTGGAGTCGGTCATTTCGTGGTAGAAGTCGTTACCCTCACGAGTACGTTCACCTACACCCGCAAACACAGAGTAACCGGAGTGCTCGATCGCGATGTTACGAATAAGCTCCATCATGTTTACGGTTTTACCTACACCCGCACCACCGAACAGACCAACTTTACCGCCCTTAGCGAACGGACACATCAGGTCGATAACTTTGATGCCGGTTTCCAGCAGTTCCTGAGAGCTGGACAGCTCTTCATAGGAAGGTGCTGCGCGGTGAATAGCCCAACGCTCTTCTTCTCCGATATCGCCTTTCATGTCGATCGGGTGACCCAGAACGTTCATGATACGACCCAGCGTTGCTTTACCTACCGGGACTTCGATCGGGTGCTCGAGGTCTTTAACTTCCAGACCACGACGCAGACCGTCGGAAGAACCCATGGCGATGGTACGTACGATACCGCCGCCGAGCTGCTGCTGAACTTCCAGCACCAGGCTCTCTTTACCATTCATAACCTCAAGAGCATCGTACACGCGCGGTACGGCATCCTGAGGGAATTCGACGTCAACCACGGCGCCGATTACCTGGACAATTTTTCCAGTAGCCATCTTGAATCCTCTACGAATTAACCTGGTTATACCGCGGATGCACCACCGACGATTTCGGTGAGTTCCTGAGTAATGCTGGCCTGACGAGCTTTGTTGTATACCAACTGCAGCTCTTTAATCAGGCTGCCGCCATTGTCGGTCGCGGCTTTCATCGCCACCATACGTGCGGCCTGCTCGCTGGCCAGGTTTTCTACCACGCCCTGATAAACCTGAGATTCAACGTAACGACGCAGCAGGGTATCCAGCAGCGGTTTCGGGTCTGGTTCATACAGGTAATCCCAGGCTTTTTGTTTTAACTCTTCATCTTCTGAAGCCGGTAAAGGCAGCAGTTGAGTGAGAGTAGGAACCTGAGACATGGTGTTAATAAATTTGTTGCTGACAACGTACAGTCTGTCCAGACGACCTTCATCATAGGCCTGCAGCATCACTTTAACCGGGCCGATCAGTTCGGACAGGGAAGGGTTATCCCCCATACCGGTTACCTGAGCAACCACGTTACCGCCTACGGAATTAAAGAAAGACACGCCCTTAGAGCCGATCATTGCGATGTCGCACTGAACGCCTTTATCGGACCATGTTTTCATATCCGCCAGCAGCTTTTTGAACAGGTTAATGTTCAAGCCACCGCACAGACCACGGTCGGTCGACACCACCAGGTAGCCCACGCGCTTAACGTCGCGTTCTTCCAGGTAAGGGTGCTTATATTCCAGATTACCATTCGCAAGGTGACCAATCACTTTGCGCATGGTCTCTGCATAAGGACGGCTGGCCGCCATGCGATCCTGCGATTTACGCATTTTGGAAGCGGCGACCATCTCCATCGCTTTAGTGATCTTCTGCGTGTTCTGGACGCTTGCGATCTTACTACGTATCTCTTTTGCGCCGGCCATGAGCTTCTCCTCAATGCCTTGCGGTCCGCCCTAAGACAGACCGCCAGACGTTACCAGGACTGGGTTGCTTTGAAGGAATCGAGGATAGCTTTCAGCTTGCCTTCGATTTCATCGTTATAGCCACCGGACTGGTTAATCTCTTGCATCAGCGGAGCGTGATCACGGTCAACGTAAGCCAGCAGAGCGGCTTCGAAGCTACCGATTTTCGCCAGTTCCACATCTTCGAGGTAACCGCGTTCAGCCGCAAACAGCACCACGCCCTGCTGTGCAACAGACATTGGGGCATACTGTTTCTGCTTCAGCAGTTCAGTTACTTTCTGACCGTGGCTCAGCTGCTTACGCGTAGCTTCGTCAAGGTCGGAAGCGAACTGAGAAAACGCTGCCAGTTCACGATACTGTGCCAGCGCGGTACGGATACCACCGGACAGTTTCTTGATGATCTTGGTCTGCGCTGCGCCACCTACACGGGATACGGAGATACCCGGGTTAACTGCCGGACGAATACCGGAGTTGAACAGGTTGGTTTCCAGGAAGATCTGACCATCGGTAATGGAAATTACGTTGGTCGGAACGAACGCGGAAACGTCACCCGCCTGGGTTTCGATAATCGGCAGAGCGGTCAGGGAGCCAGTTTTACCTTTAACTTCACCATTGGTGAATTTCTCAACGTATTCCGCGTTAACGCGGGAAGCACGTTCAAGCAGACGGGAGTGGAGGTAAAATACGTCGCCCGGGAATGCTTCACGTCCTGGTGGACGACGGAGCAGCAGGGAAACCTGACGGTAAGCAACAGCCTGTTTGGACAGGTCATCATAAACGATCAGTGCATCTTCACCGCGGTCACGGAAGTATTCGCCCATTGCGCAACCAGCATAAGGTGCCAGATATTGCAGTGCAGCAGATTCAGACGCGGTCGCCACAACAACGATGGTGTTGGACAGTGCGCCGTGTTCTTCCAGTTTACGAACCACGTTAGAAATGGTGGACGCTTTCTGGCCGATAGCCACGTACACACATTTGATGCCGGAGTCACGCTGGTTGATGATGGCATCGATTGCCATCGCGGTTTTACCGGTCTGACGGTCACCGATGATCAACTCACGCTGACCACGACCGATTGGGATCATGGCATCAACGGATTTATAACCGGTCTGTACCGGCTGATCTACGGACTGACGTTCGATTACGCCTGGTGCGATAACTTCGATTGGCGAGAAGCCATCGTTATCAACCGGACCTTTACCGTCAATCGGGGAACCCAGAGTGTTCACCACACGACCCAGCAGGCCACGGCCAACCGGAACTTCCAGAATACGACCCGTACACTTAACCTTCATGCCTTCGGCGAGGTCAGCGTATGGACCCATCACAACTGCACCTACGGAGTCGCGCTCCAGGTTCAGTGCGATAGCATAACGGTTACCCGGCAGAGAGATCATTTCCCCCTGCATACAGTCAGCAAGACCGTGGATGCGGATAACACCGTCACTTACAGAAACAATAGTACCTTCGTTGTGAGCTTCACTCACAACACTGAACTGAGCAATGCGCTGCTTGATCAGTTCGCTGATTTCGGTGGAATTCAGTTGCATGCTCCAGTCCCCTTAAGACTGCAAGACGTCTGCAAGGCGCTCAAGACGGCCGCGTACGCTGCCATCAATGACCATATCACCCGCACGGATGATTACGCCTGCCATTACAGACTTATCGATTTTGCAATTCAGCTTAACTTTGCGTGACAGACGTTTTTCCATCGCTGCACTAATCTTCGTAAGCTGTTCATCACTCAGTGCATTGGCAGAAGTGACTTCTACCTCAGAGATAGCCTCACTGGCTGCACGCAGGTGAATAAACTGCTCAAGAACATCCGGGAGCGCATTAAGACGGTTATTTTCAGCCATTACCTTAATCAGGTTCTGGCCATTTTCGTCCAACTGCTCACCGCAGATTGCGATAAACGACTCAGCGAGCGTTTCCGGCGCCAGCGCGCCAGAGAGAAGCTCTGCCATTTGTTCGTTCTTCGTCACCTCAGCGGCAAACGTCAGCATATCCTGCCAACGGTCAACGCTTTGGTGCTCAACGGCAAAGTCAAAAGCTGCTTTGGCGTAGGGGCGAGCTACCGTAATAAATTCAGACATCAGCCCCTCCCTCCTTACAGTTCAGCGACAAGTTTGTCCACGATGTCGCTGTTAGCAGCTTCATCCACGGAACGTTCGATGATCTTCTCGGCGCCAGCAACAGCCAGGACAGCAACTTGCTTACGCAGCTCTTCGCGAGCACGTTTACGCTCGGCGTCAATTTCCGCCTGCGCTTGTGCCACGATTTTAGTACGTTCCTGCTCTGCTTCAGTTTTAGCTTCGTCCAGGATCTGAGCGCGGCGTTTGTTTGCCTGCTCGATAATTACCTGAGCTTCCGCCTTCGCTTTTTTCAGCTGGTCAGTCGCGCTGGCCTTTGCAAGGTCAAGATCCTTATGTGCTCGTTCAGCAGAAGCAAGACCGTCAGCAATTTCTTTTTGACGTTTTTCGATGGCTGCCATTAATGGCGGCCATACGTACTTCATGCAGAACAGAACGAACAGGACAAACGCGATGGCCTGGCCGAGGATTGTTGCGTTAAGATTCACAGCACAATGCCTCTATCTAGTTAACGTTCTGATATTGCTCTTAATTCAAGCAACGCTTACTACGCGACAGCGAACATCACGTACAGACCCAGACCTACAGCGATCATCGGGATAGCATCCACCAGACCCATAACGATAAAGAACTGAGTACGCAGCAGAGGAATCAGATCAGGTTGACGCGCTGCGCCTTCCAGGAATTTACCCCCGAGGATGCCGATACCGATCGCAGCACCGATTGCCGCCAGACCCATCATCACAGCGGCAGCCATGTACAGCAGATCCATATTCAGGTTTTCCATGACAGTCTCCAGTTTGTTTCAGTTAAAACGTAGTAGTGTTGGTAAATTAATGCTCTTCAGACGCCATCGACAGATAGACAATCGTCAGAACCATGAAGATGAAGGCTTGCAGCGTGATAATCAGTATGTGGAAAATGGCCCACGGCACATTCAGAATCCACTGTGACCACCACGGCAACAGACCAGCAATCAGAATGAAAATCAGCTCACCAGCGTACATGTTGCCGAACAGTCGCAGACCAAGAGAAACTGGTTTGGACAGCAGGCTTACCCCTTCAAGGATTAAGTTGACAGGAATGAACGCCCAGTGATTGAACGGCTGCAGCGTCAACTCTTTCGCGAAGCCGCCGATGCCTTTCATTTTGATGCTGTAGAACAGAATCAGGATAAACACGCCCAGCGCCATCGACAGGGTGATGTTTACGTCCGCAGACGGAACCACGCGCAGCGCCGGCAGGCCCAGTATATGCTCAGCAATATACGGCAGCAGGTCGATTGGCAGTAAATCCATCAGGTTCATCAGGAAGACCCAAACGAAGATCGTCAGGGCAAGCGGTGCGATAACCTTGCTTTTGCCATGGTACATGTCTTTGACACTGCCATGAACAAAGCCGATTACCAGCTCAATCGCGGTCTGAAATTTCCCTGGTACGCCGCTGGTTGCCTTTTTAGCAACGCTACGGAACATAAGCAGGAACAACAGACCCAGCACCACCGAGAAGAACATGGAGTCAATATTGAGCGTCCAGAAGGTGGCTGGGGGGTTATGCGGATCTACCAGCGAGAAAGTACGCAGGTCCAACTGAAGGTTATTCAGATGGTGCCCTATGTATTCCTGCGGCGTCATATTTTCAGAAGCCATGATGCCTTTTACCCTTTGTTGTTAATTACAGCCGGTGCCAGTATCTGAACCACCAGCACCAAAACCCACGTAACGATCAGCGGTAAGAACACCGCCTTCAAAACCGCCAACGCCACCACAAGCAAAACCAGCATAGCTAACACCTTGAAGGCTTCGCCGAAAGCGAACGTCCAGGCCACTCGGCCCTTTGCTGGTGTATGTGCCTGGTGACGCCAGGCAAATATCATAAACAACATATTAGGCAGTAACACTGCCAATCCCCCGCACAATGCGGAGATGCCCCAGAAAGGGTCTTTGAGGCTAAACAGCAATCCACTTGCTATTACCGCCAGAAGCTGTGTGAGCAAAAGCTTACGAGCAACGTTTCGACTCAAGAGCGACATAGACATCACGTTTTTACTCCTGCTCCCTTCGAGGTATGCCGCGTGTCGTATAAAACGTTCTTTATGGCTTAGAGTCAAGCATCAAAAAGCGGTCAAATTATACGGTGCGGCTTCGTGATTTCAAACAATAAGTAGCTAAAAAGTGAATAAATGTTTAAATATTTTTCTCCAGGCCACATTTATTACTTTTCGGCAAACTGTGAACGATCATGCAAAACTGCAAAAGCCGCGTAAACACTGGCTGCAAAGCGTGCACCAGATCACATATTAAGCATATTCGCCCCTGCACTATTTATTTACTTGGCAAATGATGCCATTTCAACTTTTTGATATTTAAGCCTAAAATCCGTTACTGTTTTAAAAATAGCGAATAACAACAAAAAAACCACCCATTGACATTTATAATAAAAAATTAACACAAGCGGTGATTCTTTGATTCTATTTTTAGCAGGCTGATATTTTCACAGTTGACTTGTTTCACTTTTAACAAAAAACGGTACGTTATAGTTATGATGCAAAACCGTAAGACATTAGTGAAATGTAACGACATTTAACCACACTATTCCCTATGACTTTTAACACCTGAAGAGCCGTTTTTTTTCTATTTTTTTTGATAAAAATTAAATTTTGTTTGGCTTAATAACCACCAAATGACGCTCACCATCCAGTTGTGGAACCCGTAATTTTACAACTGATTCGACGCTGAACGCCGCAGGCAATGTGGCGATCTCATCTTCCGGTAATTGCCCTTTTAAAGCATAAAAACGCCCGTTTTGACCAGGTAAATGGTGGCACCAGCTCAGCATGTCGTTAAGAGACGCAAAAGCACGACTTATCACGCCATCAAAAGGCGGCTCGGAAGGGAATTCTTCTACCCTGCTTTGCACTGGAGTGATGTTATCCAGTTTAAGTTCATGTTGTACCTGACGCAGAAAACGTACGCGTTTTCCCAGACTATCCAGCAGAGTAAAATGCGCCTCAGGACGCACGATAGAAAGAGGAATTCCTGGTAAGCCCGGTCCCGTGCCGACATCAATAAAACGCTCGCCTTGCAGATGGGGGGCGACAACAATGCTGTCCAGAATATGGCGCACCAGCATTTCGTTGGGATCCCGCACCGATGTCAGGTTGTACGCTTTATTCCATTTGTGCAGCATATCGACATACGCAATCAGCTGATTTTTCTGGTGATCGGTAAGAGAAATACCAGCATCAGCCAGCAGACGAGAGAGTTTGTTGAGCACGGTCGTTACCTGTTAATAATCAATGACCCGATAAGCTATAGCGTATCGGGTCGACAAATTTGCAGGGCGGGCAAGCGAAACGCCCCCGCCCAAATAGTGTGATTAAGCGCTACGGCGCAGCATACCTTGTTTTTTCAGCCAAACCAGCAGAATGGAGATGGCGGCAGGCGTGACACCTGAAATGCGCGATGCCTGGCCGATTGACACCGGTTTGTGATCGTTCAGCTTGGCAATAACTTCATTCGACAAACCGGAAACCTGACGATAATCCAGAGTCGCAGGCAGCAACGTATTCTCGTTACGCTGTTGTCTTTCGATTTCATCCTGCTGACGGGCAATATAACCTTCGTACTTAACCTGAATCTCAACCTGTTCAGCCGCCTGAGGATCATCAAGCGCGGGGGCAAATACAGACAATGACGTCAGCTGTGCATAGGTCATGTCCGGACGACGCAGCAGATCTTCACCACTGGCCTCGCGTGACAGAGGCGTAGCCAGGTGAGCATTCACTTCTGCTGCAGATTCGGCAAGCGGGTTCACCCAGGTAGATTTCAGACGCTGGCGTTCTTGTTCGATGCGTTCCAGTTTTTCATTGAAGCGCGCCCAGCGTTCATCCCCCACCAGACCCAGTTCACGACCAATTTCGGTCAGACGGAGATCGGCGTTATCTTCGCGCAGCATCAAACGGTATTCTGCACGCGAAGTAAACATGCGGTACGGTTCTTTGGTGCCCAGCGTACACAGGTCATCCACCAGCACACCAAGATAGGCCTGAGAACGCGCAGGTGCCCACCCCTCTTTGTCAGCGGACAAGCGTGCGGCGTTCAGACCCGCCAGCAAACCTTGCGCAGCGGCTTCTTCGTAACCGGTTGTACCGTTAATCTGACCAGCAAAGAACAGACCTTGAATGAACTTACTTTCCAGGGTTGGCTTCAGATCGCGTGGATCGAAGAAATCATACTCAATAGCATAGCCAGGACGGACAATTTTGGCATTTTCCATCCCCTGCATGGAGCGGACAATTTGCATCTGCACGTCAAACGGCAGGCTGGTGGAAATACCGTTCGGGTAAATTTCGTTAGACGTCAGTCCTTCCGGTTCAAGGAAGATCTGGTGCTGGTTACGATCGGCAAAGCGCATCACTTTGTCTTCGATCGACGGGCAGTAACGTGGGCCGATACCTTCGATCACGCCAGCATACATCGGGCTACGATCGAGGTTATTACGGATCACATCATGGGTTTTCTCGTTAGTATGCGTGATGTAGCACGGCATCTGGCGCGGATGTTGAGAAACATCGCCAAGGAACGAAAAGACCGGCATTGGGTTATCGCTGTTTTGCTGGCCAAGTACGCTGAAATCGATGGTACGCGCATCTATACGCGGCGGTGTGCCGGTTTTCAGACGGCTAACGCGCAGCGGTAGCTCACGCAGGCGACGTGACAGTGGGATAGACGGCGGATCGCCAGCACGGCCACCGCTGTAGTTGTCCAGACCAATGTGAATTTTCCCGTCGAGGAAAGTCCCTACGGTTAATACAACCGCTTTGGCACGGAACTTCAGACCCATCTGAGTCACTGCACCGACAACACGATCGTTTTCAACAATCAGATCTTCAACCGCTTGCTGGAAGATCATCAGATTCGGCTGGTTCTCCAACGCAGTACGTACAGCCTGACGATAGAGCACGCGATCCGCCTGAGCACGGGTGGCGCGAACTGCCGGGCCTTTGCTGGCGTTTAGTATTCTAAACTGGATACCAGCATGGTCAATTGCGGTTGCCATCAGGCCGCCAAGTGCATCCACTTCTTTTACCAGGTGTCCCTTCCCAATGCCGCCAATCGCCGGGTTACAGCTCATCTGTCCCAGAGTGTCGATATTGTGTGTCAACAGCAGGGTCTGTTGACCCATTCGCGCCGCGGCCATTGCAGCCTCGGTGCCTGCATGACCCCCGCCAATGATGATGACGTCAAAAGGATCCTGATAAAACATGGTAATTGCCTCGCATAACGCGGTGTGAAAATGGATTGAAGCCCGGGCCGTGGATTCTACTCAACTTTAGTCGATGGAGAAAGACCTCGGATCCTGGGTATTAAAAAGAAGATCTTTTTATTTAGAGATCTGTTTTATTGTGATCTCTTATTAGGATCGCAACTATCTGTGGATAAGGGCGATCCTTTGAATAAGATCAACGGGTTGTTGAGGATCATTAGCTGTGAATGATCGGTGATCCTGGTCCGTATAAGCTGGGATCAGAATGAAGGGTTATACACAACTCAAAAACTGAACAACAGTTATTCTTTGGATAACTACCGGTTGATCCAAGCTTTTAACCAGAGTTATCCACATAAAAAAGTACGATCTTTACAAATCTCTGAGCAATGGATGCCAGGATCCCAGCCAAATCTCTGCCGGATCTTCCGGAATCTCATGTTCCAGTACGTTGATCCTGAGCGTTTCACCGATCTGTTTCGCCCCGCAGGCCTTCAGTTCAGCTTCCAGCTTGTCAATCGCACCGCAGAACGTGTCATATTCGCGGCTACCAATGCCGATGGCACCAAAGCGTACCTGCGAAAGATCCGGTTTCTGCTCACGCAATGCGTCATATAAAGGTTGCAGGTTATCCGGAATGTCTCCCGCACCGTGCGTTGAGCTGATAACCAGCCAAACCCCTTGAGTCGGAACCTCGTCGAGCATCGGTCCATGCAGTATTTCGCTGGAAAAACCGGCGTCATCCAGCTTTTCTGCCAGATGTTCTGCTACATATTCCGCACTGCCAAGCGTGCTGCCGCTGATAAGAGTGATATCTGCCATTGATCGCTACCTCGATGAAGAGGCAGCATTGTACGCTGTGAGCGAGTTGGGATCTACCTGTGGAAAAATAGGGGATTAAAAAAAGCGATCATGGCTTGATGGTACGCATGATCGGGTTCTGCAAGACGATCAAGGTTTCAGTGGACTGAATTTCATCAATTGTTTGGATCTTGTTGATAAGTACCTGTTGCAGGGCATCGATAGATTTACACATTACCTTAATAAAGATGCTGTAGTGCCCGGTGGTGTAATACGCCTCGGTCACTTCATCGAGACTTTCCAGTCTGGCCAGCGCTGACGGATAGTCTTTTGCACTTTTCAGGATAATGCCGATAAAGCAGCCGACGTCATAACCCAGTTGTTTTGGACTGACATCAATTCGCGCGCCGGTAATAATCCCAGCCTGCTTCATCTTTTCTACACGAACGTGAATTGTCCCCGGGCTGACGCCGAACTGTTTAGCTAATTCAGCGTAGGCGGTACGGGCATTTTCCATCAGGGCGTCAAGAATGCCGCGGTCCAGATTGTCGATCTGATAATTTTCCATAGGTTTTTCTTATGTAGATTAATGATTCACTCTATTTTAGACGTTATTTTTAACGAATCAAAATTGAAGTCGGCTTTTTGTTTGTGGATTATTGAATATTACCTCCATTCTGTTGCTTAATCATAGGCAACAGGACACAGGAGTACACATAATGAAAACCGCTTACATTGCCAAACAACGTCAAATTAGCTTCGTAAAATCTCATTTTTCTCGCCAGCTGGAAGAGCGTTTAGGTCTGATCGAAGTTCAGGCACCGATCCTCAGCCGCGTAGGAGATGGCACGCAGGATAACTTGTCGGGCTGTGAAAAAGCGGTGCAGGTGAAGGTTAAAGCATTGCCGGACGCTCAATTCGAAGTGGTTCATTCCCTGGCGAAGTGGAAGCGTCAAACGTTAGGACAACACGACTTTAGCGCAGGCGAAGGGCTGTACACGCACATGAAGGCCCTGCGTCCCGATGAAGATCGCCTCTCCCCGCTGCACTCAGTGTATGTTGATCAGTGGGACTGGGAGCGCGTGATGGGCGACGGTGAGCGTCAATTTTCCACTCTGAAAAGCACGGTAGAGGCTATCTGGGCGGGAATTAAGGCCACCGAAGCTGCGGTAAGCAAAGAATTTGGTCTGGCACCGTTCCTGCCAGAGCAGATCCACTTTGTGCATAGCCAGGAGCTGTTATCTCGTTATCCGGATCTTGACGCAAAAGGTCGTGAACGTGCGATTGCAAAAGAGCTGGGCGCGGTGTTCCTGGTCGGGATCGGCGGCAAACTTAGTGACGGCCACCGTCATGACGTTCGTGCTCCGGATTATGATGACTGGAGTTCAGCGTCCGAACTGGGTCATGCCGGTTTGAACGGTGATATTCTGGTCTGGAACCCGGTACTGGAAGATGCGTTTGAACTGTCTTCTATGGGGATCCGCGTGGATGCCGATGCGCTGAAACACCAGCTTGCTCTGACCGGAGATGAAGATCGCCTGAGTCTGGAGTGGCACCAGGCACTGCTGCGCGGTGAAATGCCGCAGACCATTGGTGGCGGTATTGGGCAGTCACGCCTGACGATGCTGCTGCTGCAGTTGCCGCACATTGGCCAGGTTCAGTGCGGTGTGTGGCCTGCACAGGTCCGTGAAAGCGTCGCATCTCTGCTGTAAAAATTAACGCCGCCAGCGTCTGAGCAGGCGGCTTCGCATCCCGGTATCAAAGCGCCAGATATGATCGAAAATGCGCATGATGCCGGGTTTGCCATGTGCTGACATCGCCACAGCATGAAAACGATGCTGGTGCACTCGCTGCAATTCCCCCACTTTATTGACAACTTCATCAGGTAATCGCTGAGCGATAAAATCTGAGATCACCACCGCATCGGCATCAAACCATTCCCGACCCTGCATGCGTTCAATAATGGCGCGAAAACAGCTGGCGATATCTGTACCGCCGCGAAAGCGCTGACTTAAAAAACGGATCGCCTGTTCGATACCCTCCGGACCGGATAGCTCATAGCGCACGACTTCTGTTGAAAACAGCATAATGAAACAGCGCCGGTTATCGGCAAGGGCGACGCGCATTAGCGCCAGGCAAAAGGCTTTCGCACACTGTTCGTTAAATCCGCCCATCGAACCCGAGGTATCGACACAGACAATAAAGGGCCCACGAGGCTGCTCGTCAAAATCCTGGTGGATAACCGGCCGCTCCGTGACTTTCTCGCGCCAGGCTTCTCCATGCAGGCGGTATGTCAGGAGCTGCTTTTCCACCAGCCGGCGGTAGAACTCGTATTCCAGTTCGGTAATGCCCAACGTGGCCAGTTCTGGCGGTAGCAGGCGCAGGATATCGTCACTTTGCTGGATGCCATCCACCTGCTCCGGGACTGTTGCCGGTTCGCGCACCAGGGTACGGAAGGTTTCCATTGGCGCATCTTTACGCGGCACGGATTTCGCCTCTCTGGAACGACCTAACTGCTCGGCCAGGCGCTGGAGTTCGGGTTGTTGCGTCAGAAATTCACCGTATTTCACCATCAACTGATAATCACCGCGCTTGATTTGGCCCGCGCTCATATCCCACAAACGACCCGCTGCGTTGTCATTTTCCGCCAGCACAGGTTCCAGTTGGCCACTGAGCGTCATCCGTTCCTGCACTTCACTGAGCAACTGTTCGCGTTCTTCTTCCAGTAGCTGCTGATTAAGCGTGGTGGTTTGCACCACCAGGCTCAGGCGCCAGCGCTGGAGAAAGAGTGTATGCAGTGCGGGCGTAAAAGTACTGTTGTCATCAACCAGTTGCTGCGCTTGCCCAGCCCATGGCGAGTGGAGTCGGTGCAGGAGCGCTAAGATTTGCGGTAGCTGGACGATAAACTGCGGAGTGGAGAGGAGCTGACTTTGCTGATAGCACATGACCT
Source organism: Citrobacter sp. wls716 (assembly GCF_005280975.1). Taxonomy (NCBI): domain Bacteria; kingdom Pseudomonadati; phylum Pseudomonadota; class Gammaproteobacteria; order Enterobacterales; family Enterobacteriaceae; genus Citrobacter; species Citrobacter sp. wls716. The sequence continues at coordinate 430,875 of NZ_SZWX01000025.1, forward strand.
CTTCTGTGAGCTCCGGCGGTACGTGGGTATCTTTGAGGCGGTTACGTAACGCTTCGCGCCAGCGGGGAACATCGTCAGTAATCGCTTTTTTTAGCCGGGGAAATTTTTTGAAAAAGACCGCCATCTGCGGGGAAGCCAGCAGTGCGATGATCATCTCTTCAATCATCCCCTCTTCGCCGACCGCCAGCATGATATTTAGCGTATCAAGGGTCAGCATTGTTGTGCCTGTCGGATCTGTGTACCGACGTCCTGCAGGCTGGCTTCAATGCGGCCTAACCAGTCACTATGAATAAACAGACATTTTTGCTGTTCACTAAATTCGCTGTGCTGCTGGTGCCATTCGTTGTCGAGCGCTTCAAGTTGCTGCTTTATCTCACTGGGCATGCTTTCTTCTGATGCGCCGGGTAGTGCCAGGCGAGAACCTTGCAAACTGACGTCGCGCACGACCAGGTGCTGAGCGCTGTCGACTTCCATATTCAGCGTCTGGGCAAATCCGATCCCGTTTAATTTTCCGCGGATCTCACCGCCTTTAGTCAGCCACTGCTCCAGAGCGCCGCGTTCAAAGGCAATATGGATAACCTCCATATCGTGCAGTTTTAGGGGTTTTTGCAGTAGCAGCGTCAGTACGGAAGTGTTGGCTTCCGGCGGTAAATCATAATGAGGACGGCGGCTGAACATTCCACCCTGACGAATTACCGTGAAGGCCGTTTTATCACTTTGCTGCTGCTGTAGCTGGATGCGGCGCTGCATTATTGCCCCAAGGCGAGTCAACATTGCCTGCTGCTGCCAGGCGTGCCCGGTCATCAATATTTCGATTTGTTGCTGCATCAGATTCAGGCTTTGCGCGTCATACCACAGGCAATCTTTCAGCAGAATAAGGTCGATAGGCGCAACGGCATCGCGCCCGCTAAAGAAGGCGCTGGCCTGGAGTAAGCGGATTGCTTTTTTCCAGCGACGATCGGACACGTAGGGGGCGTTCGGTAGCGCATCCAGTTGCTGGCGCAGGGTGAAAATCAATTCAAATACACGATCGGGAAGCGTGATTTTGCCAATGTCTTTTTGCCACTGGTAGTACTCTTCATCGGTCACTTGTAACGTTGTTGGAACGGGGTTGTCACTTTCATCCTGCTGGCTTAACAGCATGGACCGGAAGTTGGCCTTGTCCTGTACTTTATCCAGCCACAGGCGAATCAGCATACGGTCGTACAATGCTTCCAGGCTGCTGTCTGCTTCAGGTAGTTCGTTGGAGGCCGCGACCAGCAGGCGCATCGGGATTTTCTCCTCGTGTGCGCCGTTGCGGAAGTGGCGTTCGTTAATAGCGGTTAGCAGGGTGTTGAGAATGGCCGGGCCTGCTTTCCAGATTTCATCGAGAAAAACAATTTCGGCTTCAGGAAGATAGCCTGCTGTTAAGCGCTCATAGCGACCTTCGTCTTTAAGCGCCTGAATGGATAGCGGGCCAAAGACCTCTTCAGGTGTCGAGAAGCGCGTCATCAGATATTCGAAAGCACGGGCATTTTTAAAGGCAAACTTCAGTCGGCGAGCGATTAAGCTTTTCGCTATCCCTGGAGGGCCTAATAAGAAGACGCTCTCGCCGCTGAGCGCGGCCAGCAGACAAAGGCGAATGGCGTGACTACGTTCATAAAGTCCCTTTTCCAGCGCATTGCTCAGACGGGAAATTCTTTCCGCTAATAAATGTGGGTGAGCCATAATGAAGTGGCGTCCTTTCGCCAAATGTACCGCGTTAAACAGCGAGTATAGATGTTTAGCCCCTGGGCTGTAATAGACTGAAGGCGCGTTTATTTTTCTTTGAGCCAGATTAATCTGGTCTCATTTAGGGGTACGATTTTGCGATTAATCGTGCATACTGTGCGCCTTTTTGTGGGCCAAGGGACGACGCACACATTTCTTATATATACACCATATCAATCAAGCTGCACCAAGGCGGCAATGGAGTTATTCCCTGGGATGGGCGGAATAACGAATGCAGCCAACGCGGAGGTAGCCTGAACGATGATGTGTATAAACGAAAGACGAGTCTATGAGCACTGATAATAAGCAATCATTGTCTGCGATTACCCTCGCGGCCATTGGGGTTGTCTACGGTGATATTGGTACCAGCCCACTTTATACGCTTCGTGAATGTTTGTCCGGGCAGTTTGGTTTTGGCGTTGAACGTGATGCCGTGTTTGGTTTTCTCTCGCTGATTTTCTGGCTGCTGATCCTGGTTGTTTCCGTTAAATATCTGTCATTTGTTATGCGTGCTGATAACGCCGGGGAAGGCGGGATCCTGACGCTGATGTCGTTGGCCGGGCGTAATACGTCGGCGCGAACGACCTCGATGCTGGTGATTATGGGATTGATTGGCGGCAGCTTTTTCTATGGCGAGGTGGTGATTACGCCAGCCATTTCGGTGATGTCGGCGATTGAAGGTCTGGAGATTATTGCTCCACAACTGGACACCTGGATTGTTCCTCTCTCTATTATCGTACTTACCCTGCTGTTTTTGATTCAAAAACACGGTACCGGCATGGTCGGTAAGCTGTTTGCGCCGATTATGCTGATATGGTTCCTGGTACTTGCCGTGCTGGGTGTACGCAGCATTATTGCAAATCCGGAAGTGTTGCATGCCCTAAATCCGTATTGGGCTGTTCATTTCTTCCTGGAATTCAAAACGCTGTCCTTTATTGCGCTGGGCGCGGTGGTGCTGTCGATTACCGGTGTTGAAGCGCTGTATGCGGATATGGGCCACTTCGGTAAGTTACCGATTCGCCTTGCATGGTTCTCCGTCGTATTGCCTTCGCTGGTTTTGAACTATTTTGGTCAGGGTGCATTGCTGTTAAAGCATCCCGAAGCGATCAAAAACCCGTTCTTCCTGCTGGCACCGGACTGGGCGCTGATTCCGCTGCTGATCCTTGCCGCGCTGGCGACGGTAATCGCTTCGCAGGCGGTTATTTCCGGCGTATTCTCACTGACGCGCCAGGCTGTGCGTCTGGGGTATTTATCGCCGATGCGGATTATCCATACTTCAGAAATGGAATCGGGTCAGATCTATATTCCTTTCGTAAACTGGATGCTTTATTTCGCCGTGGTTATCGTGATTGTGAGCTTTGAGCACTCCAGTAATCTGGCTGCTGCGTACGGTATTGCGGTAACGGGAACGATGGTACTGACGTCCATTCTGTCGACGACCGTGGCGCGGCAAAACTGGCACTGGAATAAATACTTTGTCTTCCTGATCCTGGTTGCGTTCCTGTGCATCGATGTTCCGTTGTTCTCTGCAAACCTCGATAAGCTCGTTTCAGGCGGCTGGTTGCCGCTCTCGCTGGGTCTGGTGATGTTCACTATTATGACGACCTGGAAAAGCGAACGCTTCCGTCTGTTGCGTCGCATGCATGAGCACGGTAACTCTCTGGAGGCGATGATTGCGTCGCTGGAGAAATCCCCACCGGTGCGCGTGCCAGGAACGGCGGTGTATATGTCCCGTGCGTTGAACGTCATCCCGTTTGCGCTGCTGCATAACCTGAAACATAACAAGGTGCTGCATGAACGCGTTATTCTGCTGACGCTGCGTACGGAAGACGCGCCCTATGTACACAATGTACGTAGAGTGCAGATTGAGCAATTGTCGCCTACCTTCTGGCGCGTGGTGGCCAGCTACGGTTGGCGTGAAACGCCAAACGTTGAAGAAGTGTTCCACCGCTGCGGTCTGGAAGGCTTAAGCTGTCGGATGATGGAAACCTCCTTCTTCATGTCGCACGAGTCGTTGATTGTCGGCAAACGACCATGGTATCTGCGCCTGCGCGGCAAGCTGTATCTGCTGCTACAGCGCAATGCGCTGCGCGCGCCGGACCAGTTTGAAATCCCACCGAACCGGGTTATTGAACTCGGTACGCAGGTCGAGATTTAATGTTGTTAACGCCCTCTTTCATCGTGAAAGGGGGCGTTTTGTTTGACCCCTCTCAGTTTTCTTTTCATCTCATGATAATCCTTGCGAAACGTTTCGATGGTGATCACATTTTCGTAACGTCGCGGTGGTTTTCTGTCCACTCTTCGAACTACACTTATCTTCAGCGAAACGTTTCGCTAGTGGGGAAAGAAAATGAAGAAAGGCACGGTACTCAACTCTGAAATTTCATCGGTGATCTCCCGTCTGGGGCATACCGATACGCTGGTGGTGTGTGATGCAGGTTTACCCATCCCGAACAGCACAACGCGTATCGATATGGCATTAACCCAGGGCGTACCTTCTTTTATGCAGGTATTGGATGTGGTTACACGTGAAATGCAGGTCGAGGCGGCCATTCTCGCGTCGGAAATTAAACAACATAATCCGCAACTCCACGAAACGTTGCTCAGTCACATTGAGCAACTGCAACAACACCAGGGAAACACCATAGAAATTCGTTACACCACGCATGAACAATTCAAAAAACAAACCGCAGACAGTCAGGCGGTAATTCGCAGCGGAGAATGTTCTCCGTATGCGAATATCATTCTCTGTGCTGGCGTCACGTTCTGAGGCCATCATGAACGCATTACTGCAACTCAAAGGGATCGATAAAGCGTTCCCGGGCGTAAAAGCGCTATCCGGCGCCGCGCTGAATGTCTACCCAGGCCGCGTAATGGCGCTGGTGGGCGAAAACGGCGCGGGCAAATCCACCATGATGAAGGTGCTGACCGGAATCTACACCCGTGATGCCGGTTCCTTATTGTGGCTGGGTAAAGAGACCACCTTTAACGGCCCGAAATCCTCCCAGGAAGCCGGAATCGGTATCATCCACCAGGAGCTGAACCTGATCCCGCAACTCACTATTGCCGAGAACATTTTTCTCGGTCGCGAGTTTGTGAATCGCTTTGGCAAAATAGACTGGAAGAAGATGTACGCCGAAGCCGATCTGCTGCTCGCCAAACTCAATCTGCGCTTTAAAAGCGACAGGCTGGTCGGCGAGCTGTCGATTGGCGATCAGCAGATGGTTGAAATCGCCAAAGTGCTGAGCTTTGAATCGAAGGTCATCATTATGGATGAACCGACGGATGCCCTCACCGATACTGAAACCGAATCCCTGTTCCGCGTCATTCGCGAACTGAAATCCCAGGGACGCGGCATTGTCTATATTTCTCACCGTATGAAAGAGATCTTCGAGATTTGCGATGACGTAACCGTCTTTCGCGACGGGCAGTTTATTGCCGAGCGTGAAGTCGCATCGCTTACCGAAGACTCGCTGATTGAAATGATGGTGGGACGTAAACTGGAAGATCAGTACCCGCGTCTGGAAAAAGCGCCGGGTGATATTCGCCTGAAAGTCGATAATTTGTGCGGCCCTGGCGTAAACGATGTGTCATTCACGCTGCGTAAAGGCGAAATCCTTGGCGTATCGGGGTTGATGGGGGCTGGGCGTACCGAGCTGATGAAGGTTTTGTACGGCGCATTGCCGCGCACCAGCGGCTACGTCACGCTTGATGGCCATGAAGTTGTCACCCGTTCGCCGCAGGATGGACTGGCTAATGGCATCGTCTATATTTCTGAAGACCGTAAACGCGATGGTTTAGTGCTCGGTATGTCGGTGAAAGAGAACATGTCACTGACCGCGCTGCGCTATTTCAGCCGTGCAGGCGGAAGCCTTAAACATAAAGATGAGCAGCAGGCGGTGGGAGATTTTATTCGCCTGTTCAATGTTAAAACGCCATCGATGGAACAGGCTATCGGCCTGCTCTCCGGCGGTAACCAGCAGAAAGTAGCGATTGCGCGCGGTCTGATGACCCGTCCAAAAGTCCTGATCCTCGATGAGCCGACGCGCGGCGTTGACGTTGGGGCGAAAAAAGAAATCTATCAGCTTATCAACCAGTTTAAGGCTGATGGGCTGAGTATCATTCTGGTCTCTTCTGAGATGCCAGAAGTATTGGGCATGAGCGATCGAATTATCGTTATGCATGAAGGGCATCTCGGCGGTGAATTCACTCGCGAGCAGGCCACTCAGGAAGTATTAATGGCTGCCGCTGTGGGCAAGCTTAATCGCGTGAATCAGGAGTAAAAAAGATGACTACCCAGGCTGTTTCTGGTCGCCGTTATTTCACTAAAGCATGGCTTCTGGAGCAAAAGTCGCTTATCGCTCTGTTAGTGCTGATCGCGATTGTTTCCACCATGAGCCCTAACTTTTTTACCGTTAATAACCTGTTCAACATTCTTCAGCAAACGTCGGTGAACGCCATCATGGCCGTTGGCATGACGCTGGTTATCCTGACGTCGGGTATCGATCTGTCCGTCGGTTCCTTGCTGGCGCTGACCGGTGCGGTTGCGGCTTCGATTGTAGGGATTGAAGTCAATGCGCTGGTGGCTGTTGCTGCGGCTCTGGCGCTCGGCGCAGCCATTGGCGCGGTAACCGGGGTGATTGTCGCGAAAGGTCGCGTACAGGCGTTTATCGCGACCCTGGTGATGATGTTGCTGCTGCGCGGTGTGACCATGGTCTACACCAACGGCAGTCCGGTAAACACCGGTTTTACTGATAATGCCGATCTGTTTGGCTGGTTCGGGATTGGTCGTCCATTAGGCATCCCTACGCCGGTGTGGATTATGGGGATTGTTTTCCTCGCGGCGTGGTACATGCTGCACCACACGCGTCTGGGTCGTTATATCTATGCGCTGGGCGGTAACGAAGCGGCAACGCGTCTGTCCGGAATCAGCGTCAGTAAAATCAAAATTATCGTCTATTCACTCTGTGGGCTGCTGGCTTCGCTGGCGGGCATCATTGAAGTGGCGCGTCTTTCCTCTGCGCAACCGACGGCAGGTACAGGCTATGAGCTGGATGCTATCGCCGCGGTGGTATTAGGTGGTACCAGCCTGTCGGGTGGTAAAGGACGCATTGTTGGGACGCTGATCGGCGCATTGATTCTTGGTTTCCTCAATAATGGTTTGAATTTGTTAGGTGTATCCTCCTATTACCAGATGATCGTCAAAGCGGTGGTGATTTTGCTGGCGGTACTGGTAGACAACAAAAAGCAGTAACAACGATTACAGGACATCTTAAATATGAACATGAAAAAACTGGCTACCCTGGTTTCTGCTGTTGCGCTGAGCGCCACCGTGAGCGCGAATGCGATGGCGAAAGATACCATTGCGCTGGTGGTCTCCACGCTTAATAACCCGTTCTTTGTCTCCCTGAAGGATGGGGCGCAAAAAGAGGCAGATAAGCTGGGTTACAACCTGGTGATTCTGGACTCGCAGAACAACCCGGCGAAAGAGCTGGCTAACGTTCAGGACTTAACGGTTCGCGGGACTAAAATCCTGCTGATCAACCCAACTGACTCCGATGCCGTGGGTAACGCCGTGAAGATGGCTAACCAGGCGAAGATTCCGGTTATCACCCTTGACCGCGTAGCGTCTAAAGGTGAAGTGGTAAGCCATATTGCGTCTGATAACGTGCTGGGCGGAAAAATTGCGGGTGATTACATCGCGAAAAAAGCCGGTGAAGGCGCGAAAGTTATCGAACTGCAGGGCATTGCCGGAACGTCTGCGGCGCGTGAGCGTGGCGAAGGTTTCCAGCAGGCCGTTGCGGCACACAAATTTAACGTACTGGCCAGCCAGCCGGCAGACTTCGACCGCACTAAAGGTCTGAACGTTATGCAGAACCTGCTGACCGCGCATCCTGACGTGCAGGCCGTATTTGCCCAGAACGATGAAATGGCGCTGGGTGCGCTGCGTGCGCTGCAAACGGCGGGTAAATCTGATGTGATGGTGGTTGGATTTGACGGCACTCCAGATGGCGAAAAAGCAGTAAATGATGGCAAACTGGCTGCGACCATTGCTCAGTTGCCGGATCAGATCGGCGCGAAAGGCGTTGAGACTGCGGATAAAGTCCTGAAAGGCGAGAAGGTTCAGGCTAAATATCCGGTTGACCTGAAGCTGGTTATCAAGCAGTAATACCGATTCAGGCCGCTCGCGACCTGATGGAGACATAAATACGCCATCCCTGGATCTTGTTCTGAGGATGAAAGCGTAAAAAGAAAAGCAGGGCACGCGCCACCCTAACCCGGTGGCGCACTTTGACTTGGAATACCTAACATGAAAACCGCAGGCAACCTCGTTGTTCTTGGCAGCATTAATGCCGATCACATCCTCAACCTTAACTCTTTCCCGACACCGGGTGAAACCGTAACCGGTAGTCAATATCAGGTGGCGTTTGGCGGTAAAGGCGCGAATCAGGCGGTTGCTGCAGGGCGTAGTGGCGCGAATATCGCGTTCATTGCCTGTACGGGTGATGACGATATTGGCGAAAGTGTTCGTAAACAGTTAGCTCGCGATAATATTGATATTGCCCCGATTAGCGTTATTTCGGGTGAATCGACCGGTGTGGCGCTGATTTTTGTGAATGCCGAAGGTGAGAACGTTATCGGTATTCATGCCGGCGCGAATGCTGCTCTTTCTCCGGCGTTGGTAGAAGCACAGCGTGACCGTATTGCTCAGGCGTCTGCGTTACTGATGCAATTAGAATCACCGATCGAAAGCGTTCTGGCTGCGGCAAAGATTGCGCATCAGAATAAGACTCTGGTCGCCCTTAACCCAGCTCCGGCACGTGAACTATCCGATGAGCTGCTGGCGCTGGTGGATATTATTACCCCGAATGAAACCGAGGCTGAAAAGCTGACGGGGATCCGGGTAGAAAACGATGAAGATGCAGCTAAAGCGGCGCAGGCATTGCACGCGAAAGGGATCCATACTGTACTGATTACCATAGGGAGTCGCGGTGTGTGGGCCAGTGTAAACGGTGAAGGTCAGCGAGTACCGGGTTTTAAAGTTGACGCGGTTGATACTATCGCTGCCGGAGATACCTTTAACGGTGCGTTAATCACAGCGTTACTGGAAGAGACTCCGCTATCGGAAGCCATCCGTTTTGCACATGCTGCCGCCGCGATTGCGGTCACACGTAAAGGTGCACAGCCTTCCGTTCCATGGCGTGAAGAAATCGAAGCGTTTTTAAGTCAACAGAGGTAACGCTTGGCTACAATGAAGGACGTTGCCCGCCTGGCGGGTGTTTCCACGTCGACGGTTTCTCACGTCATTAATAAAGATCGCTTTGTCAGTGAGGCTATCACTGACAAAGTTGATGCGGCAATCAAAGAGCTTAACTATGCGCCTTCCGCGTTGGCGCGTAGTCTCAAACTGAATCAGACCCGCACTATTGGCATGTTAATTACAGCCAGTACTAATCCCTTTTACTCTGAGCTGGTTCGTGGTGTTGAACGTAGCTGCTTTGAGCGCGGTTACAGCCTGGTGCTGTGCAACACCGAAGGTGACGAGCAGCGTATGAACCGTAATCTGGAAACGTTGATGCAAAAGCGGGTAGACGGCTTGCTGCTGCTCTGCACGGAAACACATCAGCCTTCCAGAGAAATCATGCAGCGTTACCCTTCTATACCGACCGTGATGATGGACTGGTCGCCTTTTGATGGTGAAAGCGATCTGATTCAGGATAACTCCCTGTTAGGTGGGGATTTAGCCACTCAACATCTGATCGAAAAAGGGTTTACGCGCATTGCCTGCATCACGGGCCCTCTGGATAAAACACCGGCGCGTCTGCGCCTGGAAGGGTATCGCGCGGCAATGAAGCGTGCAGGGCTGGCTATCCCGGACGGTTACGAGATCACCGGTGACTTCGAGTTTGGCGGTGGGTTTGAAGCTATGCAAACGCTGTTGTCGCATAAAGACCGCCCACAGGCTGTTTTTACCGGCAATGACGCGATGGCGGTTGGAGCATATCAGGCTTTATATCAGTCTGGATTGCGTATCCCGCAGGATATGGCGGTAGTCGGTTATGATGATATAGAACTGGCGCGTTATATGACGCCGCCGCTGACAACTATTCACCAACCGAAAGATGAGTTGGGTGAACTGGCCATTGATGTGTTAATCCACCGTATGGCACAGCCCGCATTGCAGCAACAGCGCTTGCAGCTTACTCCTGTTCTGATGGAGCGGGGGTCGGTTTAGGCTTATGTCGATCTTTGATCAGATTGCGCCCATCTTTGGCTCTTAACAGCATAAACATCAGCGCCGATACGACGGTGATCGCGCCCATTGTAATAAAGGTATAGTGGAACTGTTCAACCGTATTGGTTCCTTCCATACCTTCGTAGATACGCAGAACCGCGGCACTAATGGCAACCCCTAAACTAATAGACAGCTGCTGCGTAACGGCTAAAACACTGTTGCCGCTGCTGGCATTCTCATCAGTTAAATCGGCCAGAGTAATGGTATTCATTGAGGTAAACTGGGTGGACATCGCCATACCTAAAATGAACAGTGGCAGAATTAGCATCCAGACCGGCATGGCGGGAGACTGCAAAGAAAACTGTGCAATCATCAGGCCGATAAACACTGTAATACCGACCAGCGTGGTCCGGTAGCCGAGCCGGCGCAGTACCTGCGTCACCATCGATTTCGCCAGAATTGAGCCCAGCGCTGTCGGAGCCATCATGCAACCGGCAATGAGTGCCGGGTATCCAAAGCCTACCTGCAGCATCAGTGGCATTAAGAAAGGTACGCATCCCGTTCCCAGGCGAGTAGCAAGGTTTCCGGCGATGCCAACAGAAAAGGTTCGCGTTTTAAAAATAGGAAGCGCAATCAACGGTGTCGGATGGAGACGCGCATGACGAATGTAGGCGAGCAGTAGCACAATGCTGGCGAGAATAATGCCAAGTGCGACCCAACTGGCAACAAGTTTCTCGCCAAACAACTCAACACCGCTGGAAAACAGTACCAGGCTTAGACCAAAGAGAAAGAAACCGGTCATATCGAAGCCGCGGCGTGGTGTGGTGAAGTTCGGCATATATTTGCGGGCATAGAAGATACCGGCTATGCCGATGGGAATATTAATCAGGAAGATCCAGTGCCAACTGGCCCACGTTACCAGCACGCCACCCAGTACCGGACCTAAAATCGGTCCAACAAGACCGGGCATGGTCACGAAATTAAGTACGGGGAGCAGTTCGCTACGCGGGTAAGCACGCAATAATGCCAGACGGGCAACAGGCATCATCATTGCGCCACCGATACCCTGTATCACGCGGAAAACCACCAGTTCACTTAATGAGCTGGAAAGTGCACAAGCCAACGATCCCAACGTAAACAGGCTAACGGCAATCATAAATACACGCCGGGTCCCGAATCTGTCAGCCAACCATCCACTCACCGGGATCAGCATAGCGACTGTCAGGGTATAGCTGATAATGGCTGATTGCATAGCAAGCGGGGAGCGGTTAAGACTATGTGCTATTGCGGGTAAGGCCGTGTTGAGGATAGTGGCATCTAATGCCTGCATAAAAAAGGCCATGGCGGCTATCCATGGCAATCCAGCCATACTGCGCGATTTCTTTTCTGACATAGATTATTTATCCGGGAGCTCGTTCGGTGCTATCAGTAATGCCTGACAGGCGGCAAAAGCGCGTTCGCCATCGCTATCTTCTATTGCATCGACAATGGCCTGGTGCAAATCCAGCTTGACCACATCGTTATAGGTAATCGACGTAAAGTAGGTCTGATAAACGGAATGGAACAATGATGCGAAGGATATCAGGAATGGATTCGCGCTCATTTCATAAATGTGCTCATGCCAGGCAATATCAACTTCAATCCAACGTTCGCGTCTGAAGTTTCTTTTCAGCTCGACCATCTCTTCCATTAATGTATTGAGATGGGCTTTCTGCTCTGCCGTACCAATCGTCGCCGCCAGTGAACAGGCTTGAGGCTCCAGGCTAATACGCATCACCAGAAAGTGTTTAATGACCTGTGGAAAATTATCTTCCGTCATCCACCAGGTGAGCAGCTCCTGATCGAGGAAGTTCCAGTTTGCCTGCGGCATAACGCGTGTACCAATACGTGGGCGCGGTAATACCATACCTTTAGCCGTTAATGTCTTAACTGCCTCTCTTACCGCAGTTCGGCTTACGCCAAACTGATCGCCCAGCTCAATTTCACCTGGCAGGATAGCGCCGGGTGCGTATTCACCTTTTAATATTCTCTGAGCCAGCTTTTCTGCCAGAACATAGGAAAGGTTCTTTTGGGCAGCTATCTGTTGGGCATTTAAAGGCATGAATGTTCTTCCTTACGCTTTTTCTTATTCATTAGTATGCCATCAGGGAGTGTGATTGCGGCTGCAAAAACGGCAAATTGCTTATTTTATGGCATGTTAATGGTGGTTTTGGTGAAAAAACACGCATTCGGAAAGTTATTTTAAATTTCCCCTTGTCAGCCTGAAA